>JAHITJ010000152.1 GCA_018817795.1 Myxococcota bacterium | reverse complement strand
GCTCACGCCCCGCGCTCCGGTGACCTCGACGAGCTTCACCTGGAAGGCTCTTGCCTACGCCGACGGCCTGTACGAGGTCCGCGTGGTGGCCAGCGACGCCCCGGCGAACTCCCCCGGCAGCGAACTGACCTCGGAGATGATCTCCAAGCCGTTTTTGGTGGACAACACCTCGCCGCGGATCAGCCAACTGCTGATCAAGGGTCTGGCGGTCTCCTTCACGGCCGCCGATGCCGCCTCCCGCCTCATCGGTGTGCAGGTGCGCATCGACGATGATCCCTGGAAGCCTGTGCTCCCGGTGGACCGCATCCTCGACACCCTGTCGGAGAAGTTCCAGTTGACCCTGCCCACCACGCTCGAAAAGGGCGTCCACCTGCTCCAGATCCGTGTTGCGGATGAGTCCGGCAACGTCCACGTGATGAGCCAGGAATTCTCCTACTAAATTAATATGGATCTCCGCGATCCCGCCTCCCGCGAACCGTTCCTTTCAAGCCTGCCGCACTCTCCGGGCGTGTACGTCATGCGCAACGCAGCGGGCCAGGTGCTCTACGTCGGCAAGGCGCTGGACCTGTTCTCCCGCGTGAACTCGTACTTCCGGGCCTCCGGGGACACACGGTCCTTCGTGTCCCGCCTGCCCTCGGAGATGGCCGATCTGGAGATCTGGGTCACCCAGAGCGAGCGTGAGGCGCTGCTGCTGGAGAACACCCTCATCAAGGAACTGAAGCCGCGCTACAACGTGAGGCTCCGGGACGATCGCAGTTACCTGATGATCCGCGTCCAGGCGGCCCACCCGTGGCCGCGGTTCGAGACCGCACGCGGTCTGCCGCAGGAGGATGGCGCCCGGTACTTTGGTCCGTACCACGCAGCTTCGGCGGTGCACTTCTTCCTGTCCTTCATCGGCAGGTATTTCCGCTTCCGCACCTGTTCCGACGCGGTGTTCGCCACGCGGAGGAAGCCGTGCCTGCAGTACCATATGGGCCGCTGCGAGGCGCCCTGCAGCCGCAACGTGGACGCTGCGGCCTACCGGCGCCGGGTCGAGAAGGCGATGCTGTACCTCGAGGGGCGCTTCGAGCGTCTGATGCGGGATGTGCGTCGCGAGATGAAGCAGGCCTCCGCGGACCTGGAGTTCGAGAAGGCGGCCCAGCTGCGGGACCTGCTGTTCGCGCTGGAGAAGTGTGCCCAGCCGCAGCAGGTGATCACGTCGGACTTCGTGCCCACCGACGCCGTCGGGTTCGTGCGCGAGGGTCCGCATCTGTCGCTGGTGGTGCTGGAGATCCGGCAGGGCCAGCTCGGGGTGCACCGCCAGTTGGTCGTCGAGGTGCCCGAGGAGCTCTATGACGCGGAGATCCTGTCGACGTTCCTGTTTCAGCACTATGCGTCCCGCACCGAGACGCCAGGGCGCCTGCTGCTGCCGTTTTCCCCGGAGGCGGCCGCGGACCTGGCCGCCTGGCTCGGGGAGGCCGCCGGCGCACCGGTCGAGGTGGTGGTGGCCCCGACCAGCTCCGGGGAGGCCCCGGGAGGCTCCGGGCCGGGACCGGTGGAAGACAGCCGTGCGCGGCTGCTGCGGCTGGCCGAGGTCAACGCGCAGCACCGCCTGACGCTGCACAACGAGTTGGAGGTGGAGGCCGAGCTGGCCCGCCTGTCGACCCGGCTGCACCTGCCGGGCGTGCCCAAACGCATGGAGTGCTACGACATCTCGCACTCGCAGGGGAAGGACACATCGGCCTCCATGGTCGTCTTCATCGACGGCCGGCCCGCGCCAAGGCTTTATCGTCAATTCCACGTGCGCGACGTGGCTCCCGGGGACGATTACGGCGCCCTGCGCGAGGTCATGGCCCGGCGGCTCGAGCACGCCGCCGAGAAGAACTGGGAGCTGCCGGAGCTGATGGTCATCGACGGCGGTCGCGGCCAGCTGCGCGCGATCACTCAGATATTTACGGAACTCGGAGACGGGACCGGTCTGGACCTGTCAGCAGTGAAGGTGATCTCGCTGGCCAAGCAGCACGGGTCCGAGGGGCCGCCCGAGCGCGTGTTCCTCCCCGGTGTGAAGGAACCGCTGCCGATCCTGCCGGGGTCTCGTGAGATGTTCATCCTAGTGCGGCTGCGCGACGAGGCCCACCGGTTCGCCAACCGGGCCCGCACCAGGCGCCAGGAGAAGACGTTCTCCTCCAGGCTCTCTGAGGTCCCGGGCCTCGGCCCCAAGCGCGTCACCGCCCTGCTGACGGCCTTCGGCAGCGTCGAGCGCATCCGCACGGCAGCGCCCGCCGAGATCGCCAAAGCCGGGCATTTCAGCCTCGAGTTGGCGCAGAAGACCCTCGAGTTTTTGAATCCGTAGCAGAGAGAAAAGCGGCGGCCGCATGCACACGCATCCGTCAATTCCGATCCATTTCGTCTTTTCAGTTGTCTCTTCTGGTAGTGCGAGGAAGGGGACTCGAACCCCTACAGACAACGTCCACTAGCACCTCAAGCTAGCGCGTCTACCAATTCCGCCATCCTCGCAGACCCTCGTTTCACAGGGAACCGGGGGCGACCCTGATCTAATGGTGTTTCGAAGCATTGTCAATCGGAAAATGCCGGGTTGATTCGACAGACCCACTTGGGGCATAATGCGCGCGAACTTTTTTCCTGGAGGCCCCTTCCATGATGACCTTCGAACCCGTCGTGGTGCTGATGACGACACCCGATATCGAGACCGCCGAGGCCGTGGCCGATCGCCTGCTGGCGCTGCGGCTCTGCGCCTGCGTCAACATCGTGCCTGCGGTCCAGTCGCAGTTCTTCTGGCAGGGCGCCTTTCAGAGCGCGGCGGAGTGCCTGTGCGTGATCAAGACCGGACGCCATCTCCTGCCGCAGATCGAGCAGGCCGTCCGTCCTGTCCATCCCTATGAGGTGCCCGAGATCATCGCCTTGCCGGTCGTTTGGGGTAACGCGGACTTCCTGGCCTGGGTCGAGACCACCGTGTCCTGAGATTGAGATCGGAGCGGAAATGCAAGCCTTCGAGAACTTCATCAACTACTACAACGACACCGTCGGTCCGATGATCCTGCTGGCCCTGCTGATCCCGGTGGGGCT
Source organism: Myxococcota bacterium (assembly GCA_018817795.1). GTDB lineage: Bacteria > Myxococcota_A > Polyangia > HGW-17 > HGW-17 > HGW-17. The sequence goes on along the minus strand of JAHITJ010000152.1, from coordinate 81,482 downwards.
GATGTTCACCATCCTGCTGAAGGCCATCCAGTTCCGCAAGTTCGGACTGTCCCTGCGGATCGTGTCGGGACAGTTCCACAAGGACGAGAATCCCGGTGACATCACCCACTTCCAGGCGCTCTCGGCGGCGCTCTCGGCCACCGTTGGCATCGGCAACATCGCCGGCGTCGCCACCGCCATCGCCTGGGGCGGACCCGGCGCGGCCTTCTGGATCTGGATGACGGGGTTCCTGGGCATGGCGCTGAAGTATGCCGAGTGCACCCTGGCACTCCATTACCGGGAGACCGACTCCCAGGGCATGGTCGCGGGCGGTCCGATGTACTACATCAAGAAGGGGCTCACCGGCAAACTGGGCCGCTTCGCGGGTGTGCTGGCCGTCCTCTTCGCGGTGGGCACCGTGATCTGCTCCTTCGGCACGGGCAACATGCCCCAGTCCAACTCCATGGCCCAGGCGCTGCATGGCGCCTACTCGGTGCCCACATGGCTCTCGGGTCTGGTCATCGCCGTGCTGGTGTTCCTGGTCATCGTCGGCGGCATCCGCCGCATCGGTTCGGTGGCGTCCAAACTGGTGCCTTTCATGGCGGCGTTTTACATCCTGGGCGGTCTGCTGGTCCTGCTGGTCAACTACGACAAGGTCGGCTCCGCGTTCGCCATGATCTTCCGCGACGCCTTCACAGGCGAGGCGGCCCTCAAGGGTGGCTTCATCGCCGCGATGATCTGGGGCATCAAGCGCGGCCTGTACTCCAACGAGGCCGGGCAGGGCAGCGCCCCCATCGCACACGCCGCGGCCAAGACCCCGTACGCCGTGCGCGAGGGTCTGGTCTCCATGCTCGAGCCTTTCATCGACACCGTGCTGATCTGCACGCTCACGTCGCTGGTCATCGTCGTGGGCGGCCTCCACGCGCCCGACGCCACGGGCCTGGCGCCCCAGTTCGACGGCGCGGTGCTGACCACGCGTTCGTTCGAGTCGGGCCTGGCCCCCATCGGCATGGCCTGGTTCGGCCAGCAGGTGGTCGCGATCTCCACGGTCCTGTTCGCCCTCTCCACGGCGATCTCCTGGTCCTATTACGGGGACCGGGCGGTGACCTTCCTGATCGACTCCCCGCGCGCGGTGCTGATTTACCGTATCGTGTTTTCCATCGTCATCTTCGTGGGCGCGGTGCAGTCCATGAAGCTCGTGTGGGGTTTTGCCGACATGGCCATCACGTTCATGGCCTTGCCGAACCTGCTCGCCCTGTGTATGCTCGCGCCCAAGGTGCTGTCGCTGACGCGCCAGTACTTCGCGGAGATGTCCGAAAAAGCCGACAAGACCGCCTCCGCCACCTGAGGGAGGCGTTTTCCCGAACCAGGAGATTCCATGCATCCGTCGACTGAAAAAACCCTTCAAACCATCCGCATGCTGGCCGCCGAGACCATCGAGAAGGCGAAGTCCGGACACCCGGGCCTGCCCCTGGGCGCCGCCCCCATGGCATATGCGCTGTTCCACGACCTGATGAAGATGGATCCTGCCCATCCGGACTGGCCCGACCGCGACCGGTTCGTGCTGTCGGCGGGCCACGGCTCCTCGCTGCTGTATGTGATGCTGCACCTGTACGGCTTCGGGGTCACCACCGCGGATCTGCAGAAGTTCCGCCAGCTCGGCTCGCGGACCCCCGGACACCCCGAGGTGGGATGCCTGCCGGGCGTGGAGACCACCACCGGGCCGCTGGGCGCCGGGTTCTCCAACGCCGTGGGCATGGCCCTCGCGGAGCGCCGCGTCCGGACCCTGTTCGGTCCCGGGATCTGCGACCACCGGACGTTCGTGCTGGCCTCCGACGGGGACCTGATGGAGGGCATCACCCAGGAGGCCGCCTCCTTCGCCGGTCACCAGAAGCTCGACCGGCTGGTCGTGTTCTACGACTCCAACCGCATCTCCATCGAGGGCTCCACCGACATCGCCTTCACCGAGGACACTTCTGGTCGCTTCACGGCGCTGGGCTGGGCCTGCGAGGAGGTCGAGGCCGAGAATCCGGCGATCATCAAGCTGGCCTATGAAAACCTTCTCAAAAATGGTCAAGGAAAACCGAAACTATTAATCTGCCATACGAAGATCGGCCGCGGCGCGGGGAAAAAGGAGGGCACCGCCGAGTGCCACGGTTCCCCGCTGGGCAAGGATGTCATCGAGCAGATGCGCATCGCCTATGCCTACGGCGAGGCGTTCTCGGTGGCCCCGGAGGTCGTCGCGCACATCGAGTCCACCAAGGCCGCCCGCGCCGCCGCGTACACCGCCTGGAGCGGGCGGCTGGAGGCCTTCGCCGCGGCCAGCCCCGAGAAGTTCGCACAGTACAACCTGATGAGCGGGAAGGCCCCGGGCATGCCCGAATACCCGACCTGGACCGTGGGCGCCTCGGAGTCCACACGCAAATCCTCGGGCCGCATCCTGCAGACCATCGCCAAGGCCGACCCACGGCTGTTCGGTGGCTCGGCCGACCTGGCCCCGTCCAACAACACCTGGATCGACGTCTCCATCGCCACCTCCGCAGAGCGCCCTGAGGGCCGCAACATCCACTTCGGCATCCGCGAGCACGGCATGGGCGGCATCGTCAACGGCATGGCGCTTCACGGGCAGGTCCTGCCCTACGGCGCGACGTTTTTGGTGTTCTCCGATTACATGCGCGGCGCCGTGCGCCTGTCGGCGCTGATGAAGCTGCCGGTGATCTGGATCTTCACCCACGACTCGATCCATGTCGGCGAGGACGGTCCCACCCACCAGCCCGTGGAGCACGCCGACGCGCTGCGCCTGATCCCGGGCCTGAGCGTGATCCGACCGGCCGACGGCAACGAGTGTGTGGCCGCCTACCAGTATGCCCGCACCAACTGCGGCCCCACGGCGATCCTGCTGACCCGGCAGAACCTGCCCCAACTGTTGGGCTCCATCCGTGATCCGGAGCACCTGACCGGCTACGTCGTCGCGCCTGCCACCGACGCGAAGGTCCAGCTCCTGGCCAGTGGTTCCGAGGTGCACGTGGCCATCGAGGCCGCGAAGTTGTGTACCGCCCGCGGGGTGGCCGTCGAGGTCGTGAGCGTGCCGATGCTGTCGCTGACCGATCCGGGCACGCTGCCGGGGCTCGTGAAGAACTCCCCGGCCAAGCGGAAGATCGCGCTGGAGGCCGGCACCTGCCGCCTGTTCGCGGGCTTTGGCGTCCCGGAGCGCATCGGCCTGTCCACCTTCGGCGAGAGCGCCCCCGAGGGCGATGTCGTGAAACACTTCGGACTGAATCCGGATCAGGTCGCCGAGCGGATTCTGTCCACCATGGAATAACCACAACCAACGAAAGGATCATCCCCCATGAAACAAGCAGTCATCAACACCAAGTTCGGCAACATCGTGCTGGATTTCTTCAACGACAAGGCGCCCAACCACGTCGCCAACTTCATCAAGCTCGCCGAGAGCGGCTTCTACAACGGCTCGATCTTCCATCGCGTCATTCCGGGCTTCATGATCCAGGGCGGCTGCCCCAACTCCAAGCCCAACGGACGCGGCACCCCGGGCACCGGCGGCCCCGGCTACAACATCGACGCGGAGTTCAACGAAACCCCGCACCTGCGGGGCGTCCTCTCCATGGCCCGCTCGAGCGACCCCAACAGCGCGGGCTCCCAGTTCTTCATCTGCCACGGTGACTCGAAGTTCCTGGACCGCCAGTACACCGCGTTCGGCAAGGTGAGCTCGGGCATGGAGGTCGTCGACAAGATCGCCGAGTTGGACCGCAACTCCAAGGACATGCCGCGGGATCGCGTCGAAATGACGGTCACGATCCAGGACGCATAGAGATGATCCGGCATCCTTTTGCGGGTGCCTCAGATGGCCGGCTGACGCCGGGTCAGAATTCGACGGTAATACCTTGAACTCCCTTCAAGAACCCATCATCGTGTTCACCGATGGCGCCTGCTCGGGCAACCCCGGGCCCGGGGGCTACGGGGTCGTGCTGCGCGCGGGCAAAACCCAGCGCGTGATCTCGGGCTGGCTCGGCGATGCGTGCACCAACAACATCGCCGAACTGACCGCGATCCTGCGCGCCCTCGAGGCCATCCGTGATCCCTCGCGTCCGGTGCACCTGTACTCCGACAGCGCCTACGCGCTGGGGCTGCTCACCCAGAACTGGAAGGCCAAGGCCAACACTGAGCTGGTGATGACCCTGCGCAGGAAGGCACGCGACTTTTCCCGCCTCAAGTTGATCAAGATCGAGGGTCACGCCGGCCACGAGGGCAACGAGCTCGCAGACAAGCTCGCACGCGCCGCGATCGTAAACCGCGCCACCACCGACGAGTACCAGAAACTCCCCTGAAAACTGATGGATCTGACATTCAGGTGTCAGAAATCTGACACTTCTTTTGACGGAACCTGTCACCTGCGAATTCTTTCACGAGAAAATGGAAGGTTGCATAAGTATGCAAGTATAAATCCTCCTTGATTTCCAACGAATTTTTCTTGAAATTCATGAAGAAATAATGTAATTGACGCGGAATGTCAGGACCTGGCATGGCAAATGCAGCACTGGGCCCCAAGCCCGCGAGGGCAGTGCGGACGAAAGGAACGGCTCATGGAAAATTTAAAAAACAGCGCGCGTGTGTTGGGATATATCAAGGGCATTCTGAACTACAAGGAAACCCCGGGATACGTCCTGCTCAACCCCGGTCCCGTGCTGACGACCCCGCGTGTCAAGGCGGCGCTGGTGCATCATGACACCTGTCACCGCGACACCGACTTTGCCGTGCTCGTGCGCAACCTGCGCAGCAAGCTCAAGAAGGTTTTCCGCGGCGACGAGCGCCATGAGGTCGTGCTGATCACGGGCTCGGGCACCTCGGGCATCGAGGCCACGATCTCTTCCACCATCCCTGAGGACAAGAAGATCCTGGTGCTGATCAACGGCGCCTTCGGCGAACGCTACCGCGAGGTCGCCACCGTGCACCGCCTGAACATGGAAGTGCTGGACTTCGGCTGGTGCAACACCATGGACGTCTCCGCCGTCGAGGCCAAGCTCGCCGCGGATCCGGAGATCTGCGCGGTCATGCTGGCCCACCACGAGACCTCCGTGGGCCTGATCAACCCCATCGGCGAGATCGGCGCGATCTGCCGCCGGCACGACCGCCTGCTCCTCGTCGACGCCGTGTCGTCCCTGGGCGCCGAGGATCTCGACGTGGTGCGCGACAACATCGACATCTGCCTGTCTTCGGCCAACAAGGCCATGCAGGCCATCGCCGGCGTCGCGTTCGTGTGCGTCAACGACCGCGCCTGGAAGGTCATCGAGACGGTGCGGCCCCGCGTGTATTACCTGGACCTCAAGCGCTACCGCAAGTACGCCATCGAGGAGGAACTGACCCCGTTCACGCCCGCGGTCAACGGCTTCTTCGCCCTCGACGCGGCCGTCGACGAGCTGCTCGAGGACGGCGTGGAGAGCCGCTGGGAACTGTACCGCGAGCGCAACCGCTTCCTGCGCGAGAACTTCCTCTCCATGGGTCTGACCTTCCTGGACGTCGCCGGACAGCGGAGCGCCACGCTCACCATCGTGAAGGTCCCGGAGTACATCACCTATTCCGAACTGTATGATCGCATGAAGGGCTACGGATTCATCATCTACGGCTGCAAGGGAATCCTCACGGACACGTACTTCCAGATCGCCAACATGGGCGACCTCTCGGACGAGATGCTGCAGAGCTTCGTCAACACGCTGCAGTTCGTGCTGTACCGCGCCCGCCGCGAAGCCGGCCTGGCTGTGGACATGGTCGAAGAGCCGAAAGTGGTTGACGCCATCCGCTAGTTCGCCTACCGTCGTGGTCATGGTTCATGGCCGTCTCCTTCCATTCCTTGTTTTCATCGCGTTGTCGGTTTCCGGCTTTGCCGGGATGGCTGTCGCCCAGACACGCTCGGGGCCCGTCACGATCAAGGCCGCCAGGGTCCGTGTTCCCTTTCCCAAGACCTGGCTGTCGGCCGAGCCCAACGCCTACCTGCCCCAGAGCGTGCACTGGTACCATCCTGCCGGCGCGCGCATCGTGATCACGGCGACCCCGAAGAAGACCGGGGACACGCTGGCCACCTGGACCGCCCGGATCAAGGGCATCTCCGCCTCGCGCAAGATCACGCTCGATGTTCCCAAACCCGCCCAGGCGCTGGGCGCCGAGGCCATGCGGATCACCGGCCGCACCCGCACCCACCAGGTCGAGTTCTTCTTTTTCTTCCATAAAAACCAACTGGTGCTGGTCAACTTCACCTGCGAGGCGAAGTCCATCTCCGCCTGCGTGGTCGCGTCCGAGTACCAGCGAGTGATCGACGGCCTCGAGGCGCTGTAGGCGTTTGGATGTCCCAACGCGTGTCAGGAAGTCGAGCGGTGCCCGAATTGTCCACGAATCCATTGCATCGTCAGGAGTGAGCCCATGAGAATCCGCCACCTTGTCCTGCCCGTTTGCCTCTTGCTCACAGTCTTATCCGCCTGCGACGACGGCGGTGGCGGCCGCTGGTTCACCGACATCGACTACATCGAGATCACCGATGACATGCCCGCAGCCGGAAACCCTGACGGCGCCTGCCCGATTCCGGAAGAGGCCATGCTTGCCGACACGTCCGTTCCCGACCACGTCATCGGCGACGGTACGCCCGGGAGCTGCACCTCCGAGGCCGTCGTCTCCACCATCGCCCAAGGCGGCATCATCACCTTCAATTGCGGGCCGGACCCGGTGACGATCCAACTGACCGAGACCGCGAAGATCCGCAATGACACGGGCCCAGAGATCGTGATCGACGGGGGCGGCAAGGTGGCCCTCTCCGGGGGTGACCGCCGGCGCATCCTGTACATGAACACCTGCGATCCGGACCAGGTCTGGACCACCTCCCACTGCGACGACCAGGATCACCCGCGGCTGACCGTGCAGAACCTGACGTTTGTCGACGGCAACTCCGAGCAGGAGACCGAGTATGACGGCGGTGGCGCGATCTGGGTGCGCGGCGGACGGTTCAAGGTCATCAACAGCCGCTTTTTCGGCAATTCCTGCGCCCCCACCGGCCCTGACGTCGGCGGCGCGGGCATCCGCGTGTTCGACCAGTTCGAGGACCGGGCGGTCTACGTCGTTCACAGCACCTTCGGCGGTCGCGAGGACCTCGGAAACGTGTGCTCCAACGGCGGCGGGATCAGCAGCATCGGCGTGTCATGGACGATCTTCAACAGCCTCTTCTCGTACAACCGGGCCATCGGAAACGGCGGCAATCCGGCCGACTCGGGCACGCCCGGCGGCGGCTCCGGGGGCGCGATCTACAATGACGGCAACACCATGACACTGTCGCTGTGCGGCACCGTCCTCGAGCACAACGAGGTCAACGCCTACGGGGCTGCGATCTTCTTCGTGAGCAACAACCACGATGGCACGATCAACATCGAGGACTCCATCCTCCGCGAGAACATCTGCTATAGCGGAAGCCCCTGGCAGATCCTGCCGGGCATCTCCGGCCACTCCGACACGACCATGAACGTCGACGCCGACTCCGTCATCGAGTGAACGTCCTTTCGCCTACAGCACATTCCATGCGCCCCTCCTCGTTCACGTCCCCTGCCCATGGTTCCAGCACTGAGGCCGGCGACCCGTAGACGGGTCGCGTCAACGTACGCGCCGGATCGTCCCAAACCGGGCGTCCGCCCGCCACTGGAGGCCGGCGACTCGAAGACGAGTCGCAAAATGGCCGGGTCGTCTCCAGAAATCCCCTCAGTGTGTTCAGTGTGTTCCGTGGTTGACCCAATTCTTAACTCTTACTCTTGTCCCAGCGTCAGCAGGTCTGTGAGCAGGCGCTGCTGTTCGATGCTGCGCAGGCAGTAGGCGTTCTCTCCGAAGGCGCCCGTGTTGGACGCCGCCATGGCCGTGCAGCCGCCCCGGCAGGTGTCCGCGAAGGCGCAGGCGTCGCAGGCGCCGGTGAGATATTTGCGCTTGTTGCGGAAGCGCTCGAAGCGGGCGTCGTCGGCCCAGAGCTCAGCCAGGGTCGTATCGTGCAGGTTTCCCACGACGAAGTCCTCGCCCAGGGACAGGCAGGGCAGAACCGCCCCGTCGGAGCGCAGGCCGATCACCGAGATGCCGGCCATGCAGCCGGGGAACTTCCGGTGAAAGCGAGACAGGCGGTCCGACAGCGGGTGGTATCCGAAGTCGTCCATCGGGCAGATCCACAGATCCGGATCGTGCTCCATGTGCTCGGTGACCTTTTCGCAGAACTGCGCGAACTCGTCGACCGAGAGGGACCAGTCATCGGAAAAACGCTCACCCGAGGGGTTGGCGATCTGCACCTGCCAGGTGATCTTCGAGCCGCGGAAACGATCCGCCAGGGCCTCGAACTCATGGAAGTTCAGTTTGCAGAACGTGGTGATCGCGTTGACCCGGGGATGCCCGGCGGCGACCAGGTCGCGCAGCAGCTTCATGACGCGGTCGTGGCCGTCGACGCGGCGCATGGCCTTGACGGTTTCAGGCGTGGCGCCGTCCAGCGAGACCCCGATGATCCAGGGATCCAGCGCAATGAACTTCTGCAGGATCTCCTCGGTGACCAGCATCCCGTTGGTGATCAGCACGAGCCGGATGCCGTGAACCTTCACGGCCCGCGCGATGTCCTCCCAGCCAGGGTGAAGAAGCAGCTCGCCGCCGATGAGCGTGAGCTCCTCGCATCCCAGCGCCGCGAGCTCACCGACGATCCGGATCCAGTCGTCGGTGCCGTATTCATTCTCGCGCGGCGGGCCGGAGTTGGATGCGCAGTGGACGCAACGCAGGTTGCAGCGGTTGGTCAGTTCGCAGACGGCGTATTGGAGTTGGTTCATGTCGGATCCAGCAGGGCCTCGGTGATGGCGAGGGTCTCGAGGCGGTGGTAGCAGTATTCGTTCTCGTGGCGGTCCCGGCACAGGGTCAGCAGGATGTCCGGGCAGCCGCCATGACAGACGTCGGCGTGGGGGCAGCCCGCGCAGATGCCATGCAGGTTCTTCGCGTGGCACCACTCGAGGTTGGTCCGGCAGCGCTCCTCTTCGAGGATCATGGTCAGACCGCCGGGCTCGCGGATGTTGCCCACGACGTTTTCGGGCAGCGCCAGGGCCGAGCAGGGCGTCACGTCGCCGTTGGCGCGCACGAACAGGTTCAAAATGCCGCCGGAGCAGCGCTTCTGCCAGGTCCGTTCCAGCTGGTTGAGGGGGAAGCAATTCGAGGGTGTGACCATGTCGTCCATGGGTACGATCCGGTGCGGGTGGGCAGCGAAGATCGCGGCGATCTGCTCGCCGAGCTCGTAATATTGTTGTGGGGACAGCAGCAGGTCTCGCGGCGTGCGGCCCTTGCCCGAGACCATCTGGGCCTGCAGCCCGAGGCGATGCAAACGGGCGAAGTCCCAGAGCGCGGGCAGCTGGCCGAAGTTGATCCGCGAGAACGCCGCGATCAGGCTCACAGAAAGGCCCGCCTCCGTGAGCGCGGCGATGCCCGCGAGGGTCTTCGCATGACTGCCCGGCCCGCGGATCGTGTCGTGCACGGCGGGATCCACGCCATCGAGGCTCACGGTGACCAGTTCGATGCCGGCGTTTTTCCAGGCGCGGGCGATCTTCTGCGTCACCAGCGTTCCGTTGGTCACCAGGCGCACAGGGAAGCCCGCTTCTTGGCCAGCCGCGATCACGTCCATCAGATCGGGACGGCAGCACACCTCGCCGCCGGTCAGCGACAGTTCGAGCATGCCGGCGGCCCGGGCCTGGGCGAGCACGGTGCGGATCTCGGGCAGCGTCAGTTCATCGGGGCAGGCGCGTGGCGCGTCGACATAACAGTGGGGACACGCGAGGTTGCACGCCCAGGTGATCTCGAGCTCAAGGATGTAGGGATGGCGACAGGTGAACTCGCGCGGCACGGGTTGGCCGCCGTCTGGCGGCACAGGTTCTCCGCCGTCTGGCGGCACAGGTTCTCCGCCGGACTTGAAGTAGCGGAAAGCGTCGCCGTCGCGGCGCACCCGGATGCCGTCGTGGGCGGGAGGCTTGTCGGACATGGAGCTGGCGGGCTTACAGATCGGTGTCGCGAAGGCCGCCACCGTAGCGCATCTGGACGCCGTACTTGGTGGCGGGAGGACGCATGGGCGTGGGCTTCATCCCGGCTTCCATGTCGTCGTCGTCATCATCGGTGTCGCCGGACGCGGAGTCACCGGGTTTGGACATCGGTGGCACGGGCGGGGTCTTGGCCTCGGGCTCGAGATCGATGGGCGGGCGCACGCCGGCGCTGTAACGGTGCTTGGAGTAGACCTCGTCGTCCATGGGCGCTGGATCAATCATGTCGCCCTCGGGCGGGGTCGGCTCGGTGGTGTTGTTGCCAGCCACAGGGACCATCGGCTGGGCCTCGTCGGGCTTGGCCGCGGTGGTGCCTTCCTTGGTTCCGTTGGAGCAGGCCGCGCTCGAGAGCGTCACGGCGGTGGCCACCATCGCCAGGGAGCCCGAGAAGCGCAGCACGAGGTTCCACAGGCGCACCAGCCGGGGGGAGGTCTCGGTCTCCATCTTCTCACGGAAGGAGGCGTAGATACCCGCGAACGTGCGGCGATCACCGGTCATCAGCGCGCACAGGGCATGCTGCAACTGGGCTTCGGCGTTCTCCGGCTCCAGCGCTGCGGCCTTCTCGAACCACACCCGCGCCTCGTTGGTCTTTCCGGCTGCGAGGGCCTCGCGGCCCTGTTCCATGCAATGTGTTCCGTTCATGGGTTTTTCCTCCGATCAACGACGCGTCTGGAACGGTATACGTCCGGGACGCTCTTTCTACGTCACAGTTTGTCGATGATCCGCTCGCACAGGTTCGTGACGCGTGGATCCTGGTACTTCATGGGCAGCGTCTGGCACCGGATGCGCAGCACGCGCGGCATGTACGGCTTGCGCTTGTCGGCCAGCGACTCGAGGATGCGCTCGAGGAGCCGCATCACCGTGGGCATGTGGTTGATCTCCAGCGCACGCTCGCAGAACTCCATGTCGGTGGGCACCTTGTCGTGCTCGTCGAGGATGCGCCGGGCTTCCTTGAGGAACTCCGAAGGCTCTTCGAGACGCAGGCACTTCTTCACCTGGGCCACGAGGCTGTTTTCGGAGGGATTGTCGATTTTTTTCTCCCCTTCGGCCTTGCGGATCATCTCGCCGAGCTTGGACGAGTTGAACAACTTGTCGACGTCGGATTTGCTCACGCGCATCGAGCTGCCGCGGGCAGCGGGTTTCTCCTCGCGCCGGGCGCCGCCCGAAGAGCGGTCGCGCTTGGCGTCGATTTCCTTCCAGGTGGGTTTGTCCGCCATGCTACGCCTCGGCGTTCTGCTGTGCCCCGTGCAGCACGAGCACGGCGTTGTAGACTTCCTGGTTGAGGGCGACGGCCGCATCCTCGGGAACCTCGAACCGGCGCGCCATCTCGCGGGCAAACTCCGGATGCAGGAAGTTCTGGTTGAGCACGAAGTGGAAGATGGAGCGGCGGTACAGGTACTGCCGGATGCCGGCGGCCACGGCGTCGACGCGCTCGGGCGGCAGCACGCCGGTCGTCAGCGTCGACAGCAGCGTACGCTCGGACTCGGAGAACTCCTCGTCGGCGTAGGCGATCATGAACAGGAAGGCCGTGTAGCACGCGCGCGCTTCCTCGGAGGAGAAGCCGCCCAGGTCCGCCTCCGTCAGGGGCCGGTACTCAGCGAGCAAACCGCCGAAATCCTGTTCGGGGAAGAACTCCTTGACCACCTGCTGCAGATATTCCTTCTCACGCGGATCCATCTCCCCGTCAGCCTGGGCGATCTGCACGATGCCACGGAAGATCATCAACTTGTCGGAGGCCTCCAGCGTGGTGTCACGCAGGATCTGTTCCATTTCAAGAGCCATGAATCACCTCTTTTCCTCGATTTTCTTCAGGTACTCCTGGAGCAACTTGAGCTCCTTCATACCTACGGAATTGAACTTGATTCCCATCTCGTTGTCGGGCGCGGGCTTGACCCACACCACCTCCCCCTTGACCTCGATCGCGGCGTCGAGATCCGGGAAGGTGATCACCAGATCGACGGACGTTCCCAGGGGCTCGGGCTCGGAAGTGGCCAGCCGCATGCCGCCCAGGCTCAGGTCGTAGATGCGGTGGTTCAGCAGGAATTCCCTGCCAGTGTAGTCCACGAAGGCTTCCAGTTCGAATCGTTTGTGACGGCGCTTGTCTCTGGATGTCATCTATTCTCAAGCCCTTTCCCGGGTGTGATCTCGACTGCAAAGTCATGTAACCGCAGTCAGCGTAAAAGAGCGCTGCGGTCCCGTCAAGTTGAAAAATGGAAGAAGATGATGAGCCTGGACCGATCGGTTACCTGGAACCGGAAGGTTTCTCCTCGCCGGCCTGGAGGACCTGGACCCCCTTGGGCGGCGTGAAGGTGAACTTCTTGTCCTCGATGGACTTGTTCAGCGTGATATCACTGAAGTTGATCTGGTTCTTGTTGCCTTCATGATCGTACACGATGCTTGATACGACCGCGCCCTGCACGTCGACGACGAACATGACCAGTTTGAAGTGCGGGGAGCGCTTCTTCGGCAGCAGTTTGAGCGCCTTCTGGTTCTTGCCGGCGAACTTGGAGTTGGGCACGATCTTGACGTGGAACTCGTCGGTGAGCTTGCCCTGGCCCCACAAAAACTTCACCGGCGTGGGAAGCGAACTGTCCTTGACGTCGCGCCACAGGGCCTGCTTGCTGGAAGGCTCGTACATCCAGGCCTTCTTGCCGTCGATCAGGAACATCTTCTTGTCGGGCAGCAGGTAATCCCATAACATGAAGCCTGGCTTCTTGATGTAGATGACACCGCTCTCTTCGGGCTGGTCTCCGTGGAACTTCTTGGAGAACACCTGCTTGAACTTCGCCTGGAAAGTGGTGATCTTGTTGTAATAATTCTGGGTTGTGGTGATCGCCGAGATTGCATCGGCGAGGTTGTAGGTCTTCAGATCCTCCTCGGCTTCGGCGGGCTTGGGCGCCGGTGCGGTGACCGCGGGCTTGGGCGCCGGCGGCGTCTGGGTCAGCGGCAGGAACAGGAACGCGAGCGAGATCAGCGTATGCATGAAAGAACTCCTGGAAGGTGACCGGCAAGGGAGCCGGTTCGACACGGTCCATACGCCCACAGCCGGGAAAGTATTCATCCGGACCTCCGGGAGCGCGCCGTGCGCGGGCCAAACTAGCACGCAGGGGACCCCGGGAGCAACCCGATCCGCAAGACCCGTGATTTTTCGCGTGCATCTCCCCGCTTTCGAAGTATTCTTGCGACGAAAACGGGGACCCGCCCGCCGAGGGTTCCGGGAGAGTCATTGATATGAAGAGCGCCATTTTGGGTTGGATTCTGCCGTTGGTTTTCATGTTTTCCGGGTGTGATTCGGGAATAGAAAATAATAATATAAACAACACAAGTGATATTATAGAAACTGATGATATAGATGTAGTTGATGATATTGATAATATAAATAATATAAACAACACAAATAATATTACTATTATACCAGCCAACCAAAACAAGACCGAGGCCCAGGCCCTGGCCCAACTATTCCCAGGGGCCTCCTTTGAAGTGGCCACCAGTGCCAGCGGTGACTATTATATTGTGCGCGATGCTCAGTCGGCGGTCATCGGCTACGGCGTGGCCAACGCCAACTGGGGCTTCGACAGTGAGGTGCGGACCCTGACGGGCATCTCGGCAGCCGGTGAGACCCTGGGCCTCGAGACGATCACCCAGCGCGAGAGTTGGTGGTATTATGTTCCCCTGTCGTTCTTCACGCAGTTCAAGGGCCTCCCGATGGAGAACGTCACGCTCCTGCCCGGCTACGACAAGAACTGTTCCCCGGGCTGCACCAGCGTCTATTCCGCCATCGGCGTGGACGCGATCTCCGGCGCGACCTACACCTCGGACGCCATGATCAAGAACGTCATGGATGGTTTTCTCCACTGGGACGAGGTCATCTCCGCCCAGTAATTCACTGTAGTCCGTTCCCCGGCGGCTCGTTCGCAGCCACCCGGTGTCCCGGAATTTCCACTCTTTGAAAAAAATCTGCAGGCACGGGGTTGACATCCTGAGTGGTGGATATATACCTTTGTAGACATATATCACGTTCGATATATGATGCTTTGAAAGGTTGGCCCCATGCACACGACTCCGGATTTTCATCAACTCTCAGAGACCGCCGCCGTCTTCTCCAACGTGGCACGGTTGCGGATCCTGGAGCGGCTGATGTCCGGTCCCTGCATCGTCGGGGATCTGGTGCAGTCCACCGGCCTGGAGCAGGCGGTGATCTCCAAGCAGCTCGGCCTGCTGCGAAACGCCGGTCTGCTGGTGTGCCAGGCCCAGGGCCGTTGTCGGGAGTACCGGCTCGCCCACCCGGAGGCGGTGGCGTCGGCCCTGACGGCGCTTTCAGCCTTGAGCGAGGCCGGCGTCGCGAACCTGCGTGATTGTCCGAAACTGGCGGTCCGGAAGACCCGGACCGGGAAAACATCCAAGGAGGTGTTGTCATGATACAGATCATCAAAAACTATTCCCAGCTCGTCACGGAGACCAATCATCTTAAGGGACCGCTGATCCTCGGCTTTTTCGGAGATTTTTCACAGGGTGCCAAAGACACCCTGCCCGCGTTCAAGGCGTTCTGTGAAAAGCATCCGCAGTGGCCCGCCTATCTGGTGGACGTTGGAAAGACCCGGGATGTCCACGGCCGCTTTGCGGTGGCCGAGGTGCCGGCGGTGATCCTGGTGCGGCAGGGCCGCGTCGAGCAGCGTCTGGTGGGGACGGCGACGGTCGCGACCTACGAACACGCCTTCGCCGGAGGACCGGCGGTTCCGCAGACAGCCCGGACCACGGCGGCAGGAACGCCAGCGGCGGCAGCGCGCCCTGCCCGCTCGGTGACGGTGTTCACGACCCAGAGTTGCTCATGGTGCGTGCGCGTGAAGAACTACCTGCGGCAGAACAACGTCGCCTTCAAGGAGGTCGACGTGGGTCGCGACCAGCGGGCGGCCATGGAGCTGGTGCGGCGCACGGGCCAGCAGGGTGTGCCCCAACTGGACATCAACGGCTCCTACGTCGTGGGCTTCGACAAGGCGAAGATCGACCGGCTGCTGGGCCTCTCCGGGGCCGCCTCGGCCATGAACTGAAACAACCGCGGGCTAAGGAGAAACGACATGAAGATCATCCCGTTGAACGAGACCGTGCTGCTGCGACCTGTGCGGCAGGAACCCCCCGCAGGAGGACTCCTGCTGCCGGAGTCGATGCTGGAGCTGCCCGACACCGGTGAGGTGGTGGCCATCTCGCCGCTGCTGACCGACCTTGACCTCGCGCCCGGAGATCGTGTGATTTACAAGAAGTACGCGGGCACCGAGATCGAATGGAACCAGGAAAAACTGCGCTTCGTCGCCGTGGGCGACCTGCAGGCCAAGTGGGTGCAGGCCGACGCGATCCCTGAAGCGTGAAACGATCAGAAATGAAAGGAAGAAAGATCATGCTGCATACGAAACTCAACCATATCGAATCGACCCAACAGTATCAGGAGCTCCTGTCCAGCGGCAAGAAGATCGCCGTGGTGTGCGGGCGCATGGGACCGATGTGCATTCCGGTCTACGACGTGATGGACTCCCTGAAGACCAAGTACCCCGACGTGGAGTTCATGGACATGGAGTTCGACGCGCCGGTGGCCGCCGAGACGATCCGCCGCCTGCCCGAGACGCGCTCGTTCCAGGGACTGCCGTTCACCGTGTACTTCCGCGACGGAAAGGTCGCAGCGGCCACCAGCAGCATCCAGAACAAGCAGCAGGTGAAGGAAATCCTGGATGCGAAACTGAAGTAGATGCTGTATTGTGCCCGTAAAAGGGCGCCCGCCGGTTCAGCCGGCGTCAGCCCAGGAGGCGTCCCCAAAGGGCGCCGGGAGCTACTTCCATGGAAACACATCCCTATGATGCCATCGTCCTCGGCGGAGGCCCCGCGGGGCTGACCGCAGCGATCTACCTGGCCCGTGCGAGGCTGTCGACGCTGGTGCTCGACACGGGCACCCCCGGCGGCCAGATGAACCTGTCTCATGAGGTGGCCAACTACCCCGGTGTTCTTGTCACCTCCGGTGCGGAGCTGGGCCGGATCATGCGCTCGCAGGCCGAGAGCTTCGGTGCCCGAGTGATCTCACAGGTGGATCTCCTGGGGCTGGATCTCAAAAGTGAACTCAAGCTGGTGGAGGTCGAGGACGAAGGTGTTTTCTCAGCGCCGGTGGTGATCCTGGCCCCGGGCGGGTCGCCCCGCACCCTGGGCCTGGATTCGGAGCGCCGCTTCATGGGACGCGGCATCTCGTACTGCGCGACCTGCGACGGCGACTTCTTCGCCGGGCAGGACATCGCGGTGATCGGCGGCGGCAACTCCGCCCTCGAGGAGGCCGTATCGCTGACGAAATATGCTTCCTCGGTGACGATCCTGCACGAGTTTGATCACTTCCAGGCGCACCCGTGGGCTGTCGAGCAGGCCCGCACCAATCCGAAGATCCGGTTCCTGATGGAGCAGATGGTCACGGACTTCGAGGGGGATGAGAGGCTCGCCGCCGTCACGAGCATTCACAAGGTCACCGGAAAGACGGTCCGCGTCCCGGTGACGGGCACGTTCATTTTCATCGGCTACGTGCCGCGCACCGTGTTCCTGTCCGGGCAGGTGGAGCTCTCGGATCGCGGCGAGATCCTGACCGACGAACGGATGCGCACGAATCTGCCGGGCGTCTACGCCGCCGGTGACGCCCGCGCCAAACCCTACCGGCAGATCACCACGGCGGTCTCCGACGGCACCATCGCCGCAATCCACGCGGCGGAGGTTGTTGAAAACTGGAAAAAGAAGGCAAAATGATCCGGGCCGGGGCCCCGCGAGGCAGCCGGTCGTCACTTATTTTTCAAACAGAACAGGGATCTTGGGGCCGTCGACGACCTTGCCCTTGGTGTGGTACCAGGCGTTTCCCTGGAACTCCCAGGTGGCCTCCACGAGGGTGTCGTTGACGATGTTGTCGTCCTTCTCCATCCAGGAGACGCGCAGGCGGACGACGGCCTTTTTGGCGGTCTTGTCTGGCGTGATGCGGACGACCGATATCGAGGAGAAGTTGATCTTGCGCTCGGCCACGTCGAGTTGGTCGAGGTAGGCGGAGCGAAACGCCGGGGGCACGTAGTCCTTGGAGATCTCGCCGTTGAACCATTTCAGTTGCTCGTAGAACTGAATCACGGCCGGCTCCAGCGTCGCCAGCGTCTCCTTGTTCTTCATGGGCGTGCAGCACACGCCCGCGAACAGCGCAATCAGGATCAGGGCGCGCGTTTTCATAACACGAAGTCCGCGCAGGCGGTGGCATCGCCGGTGACGTTGAGCTCCCAGGACGGGTTGGTGATCCCGGCGCCCACCTGGATGTCCATGGTGCCACAATAGTTCACGACGCCTCCATCATCCTGACCCGTCACGCGCAGCGTGTAGTCTCCGGTGGGGATGCCCTGGAGCGACTTGTCGGGGATGCAAGCGCCGGAATAATGCCCGTTGGTCAACAAGGTCTCGTCGGCATTGTAGATCTCCACGTTGACGGTGGTCAAGGCCGGGTCTGCGTTTGCGCAGTTGGCGCCGTTCCACAGCAGTTTGTACCAGAGCGTGCCATTGAAGGTCTCGAAGAAGGATTCCAGTTCGAAATCGATTTCCCGCACCTCGGGAGGATTGCCGTCGTTGTAGATGCGGGTATCGACGGTCTTGGACTGGGCCACGGGCTGGCGCTGCGAGTCCTGCAGCGTCACCTGGATGGTGTACGGTCCCAACGGGAATGGGGTGCACTTGTCATCGGAGATGGAGTATTCCATGGCCGTGCAGAGGATCTCTCCGGTGTGCAGGTAGTTTTCCGGTCCCGTGACGGTGATCGAGGCATAGGTGGCGTCCACATCCAGGCAGGTGTCGAAGGAGATGACGTTGCCCAGGAAGGTCCGTTTCCCATTGATTGTCCATAACGTGCGCATATTCACGGGTACATAATTGGACCCGCTGCCGCACGGGGGCTTGTTGTTGTCGTCGCAGGAAAGCGGGAACAGCAGGCATAGGGCAATCAAGGGAAAAGCGGTTGCGTTTTTCATGGAACTCCTGTGGAGCAGCAGGACTGCGTCATGCAGTCCGGGCGGAATGAAACCCATTCCGCAATGAATTATCACACTTCATCTGTTTCGGCAACCGGACGGACGGTCCGGCCTTGGGCCGACTATTCGAACAGATTGGACTCGTCGGTCGCCGGCCGGCCGCCGGTGGAGCGCAGTTTCTTCTCGAACTTCGTCTTGGCGCCGCTGCCTGGTCCGAACACGATCTCCCGCAGGCGGGCCAACTCGGCGTCGGTGGCACGGATCTTTTCGGCGCGTTCGAGATAGGCGCGTGCCTTCTTGCGATGGACCAGCGCCTGTCCCAGATGGTTTTGAGCCAGGCTCAGGTGGAGGCGTGCCAGTCCCAGGAGGCTGGTGAAGGCCTCCTCGTCGCCGAGCCTGGACACCAGGGTCCGGTGGGTCGTCAGGGCCTCCTCGAAGAGCCCGGCGCTCTCCTGGAGTTGGGCCAGCGTGAGCAGGTCCGCGGTGGCGTCGCGCTTCTTGAGCAGGCGCATGTGGCGGCGGTGGGCGTCGACGGCCAGAGTGTATGCCTGGTTCTTCGCATGAATGTCCCGCAGCAGCCGCCAGGCATGGGTGAGGAAGGGATTTGCCTCCAGGGCCCGCTCGAGATAGGCGCGCGCCTCGCGCTCGCGCTGGGCGTGGAAGTAGATGTTGCCCAGCAGCAGAAGCGCCTCTGGATCACCGGGCTCGAGCCGCAGGGCGTTCTCCAGTTCGACGACGGCGTCGGGCCGGTTGCCCAGGCGCAGGTGAATCACGCCCCGCAGGTAGTGCAGCAGCGCGATGTTCACGTACTTCTGCATGATCTTCTCGAGCTCATCAAGGGCCGCGGCGGGCTCCTCGGCCTTCAGCATCGTGCGCACCTTCGTCAGGTCGGGCACCAGCTCCGGCGGCAGCCGGCGGTTCCAGGCGCGCGCCATGTCCACGAGCGCACGCGCCGATGAAATCTCGGACACGGCGCCGGTCTCCACCAGGGGTTTGAGCGTGGGCACGACCGCGTCGAGCCTGCCCAGGCCGATGTAGCACCGTGCCAGGGCCAGCCGCACGGACTCGGTCCGGAGCTGGGAGTCCTGAAGCGCGGACTGCAGATGAACCAGCGCCTTTTCGAACTGTTCCTCGAGCAGCAGGATCAGGCCCAGGCGGTAGGCGGGCTCACGGTCTGCCTGACCTGGAGCGGCCAGGGGTTCGAGGAGCCGCCGGGCGGGCTCGGTGCGTTGATCGTGAAAGTAGGTCATGGCCTGGGCGTACGGACCAAACGGCGATGGCAGTCTGGCCACAGACGCGGGCAGGGGACGACCGGACTTCGCGGCGCACATCGCCGAGAAGCGCAGCCACTCCCAGGCGGTGGCCCTTCGCCAGGAGGCGATCCTGTCGCCCGACAGTTGACCGACCCGCTCACAGGCCTCTTTTTCTTTGTTTTGTGTCCAAAGATCCCGCGCCGCACGGAGGGTCTCCCGGGGCGAGGGGGCCTGACAGGCCGCAAACAGGCCGAGGACCATCAGAAAAAACGGGATCTGCAGGGGAATGTTCGGGCGCTTCATGTAAATCCGTTGCAACAGGAAACCAGCCGGAGGTGTGAATGAAACTTTACAGTTCCGGCACCCAAAGGTAACAAAAAGCGGGATCTTGTGGTATGGTAAAATGCCAAAACGATGGAAATCGACTGGATCTCGACCGATTTCCCTGGAATTTCGTTCTGGCATGCGAATTGCTCAATTAGGCCGTGTAGGCATTCGACACTTGGAGGTTGTGCCATGAGACATCAATTCCTGGTTTTTCTTTTCGGTTCCTTTCTTCTTTTCAACCTGACGGGCTGTCCGGACAGACACAATGACTGCAAATGCAGTTACTGCGACGATTCGGGTTGCTGGGCCTGCGACTGCGACTACTGCTGGCCGGTGGACAACGAGCCGTGCGCCGGCGGAATCACCTGCGCCGACGGCTACATGTGCACTGACTACGGCTGCGCGAGCCTTTGCAACTACGCCGCCGACTGTGGCGAGGGCGAGATCTGCCTCGAAGCCGGCTACTGCGGTCCCGAGGAAGCGCCCGACACCCGCTGCGCCACCGACGACGACTGCGGCAACGGCTTCATCTGCGAGCCCGACGCCAGTGGTGAGTTGTTCTGTGTGCCCGGCTGCCAGAGCAACGACGAGTGCGACGAAGGCTTCGTGTGCACCTCCTGCGGCCGCTGCGCTCCCGAGGACAACCCGGTGTGCGGCGACTCCAAGGTGTTTTGCTCCAACGATGATGAGTGCGGCATCAAGGTGTGCACGGCCGACAACAAGTGCGGCCTGACCTGCGACGAGCTTGAGCCGCTGTGCCCGACGGGCCAGATCTGCACCGCCAGCGAGTGCATCGACGACCCCGCGCCGGTCTCCCCCGAGTGCGTGTTCTCGAGCCACTGCGATGCGGGCCATGTGTGCATCAACGCCTACTGCCACGCGACCTGTACCACCCACGAGGAGTGCGGCTTCGGTGAGTTCTGCGACCTCGGCGTGTGCAAGGCCGACTACCGTCCTGAGTTCTAGACCAATCCCCCGCCTGAAGCCCTTACTTCACTGAATCAGAATATCAATTGGGGTTCGGGATGATCCGACCATCGCGTGCTTGCCGAACGCGCGTGAGCAGACGATCAACTACCCGCCCAGGAGGGTCTCGTGCAGGTCCAGACCGAAGGCCCGCGGCGAGACGACGATGTTTGGCGGGCTCTGCACGCGCTTGAAAAACGAGCGGGCGATGGCCTCTCGCACATCCCGGGCTGCGTCCTCGAAGGTCTCCGGGGTCATCTTGTCGTAGACCGTGCGGCCTTGAGCATCGGGGATCCAAAGGGATGAATCGAGGGAGCGAGCCTCGAACGCCTGGCGCAGCGCCGCGGGGGTCGCCCGGTTCTCGATCAACTCCACGCCCAGGGGTGCCTCGATGTGGTAATCGAACGGATCTCCCCGCCCCTCGAGCACGTTCTGGTTTTCGGACAACTCCGCGCTGGGAACGACGGTGAAGACCTCCGGCGGCAGGATCTCGCCATGGGGATCAAGTTCGCGTCCCAGGGCGTACACCAGCAGTTTGTGGACATCTCCCAGGGGCATCAGGGCACCGATGAGATCTCCATAAAGCGTGGCATAACCGCGCTGGAACTCGGTCTTGTTGCCGTTGCCCACGACCATGGCTCCCAGCTCCTGGGCGTAGGCCATCAGGATGTTGCCGCGTTCGCGCGCCTGGATGTTTTCGAGGGTGAGCGTCTTCACCGGCCTGCCGAGGCTCTCGGCAAACCGGGCAGCGTGCGCAGTGATCACGTCCTCGATGGGATGAATCCGGTAGTTCACGCCGAGGTTGGCGGCGATGCGTCCGGCCAGATCGCGCGTGAGAGGGCTGTTGAAGCGCGTGGGCAGGTTCACACAGGTGAGCCGGTCCGCTCCCAGGGCGCGTGTCACCAGGAGGGCGTCGACGGCCGAGTCGATGCCGCCGGACAGGCCGATCACGGCGTTGGGGGCGCCGCGGCTCTTCTGGAAGAATTCTCGGATGCCATAGATCAGGGCCTCGGCGAGCAGCGCCTCGGGGCGGACCTGAGGCGCTGGGAAGGGACCGCTGACCGGGTCCAGCGGCACATCCCAGACCACCGATCTTCCGTCCCAGGGACGGGTCTGGACCAGTCCCGCAGCGGACATCGCGAAGCAGTGACCGTCGAACAGCACCAGGTTCTTGCCGACGTCCTCGAGGCTGGTCGCGTTGACGTACACCAGCGGAACGCCGCACTCGGCCACCCGGTTCGCGGCCACGGTCCGCCGAAGGTCGGGCTTCCTGAGGTGAAACGGCGACGCGTTGATCACGCACAGCAGCCGGGCGCCCATCTCCGTGAGTTGTCTCGCCGGATGCACGCTCTCGCCGTCGTCCCACAGGTCCTGGCAGATCAGCACGCCCAGCCGCAGGGTTCGGCCGCCGGCGAGCGGCACGTCCACCGGGGACAGCCGGTCGGCCGGCCCGGCATCGAAGTAGCGGGAGTCCTCGAGGACCCCTTCATTGGCCAGCAGCACCTTGTAGGCACGGTGGATGACGCGGCCGCCGGCGAGCACGACGGCGCTGTTGTGGCGGGCCACCAGGGCATCGTCGCCGTCACGGAGCTCGCAGGTGGCTCCGATCACGGCCGCGATGTGCAGGCAGGCGGGCGCCAGGACCTCCTCGATGACCCGCTCCTGACGGCGCACCAACTCGGGGTCGGTGTGCAGGTCGCCGAGACAGTAGCCGGTGAGCGCCGTCTCGGGGAAGATCACCAGATCGCAGTTTTTCTCCCGCGCGGCGCGGAGTTCTTCGACCATGCGCAGGGCGTTGCCCTCGACATCGGTCAGGTGCGGCGTGAACGGACAGGCGAAAATCCGGATTCCGGACATGGATCGGGTCTCCTTCGGAGCCCATCTCTACCACGAATCGGAGAAAATGGGATCGGTCCGCTCAGCTTGCGCATGGATCGGAAACGTGACAAAACGCACAAGGAACCTGTCGGAAGTGATCGACCGGGGCCAGCGGTGGAGTAAAAAGAGATATGCGTCTTCTTCATCATTGCCTGATCAGTGTGATCGTGTTGTCAAACTTGGCTTGCCGGGATCCCGCTCGTACCGCCCGTCCTCCGCGTCTTCCCGAGCCGCCCGTGGGTCCGGCCCAGGTGCATGTCCCCATGCTCAATTTTGAGCGGTACGGCCTGCTTTTCGTGATCCCGACGGCCCGGAACTATTATGTTCAACTCTCTGAGAAGGTCCAGGAGGAGCCGCCCGAGGTCGCCAAGGATCGCCTGAGACTCCAGCAGTTTGTGCCGCCGGTCGTGCTGACCCACGCGCCCTCCCATCCGGTGCTGCCCGAAGCCCGCGATCGTGCCTACGCGCTCATGCGGGACGCCGAGGCCGTGTGCCAGGGCCAGCTCGCCGAGCCGGTGCAACTGGGTCAGTTGATTCCCAACAGCGGGGAGTGGGATGGTTGGGAGGTTGACCCGTGGTCCGATTCCAAGCCCTCGCTGGCTGACGCCGAGAAGAAGATGCCGCTTTCTGAACTCTGGTCGCAGTCGGGCGTGGTGACCGCGGGCGCCCTGATGAAGTGCGAGCGTGTCCGGAACAAGGATCATCAGTTCCTGTGGGCGCGGCCGCTGCACCTGCCGCCGCCGCACCTGCTGCAGCGCGACCTCCCGGGGACGCCCGAGCAATACCAGAGTCAGGCGAAGAAGAACCTGCTCGATGCGGGCTATTACAACAAGATCAAGGAATACGAGAACGACATCGGCGAGGAAGTCGAGCCGGACTACGTCATCAACGTTTTCACCGACGGACAGACCACGTTCGTCGAGGCCCGAGGCAGCATCGGGGAGACCGACTGCGGCGGAGGCGGCCAGGAGATGTGGGTCCTCTGGAAGGTCAGCGACGGGCAGTGGGAGGAGATCGCCAAAGAGGACGGCCTCCGGACGATCCTGCTCATCGGGGACTTCAACGCCGATGGCCTCATCGAGGTGGTCATCCGCGACGGGGGCTATGGATCCGGCATGACGCTCTTCCAGATCGAAGGCATCCACCTGAAGAAGGTCATGCGGTCCGAGTATCCCTCCCACGAAGGCGTATGCTGACTTTCCTGTCCCTTGATATTAACTGTTAATAAAAAAAGACTACAATTCAATGATGCGCAGGGAGACCAGCATGGTCTCCTTTGGATCCTTGCCCAGTTCGTTGGGATAGCCGAAGGGGGAGAGCTCCCAGGGGAGCGCACGCGGGAGCACCGAGAACAGGAACCGGGCGTGCACATGCCCGGAGACGGCATAGACGACCTTGGGATACTTGTAGATCAACTCACCGAGGCGGTCCGACCCGACGTAGGGCAGCATGTCCTCGTGCACGCTGGGCGCCAGCAGCTTCACGAAGGAAGCCGTGTGCGTGATCACAAAGATGCGATCAGCCCGGGCGGAGGCGGCTTCGAGCTGGGCTTCGAGCAACTCGAGCTGCCACTGGAGCACTTCCCGGGGTGCCGCGAAGTCGGGCCACACGCAGCAGGTGGCGTCGGGCGTGGTCGTCTGGCCGCCGGGAAAGTCCTCGTACCACCCCGTGACACCCACGATCGCCACGGAGTCGAACCAGGCAGGCGCCAGTCCAAGGTACTCCGCTCCGGCGGTGGCCACCACGCGTGGCAGCACGGAGTCATACAACTGACGGCTGTCGATCAGGCCGTTGGAGTCGGTCACCCACAGGTCATGGTTTCCGGGCAGAAACAGCACGCGCGGGACGATCTCGAGGAGTCGCCTCAGGGTGGTCGCCAGCCGCGAGAACCCCGAGAACAGGTCGCCGCCGAGGACCAGCGCGTCCACGGGAACATTGCGAAGACGCTCCTCCAGAACCGGGAGCAGGCCGGGGTTGTGATCAAAGTGGAGGTCGCTGATGAAAGCCAGGCGCACGTATCGGGTTCCGGTTTCCGGGCGCCCGCGAAGACGGACAATAATTCCCGGAGAAAGAGAATATAAACCAGGTGGTGTCGTACTCCTACCCGAAAATTCGGGGTCGAGGGTCCGCCGCCCGTAAAACCCCGGATTTCCGGAATAAATTCCGGCGCTGGCACCCTATCTTGAAGAAAATGGATGCCAAAACCGGAGGTTTGTGCTACACAACATCTATTGAACGATGGCGAGTCGCCATTTTGGCAGGCGCCAACAACCATAGGAGGTTACACCATGAAACGTTTTGCTTTGCTCACCACACTTCTTGTTACTCTTGGCTTTTTCTCCGGCTGCAACTCATCGGATTCCATCATCACCTGCGATCGCTATGATCAGTGGATGGCTTCCTGCGTCAACTGCTCGACGACCCTGTCCTGCGAGAACAACTATGACTCCCTGTCCCCGACGGTCCAACTGGACCTCGATGACTGCGCCGACAACGTCCTGATGAACAACCTGGGCATCTGCGGCGACTGGACCGGCGAAGTCCAGTACTGCGTTGATCTGGGCGCCGATTACCTCGGCATCGTCTGCGGCGTCGACCCGTTCTGCGGTGACGGCGTCTGTGACATCGACGAGAACGAAACCTCTTGCCCGGCCGACTGCTATGTCGCCTCCTATTGCGGCGACGGCACCTGCGACATCGACGAGGATGAAAACTCCTGCGCCGAAGACTGCTATTTCTCCGTGTGCGACGATGGCTACTGCGACCTCGACGAAGATCCCGTGGGCTGCCCGCAGGACTGCGCCTACATCGTGTGTGACGAGTATCAGGACTGGCTGGAAACCTGCTTCGCCGACTGCACCGCTGCGGACACCTGCGACACCGAGTACGGCGTGCTGAGTCCGACCGTGGCCCAGGACGTGTGGGATTGCTCCACGCTGCTGTCCGAAGCCGCCCTCGACGGCCTGTGCGCCGACAACATCGACGGCGCCTGCGACATCATGCTCGAAAACGAGCTGGGCTCCTTCGGTTCCTGCACGTTCTAGTTCCTCCCTGCTGAACTTTTTCCTTCCCAGAAAACATGAGAATCCGACCGTTCCGACTGGTCCGACAAGTCCGACTGGTCCGACAAGTCCGACTGGTCCGACAGGTCTGACCAATCCGACCGATCCTGGATCTTCAGTCTTTCTTTTTGAACAGGTTTAAAAAACTGCCGGTGGCGTGGGCGATGGGGTTGGCCGCGTGTTTGGCCCGTCGCTCGAGCATGCGCAGCTCACGGGCGGCCTCGATGTGCTCGCTGTTGATCTCGACGGCCTTGTTGAAGTACTGGCGCGCCGAAGCGATCTGGTCCATGTCCATGCAGACCTTGCCCAGGTAGAAATAGAAGTCGGCCTCCCGCGGTGTGAGCTGGATCGCTTTCTGAAGGGCGATCTTGACCTCCTCGCGCACGGCCTTGCGATCGTTGTCAGGGTTGAGGTAGCGCAGCCAGGCCCACATGGCGATGTGGCTTCCGTCCTCGTTCTTATGGCGTGCCTCGAGGAACATCTGCTCGGCCAGGCTGTATTCCTTGCGGCGGAAGTGGATGATCCCCTTCTGGTACAGGACCTCGGCCTCCAGCACCCGCCGGACCTCGGCCAGATCCTCCTTGGATTCGGCCGGCTTGCGGTACTTCTCGCGCGAGGTGTCTTCCTTGAGCAGATTGTAAGCCTCGGTGAGCTTGGCGAACACGTCCTGTGCCTCTGCAAGGAACGCCGAGAGCTCCTTGCGTGCCAGGGTGTCGGGATGGAACTTCCTGGCCAGCTCCCGGAAGCGCGCATCGATGTCCTCCATGGTTGCGGTCAGGGGCAGCCCCAGCCGGACGAAGGGATTCTCGTCCTGGAGGGAGGCGGTCAACTGGTGAAGCTCCGCGATGATCTCCGGCTCTGTGGAGCTGGGCACGGGTGACGCTGTCGGTTGCGGCTCGGGTTGCGCTCCGACGGGCGCGGCCTCGGCGGCTTCCAGGGGGACCGACTGCAGCAGGCGGCATGAGGCCAGGCTGTACAGCAGCGAGAGGATGTCCTTGAACGACAGTTGACTGGTGCCGCGCAGTTGGGTGATCGTGCTCGGGGCGGCCTTGAGTTGTCTCAGGATCTCCAGCTCCGGAGGCGTCAGTTCGAAGTGATCCACGGCCGCATCGAGCCGCGGGGACACCGCGATGCGGGCCCGCGACAGTTCCCTGGTCTCGTTCTCGAGACGGGCCAGATCATACCGTTCGCGCAGGCCGCGGCGGATCCATGGCAGCGGATTGAGTCCCTCGCCAACAGGGATGCTCATCGGCTCGATCTGAAATTGCTCGACCCCGCCGGAGAACAACTCGAGCAGGTGCTCACCCAGGGCGCCTGCGGCCAGTGCCGGGTTCTTGCACTCCGATCGGACCGGCAGACCCTGCCGGAAATACACGGTCAGTTCGCCCTGCGCGTCGGGCACCCGCAGAAAACCCTCGAAACGGGAGTCGAGAAGATGTATCAAGAGCAACGGTGGAGGCACTTGAGAGACAGGATACCAGGCCATGCGTGTTTCAACCTCAATGCCGGAAGTGTATGTAAAAAATCGATGAAGTCAATCATTCCACATGGTTCATCCCACAATGGAGAGCGCTGGCACGTCCGGACCGAGGCAGGGGCCCCCATAGGAACCTCGATCCGGGTGGCCTCGGGCTTTGGATCCCGCCTGCGGGGACTGCTTGGCGCGCGCGTCCTGACCGAAGGTCACGGCCTGCTGCTGGTGCCGTGCCAGTCGATTCACATGTTTTTCATGTCGATCGCGCTGGACGTGGCGTTTCTTGACGCACAGGGGCGGGTGGTGGCCGTGTATGCCGGCCTGAAGCCCTGGCGGCTCTCCCGCCTGCACCCGGAGGCCTTTGCTGCGCTGGAGTTGCCCGTGGGCACACTGGAAAAATATCAAGTGAAAAAGGGAGATCGCCTGGTCTTCGCGTCGTCAACTACAGAATGACACTGGTCCAGCCGAACGGGTCTTCGCGCTTTCCGTACTGGATGGCGAGCAGATCGGCATACATGCGGCGGGCGATGGGACCGGACTGTCCGTCGGCCACCTGATGCTCGGTGCCACAGAAGGCGATGTGGGAGACCGGGGAGATGACCGCGGCGGTGCCGGTGCCGAACACCTCGGAGATCGTGCCCGAGATCGCGCCGGAGATCACCTCGGCGATGGACACGGGTCGTTCCTCCACCGTCAGGCCCTGGTGCCGGGCCAGCTGGATCACGGAGTCACGCGTGATGCCGGGCAGGATGCTGCCGTTGAGCGGGCTGGTGACCAGTTTGTCGCCGATCACGAAGAAGATGTTCATCGTGCCGACCTCCTCGACGTTGCGGCGCTCGAGGGCGTCGAGCCACAGGACCTGGGCATAGCCGGCCTTCTTGGCCTCCCACTGGGACGCCAGCGACGCGGCGTAGTTGCCTGCGCACTTGGCCTCGCCGGTGCCGCCGCGCACGGCGCGGAAGTATTTATCATTAACAAAAATCTTGACGGCATTCAGGTTGTCGTTGTCCTGCGGATAGTAGGAGGCGACAGGGCTGGCAATCATGAAGAACAGGTAATTGTTGGCCGGTCGCACGCCCAGGGCGGCGTCAGTGGCGATCATCGTGGGGCGGATGTACAGCGCATAGCCGTGCTTGGGCGGGATCCACCTGCGGTCGGCGCGGACCAGTTCGCACAGGCCCTCGTAGGCGGTCTCGATGTCCAGGTCCGGCATGATCAGGCGCCGGGCCGACCGGTTCATGCGTGCGAAGTTGTCGCGCGAGCGGAAGCCGTACACGCGGTCATCCTGGCCATGGTACACCTTCATGCCCTCGAAGATCTCCTGTCCATAGTGCAGGCACATCGAGGCGGGGTCCATCGTCAGGCTGTGGTAGGGCACCACACGGGGGTTCTTCCAGCCGTCTTCGTACTCCATCATGAACATGTGATCGGAAAAGAACTTGCCGAAACCGAGGGCCTGGGTCCATTCAGGGATGGGTTTTCTCTGGGACTCCGAGCACGGTGTTACTGAAATCGACATGGTGATCACCTCCGGGTTGGGCGCCCCCTCCCCAGGGGCACGGGTTCCGGGACGCTTTATGGCATGTTTTGAAGCATTTGGGCAACTTGAAAAAGAATCGCAAACAATGTAAGTTCGCGCGGTCGTGATTTTTTCGTGCATCGCGGAAAAGAACGGCTCCGGAAAGGGTCCTGTGAAGATGAGAGTATCCAAGTTGGTCGCCAGAACACTGCGGGAAGATCCCAAGGACGCCCCGCTCAGAAGTCACAACCTGCTGCTTCGCGGCGGCTATATCCTGCAGGTTTCCACCGGCATCTATACAATGATGCCCCTGGCCAAGCGGATCACGACGAAGATCGAGCGGATCATCCGCGAGGAGATGAACCGCATCGAGGGACAGGAAATCACCATGCCGGTGGTCATGCCGCGCGAACTGTGGGAGGAGGCCGGCCGCTACGAGGGCATCGGTCCGGAGATGCTGCGCTTCCGCGACCGCAACGGCAACGACATGCTGCTCGGCATGACCCACGAGGAACCCGTGGTCCAGGCGGCCCGCGCGCATATCACGTCGTATCGTCAACTGCCGGTGATGATGTACCAGATCCAGACCAAGTTCCGCGACGAGGCGCGCTCCCGTGGGGGTCTGATCCGCGTGCGCGAGTTCACGATGAAGGATGCGTACTCCTTTCACACCACCAACGAGGACATGATCGAGTACTACAACCGCTGCCATGCGGCTTACGTGCGGATTTTCCGCAGGGCCGGCCTGAAGAACTTCATCGACGTCGAGAGCGACACCGGCATGATGGGCGGCGGCATGTCCCATGAGTTCATGTTCCTCACCGACGTCGGCGAGGATACGCTCTTTATCTGTGATAAATGTCACTATCGCGCCAACCGCGAGGTCGCCCGCTTCGCCTTCGCCGCGGAGCCGGCCGACACGACGTCGGCAGACGCCGAACTGCCGCTGGAAAAGGTGGCCACGCCCAACCGCAAGACCATCGAGGAGGTCTCGAGCTTCCTGGGCGTCCAGAGCGCCGACACGGCCAAGGCCGTGCTGTACGTCCACAACAAGACGAACTTCGTGTTCGTGCTGATCCGCGGCGACTTCGAGGTCAACGAGACCAAGCTCGCCAAGATCCTCGGCAAGGGCGAGCTGCGGGCGGCCCAGGACGAGGAGATCCGCGCGCTCGGAGCCGTGCCCGGCTACGCCAGCCCCATCGGGCTCGATGTCTCGAAGTTCACCCTCCTGATCGACGAGACGATCCTGCGTTCAAAGAACCTGGTGACCGGCGCCAACGAGGAAGGCTTCCACGTGAGGAACTTCAACGCCGGCCGGGATCTCAAGGGCGGCCGGACGGTGGAAATCGCCACCCCCCGCGAAGGCGACGCCTGCTGTGAGTGCGGTGCGCCGCTGCGCGTGTCCCGTGGCATCGAGATCGGCAACATCTTTCAGCTGGGTACGAAGTATTCCGCGCCCATGCGCTGCGAATTCCTCGACGCCGACGGCAAGAGCCGCCCGATGATCATGGGCTGCTACGGCATCGGCGTGGGGCGTCTGCTGGCCTCGGTGATCGAGGAGAGCCACGATGATTATGGTCCGATCTGGCCGATGTCGATCGCCCCGTACGAGGTGCATGTCTGCGTGCTCGATCCGGCCAAGGGTGGAGTGGGTGAAGTGGCCGCCAAGCTTGTGGGCGAGCTCGAGACCGCCGGTGTGGAGGTGCTCATGGACGACCGCAACGAGAAGGCCGGCGTCCAGTTCGCCGATGCGGATCTGTTCGGAGTGCCGCTGCGTCTGATCCTTTCGCCGCGCAACCTCGCCCAGGGCATGGTGGAGTTCAAGCTCCGCGGACAGAAGGGGAGCGAGATGTGGCCCGTCGACGAAGTGCCTGCCCGGCTGTCCGAGGTGATCGCCCGTGAAAAAGCCTCCTACCTGGAATAGACCGCTGACGCGCATCCTGCGCTTCTGGGGCGCCGCCACGGCCGCAGCGACCATGGGACTGATCGTCGCGTACTTCCTGTCTGCGCCACCCGTGATCGGACAGACGAGGAAGAACCTGTCCTCCCGCTTCCGGGAGATGGGATGGTCCGTCCGGGAGAAGGACATCATCGTGGCGGGGGGGCTTCCCGGGGACATGCCGTGGTATTCCGCCCCCTGGCGTCCCGTGGTTTTCCTGGGCGCGGACCGCTTCAGCCGTCGCACCGACCTGTGGGTGGCCCGCGTGCGGCTGTCGCCGGGCGGCGTCCCCCTCGATGTCGGGGAGATCCGCAACCTCAGCCTGACGTTCCTTCACAACGAGCGCATCGCGGCCGTCTCCGCGGAGTGGGTCTTCTGGCAGTCCCCGCACACGCCGGGACTGTATCACCTGGTCTGGCTGAGGGACCCGGATCGCCGCTTCCGGTTGCAGATCACGCCCGAGCCGCAGAATGCGGTGCTGTTCTTCTCCGGTGCGCACGCCCACCTGGCTGGATCCCTGCAGTCCAAACCGATTTCGGTCCGCATCGATCTGGAGACGGGTGCTGTGGAGGCCCCTGAAAACCTCAAGGTCCGGTTCTTCGAGGAAAAAACCCTGCTTGCCGGGTCCGGAAAAGTCGGGTAGTTTCTTTTCCTGTCAGGAGTAAACACGTATGAGTCCCGTCGAGATCGCCATCACCGCTGCCGCGTTTTTGACGTTCATCATGCTGGTGTTCATCTTCATGTTCTTCACCACCACGGGACTGGGGAAGCGCAAGGAACGCGAGTTCTCCTTTCCGGGGACCCAGAAGCTTCACGAGCTCTATTCTGAGGCTGGTGCCGCCTGCCCGGAGGCCTACGCGATCCCGGGCGTCAACGC
Source organism: Myxococcota bacterium (assembly GCA_018817795.1). GTDB lineage: Bacteria > Myxococcota_A > Polyangia > HGW-17 > HGW-17 > HGW-17. The sequence continues at coordinate 50,102 of JAHITJ010000152.1, read as the reverse complement.
CCTGCTCGAGCAGATCCGGCAGGCCATCGCCGATGGTTCGCTGCTGCGCGCCCGCGTCCTGTCCAACCTGGTCGGCGAGCTCAAGCAGGAGCCTGACTACTGCCCCCGCGAGCTTCGTCAGGTGCTGCTGCCCGACCTGCATCAACTCAAGGGACCCGTGGATGCGCAGATGATCTTCTCCCGGGTGGCCCATCCGGCCATGAAACATCCGCTCACGCCGGTGCTGGCCACCCTCGCGGATCCGCTGTTGTCGGCCCAATGCGCGCCTGCGGGAGCCTTCGACCTGCGCGGGGAGCACCGTGCCTCGAATCGCCGCCGCATGGAACCGGTCCTGGGCATGGTGTACCAGTTGTCGCACCTGCTGCTTCCCTTCGAGCCCGAGTTGTTCGCCGTCGAGGAGGATCTGGACCTGATCCATGTGCAGTCCCAGCAGTTGGGCGGATGGATGCCCGCCCTGGTGGTGGGCAGGCGGTTCATGGAGCGCACTGAGGAACTCCAGTTGGTGCTGATCGCGCGCAAACTGGCGCTCTTTCGCCCCGAGTTCCGGATCCTGACGGTGTTCCCGACCGAGGAGTCCTTCATGGAACTCGTCGACCTGCTCGGACGGGTTCGGGCCGGTCACGGGGAGGCGATCCGGGGTTGGAGTCTGGTGCAGCCCGATTCACGGGACCAGTGCAGAATAGCCCTGGAAAAGCTTCCCGTGATCGACGCCGAGGCGTTGCAGCAATGGCGCAAGGGTGCTCTTCTCACGTGTGCGCGACTGGCCCTCCTGGTGACCGGAGCGTGGGCCCCCATGAAGACGATTCTGGCCGAGGAAAACGATCCCGGCGTCCGGGTGGACCTGATGTCCTACCTGTCTGGGGAACATTTTCATGAGGCCCTCCTGCAGTTGCGGTCATGACTGGCCGCATCCCTGCGGGTGTCTCCTTCCTGTTCTTCCTGGCGCTGACCGTCGCCGGGGGAATCGTCTCCGTGCCGGCGGGGTCTGTCGAACGCTGGCTGGCCGCCGGAATCGCCGGAGCGGCAATCGTCACGCCCCTCCTGTATTTCTTCCTGCGCAAGTTCCACCGGATCGAGTCGCCGAGGACCTCCGCCGAATGGTTCATTGAATATTTCTGGCAGTCCACCCTGTTTTTGCCTTACTTCCTGCTGCTGGGCACAAGCGTTGCGCTGTGGCTGCTTCCTCAGTTGCAGGGAGCCGGTTCCTTCATTTTTCTGGCCGGCATCGGCCTGTACCTGTTGTTCATGATGGCCAACGCGGTCTTCGTGTACCTTGAGATGCGGCCGCTGACGCCCCTGTTGCTGAGCCCCAGGGGGGATCCGGACCGGATCCGTGCGTTCCGGCTGCTGCAGATGCTGCCCTACCGCCTGGTCCGGTGGCAGTTGGTCATGCTGCTGCTGCTGGGACTGGCGTTCCATATCCTGATGAGCAGGCTGTTCTTGGTGCCCCGCGTTCCGCTGCTGTGGTTTGTGGTCCTTGTATTCTTTTTCACGCTGGCCGGGTACCTGATCCAGGTGCCGTTCCTGCAGACGCGGGTGGCCCCCTCCATGCGGAAGCTCGTGGCCGAGCACCCGGTGGATTTTTCCCAACTTAGGTCTCCGTTGAGCCTGAAGTTCAAGTTGCGGGTCTGGTTTGGCGTGCTGGCATTTTTGGCCATCGCTATTTCAGCCACCTGGAGCCTGCTGCAGCAGTGGAACAACACGGCGGAATTTGCCCTGCGTCTGTCCCGGGAGCGGGTCCGCACGCTCGTGGTCCTGCACCAGGAGCGCATGACATGGGGTCCGCAGGGGGATCCGGTGGCGCTGCTGCATTCCCTGCTTCAGGAAGCGGCCGAGAGTGATGAAGGCCTGTATTTCTGGTTGCCCCGCCAGGGAGGCATCCTCTGGGTGGGCGACAACGCGCAGTCGGTGCGGTTGCCCGTGGAGCTGCGTTCGCGCCTGCGTTCGGATGAACAGGGAAACCTCGAGTGGGTCGACCACGGCCTGTACGGCTATTTCAAGACCGTCTTCTGGAAACAGCAGAAACTGGGGACCCTTGCGGTGATGTATCCCCAGGATCCGGGCTGGGCCCAACTGGGTTCCCGCTCGAAGATCCTACGTATCATCGTGTTCTTCATCCTTCTGTTCCTGCTCACGTTCGGAGGGGTGACCCACTTCGTGCATGACCTGGTGACGCCGCTTTCAGAGTTGGAAGGACAGTTCCACGCGATCACCGCCGGCAAGATGCGAGATCCGGTGCTGCCGCACGGTGAAGTCGACGAGCTCGGCCGGCTCTCGTTCGCGTTCGAGAAGATGCGCGGCACGATCGTCGAGAAGATCGCCACGATCGAGGCGCTGAACGTGGGTCTCGAACACAAGGTGCAGGAGCGCACGTCGGATCTTGCGCTGGCCAACACCCAGCTGCAGACCGCCCTTGAGGACCTGCAGGCGGCGCAGGACCAGCTCGTGATCACCGGACGTCTGGCGGCCGTGGGGCGTCTGCTCGCAGGCATCGCGCACGAGATCAACAATCCCGTGAACGCCATCTCCAACGTGCTGCCCCCCCTGGATGACACGCTGCGGCAGTTGGAGAAGAGTCCGGGCTTCGACCCGCAGGTTGGTGGAGACCTCATCGCCATGACCCGGATCATCGAGCGCGGGACCCAGCGGATCCAGAAGATCGTGGAGCGCGTGACCTGCACGCTGTCGATGGACGCGTCCCCGGCGATGCCGGTGAACCTGCTCGCGGCGATCCGCAACAGCCTGGATCTGCTCCAAACGCCGCTCCAGGACATCGAGGTGAACCTGGAGGTGCCTGCCACGCTGGATGTGATGGGACAGGCGACCCCCCTGGAGCAGGTGTTCACGAACCTTTTCGTCAACGCCGCGCACGCGATGCACGGCCGCCAGATCCGCAGGTTGACCGTGACCGCCACACCGCGGGTCGGCCGGGTGATCGTGGAGGTAGAGGACACCGGCTCGGGCATGTCCGAAGCGGTGCGCGGGAAGATCTTCGATCCATTTTTCACCACCAAGGACGTCGGTGAAGGCATGGGACTGGGTCTTTCCATTGTTTATGATATACTTACGCGCTGTGGAGCGCAGTTGGAAGTGTCTTCCCAGGAGGGGAAGGGCTCGGTCTTCCGGTTGATCTTCATCACGCCGGATTTCATACAGGGAGTTGAAACATGAAACATTGCATCAGAATCCTGTTGCTTCTGGCCCTGGTGGCCTGCGATGACGGTTCGTCCAAACAGAACAACAACAATACGAACAACGTCAACAATGCCAACAACCAGAACCTGCCGCCGCCGCTGTGCCAGACGCAGCCGTCCGGTGAGGTCCTGTTCGTCGATGCCTCCGACGAAGCGGGCATCGGCGTGGACGGCGAGCACCTGCTGGGCAACCGCCTGGGTGCCGTGGATCTTGACGGCGACGGCTATCCGGACCTGGTGATTCACACCGGAGACGGTTACACACGGGACGCGGCTGACGCGCTGGATTACCAGCGAAAAAAGCGTGTGTTGCGCAACGTGGAGGATCCGCAGAACCCGGGACGCCGCATGTTCGTCGAGTATACGGCCGACTCCGGTTATGACCGCATTCCGGACACCGAGGAACGGGGTCGTGGCGCGAGCTTCGCCGTGGCAGGAGACATCAACGGCGACGGCCATCTGGATCTGCTCTCGGTGGTGTACGCCTCCACGGCCGAGACCGCGGTGGTGGACGAGACGACCGTGCTCTATGGCGACGGCGCGGGTCATTTCATCCCGCAGACAGACTCCCAGCCGTGGGTGAACTCCCAGTATTACTCCACGACGTCGGCGGCGCTGACGGACTACAACCGCGATTCCTCGCTGGATATCTTTATGGGTTATTCCTATAAAACCTACGGATCCTCGCCCCAGCAGGATAGGCTCTTCAGGAATTCAGGCGCGGGCACGTACGGCGACGTCACCGATTCGGCCGGTCTCACGACGCTGGTAGGCGGCGAGGCCGAAGGACGCAACCACAAGCCTTCCTGGGGCGTCACCGTGTGCGACATCAACGGCGACGGCTGGCCGGATCTCCTCTCCAGTTCCTACGGACGTGCCTGGAATGGCCTCTACCTGGGCAATGACGGCCTCACGTTCTCCGACGTCTCCGAGTCCTCGACCTATCGCGCCGACGACCTCATGGACTACTCCGACAACCAGTTTTACATTTGCCATTGCCGCCTGAATCCGGGTCCCGAGTGTGAAGAGGTTCCGCCCGGCACCCAGATGATCACCTGCGACAATGACTATTGGTATGTGGGCTCCGATGATCAGCCGTACCGCAATGGCGGCAACACGTTCACCTCGCTGTGTGCGGACTTCGACAACGACGGCGACATGGATGTCTACCATGCCGAGATCCACCATTGGCATATCGGTAACAGTTCAGACTCTTCGCAACTATTGCGCAACACCGGGGAGAACCCGCTTCGCTTCGAGCGTCCGGGCAACGACGTGACCGGCCTGGATCGGGTGCATGAGATGACCGACTGGAACGAGGGCGACATCACGGCCGTGACCATGGACTTCGACAACGACGGCCTGCTGGACATCCTGGTGGGGGACTCGGACTATCCTGGCACCAAGGCACGCCTGTTCCGGCAAAAGCCCGACCACACGTTCGAAGAGGTGGCCGAGTCGCTGGACCTCCTCGCGCCACGGGCCGGCGGCGTATCCTACCTGGACTACGATCAGGACGGCGATCTGGATCTGCTCATCGGTTTCTCACGCATGCGCTGCACCACAGCGGATGCCGACTGCATCTTCGACGAGCCCCGTGTGCGCCTGTTCCGCAATGACGGCGGTTCCGGGCAGAACCGGGCCGTGTTCCGCCTGCGCGGCGGTGGTGCGTACGGCTTTGCGAACACCTTCGCGATCGGTGCGCAGGTGAGCGTGACCGCCGGTGACGTGACCCAGATCCGTGAGATCCAGTCCTCGTTCGGTCACTTCGGCATCCTGACCCCGCTGGAGGCGTGGTTCGGCCTCGGCTCAGACTGCGAGATCACCCGTGTGGAGATCCGCTGGCCCAACTTGGAGAACACCGTGACGGTCCTCGAGAACGTCTCAGCCAATTACATTTATTACATCGATGAAGTGGAGGGCCTCGTGCAATGGGAACCCATGCCCGTCGAATAATCGTTCTGGGCGCCCTGGCGCTGTCGATCCTGCTGCCGGTGGCCTGCGCGGAGCCCGGCCGGAAAACACCCGCGCAGGTGCAGGAATGGCACGACATGGACGTCATGTTCGTGTTCCCGTCCATGGTCCTGCCCGGCTCCCGCCTCTGGATCGAGGGCGGACCGTTTCCCGATGAGAGCTTCGGGCCCACCGAGGTCGTGCTGGAGGGGACGTTCCATCATGACGACGGCTTCGTCCATGTGTTCGAGAGCCTGCCCGCCGTCCGGACACGGGCCGATCGCGTCTACGTGGATCTCTCCGAGGCGGTGTTCACCCGGATCTGCGGTGGCGCTCTGCGCGAGGGCCAGCTCCTGGTGAACGTCTGGGTGCGTTCCACCTCGTTGTACTCGGGAAAGGCGTACACCTCCTCGGCGTTGCCCGCGGACCTGACCACCGGTCTCGCCATCGGGCCGGTACTGACTTCGATCCAGCTGGATCCCTTCGTGTACCTGGAAGGGAGACTGGCGTTCTCCGGACAGAACCTGCTGCTCTCGACCGACGAGGGCGAGAGCGTCGCCGTGATCGAGGGATGCCTCCTGCCTGAGGGGAGCACGGGTTCCTGCGAGACCGACGGTGTGCCGATCGGACCTGTGGAGCTGCCGCTGACGGACCTGGACCCGCGTACCCGCGACGGAGGCACGGTGGTTCTGCCGTCCCATGTCTTCGGCGTGCATCCTGCCAGCTTTGCCGGCACGATCCGGTTGCGCAACCGTCAGGTCTCCGGCGGTGCCGGGGACAGTCCTGCGCTGGATCTGAATGTGGAGCTTCTCGAAGTGGAGTTGACCCAGGTGTCGACGTCCTCCACGTCGCTGGGAGGCTTCGTGGACATCCACGGCCACGCGTTCGTTCCGGCCGCCGCAGGCTGCTCCACGGACCTGACCCTGCAGGGGACATGGACGCCCGATGGCGGTGCGGCACAGGTGATAGACATGAGCTGGATTCCGGAGGTCGAGAGCGGGGATCTGGCCCGGCACGTGCTCGACGAGCAATCCGACCTGGGCGAGTTCCTCGATCTGAGGACCGCACGGGGACTTCTGGACGTGGATCTGAGCGCGCGCGTCTGCTGCGGCGCCGAGTGCGAGGAGAGCAACACCATACCCTTGCAACTCGAGGTTCTGCCCGTTCTGCAGAAGGTGTTTCTGTCCTATCAGGACAGTTATGCTTCGGCACTGGCCCAATGGGGGCTGACCGGCGTGGACGCGGCGATCAGGGACCGCGCGCTGGAGGTGATCCGTGGTCTGTATGCGGGGATTCACCTTGAGCTGGATGAGGATGAGATCACGGACTACAAATTGTTTTCCCGGGTGGAGATCCACGGATTCGATCCCAACGGGTTCGGGCTGCTCGGCTACGACAACTCCACCGGCAAGGATGTGGGCAACCAGCGTCTGCACGACGTGCTGGGCGGCCGCAACGCCGTGACCCAGGAGGACGGCTATCCCGGCTATGGCGGCGTGTTCCTGCACAGTTTCTTCGGCCTGTCCCAGAATCCGCCCACAGGTGTGACCACGATGGAGATCGCGGATCCGCTCTTCGACCGGATCTTCGACCCGTTCCGGCCGGACCGCCGGGGCACCCCGGTCAATGCCCAGGAGGCTGCCTCTTTCACCCCGGTGTCCTACGGGCCTGGCTGTGCGACCGTCGGGTCCAACCGGCTCGAACGCGTGGCCTGTGCGGTCTACGCGCTGGGTACGCTCCTGGGGACCACCCTGGCCCATGAAATCGGGCACAGTATCGGTCTGGCCCAACCCTACGTCGAGGGGTCCTACCACAATCCCGGGGATGTTCCGCTGCGCCTGATGGATGCAGGAAACGCCAGACCGTTCTCTGAACGCGCAGGGATCTCCACAGGATTTGAGGCCTTCTGCACCGAAGATTTTCTCTACCTTCGGGCCGTGCTGCCACATCCGACCATCGAGGGGACGCCTTCGGGACGACCCGGTTGTGGCCAGGAATAGCCGATGCCCCTGCTCCTGCTCCTGCTGGCCCTCCTCTCCGGGTGCGACTGGTTCGACCGTTCTGGCGACGACAGAAGGACTCCGGAGAAGCCGATCCGGTTCTCCGACAACTCCGCGTATTTGACGCTGGTCAAGGAACAGATGACGAAGGTGCACGGCTCGTGGGACCGGTACCTGACGGCCAGCGGTAACCTGGTGCGGGACCGGACGCGCCTGAGCGTCTACGCCTTCCTGCGGCAGGGTGTGTCCAATCAGGAGATGAAGAGTGTCCTGGTGCTGGGCAAGACCGATCTGGTTCCCGGGGAGGAACCCGTGGTCGCGATGAAGGAACTGAACGGGACGGTGCACGAACTGCACTTGGTGCGGCTGGGATCGGCGTTTGAACACCAGTTGCTGTTCACGACGACAGGCCGCTTCACCTCGGGTTTCCAGGTGATCACGAGCGTCTATTGGGATGTCTCCAGAAACCCCAAGGGGACGTGGTCCTTCAGGGAGGTGTGGAAGGTCGCTCATGTCTATGATCCTTCGGTCCCGGAGAGTTATGCCCCGCCGGATTTTCATTACTGGGATGTCGACGACGACGGTGTGCAGGAGATCATTGTGACCAATCCATGGAAAGGTTCCCCGCCGCCGTGGAAGTACCGCTGGGCGATCTTCCAGTGGCACAAGACCTCCAGGGCGCTGGTCCCTCTGAAGGGTCTGGCGCTGTTTCCCTTCCGGGAACAGGAGCCGGACTGGCTGGTATGGTCGGTGCTGGAGATGCAGAGGATGCAGCAGACCGGCGAACTGGTGCGGTACTTCGCGACCGCTCCGGCCTGCGACTCATCGCCTGCGATGCTGCAGGCCCTGGCCTATTTTTCCGGACAGCCCGAAGGGGCACCGGTCATCGTGGCCCGGGACGAGCGTACCTGCCTTCTCCAGGCAAACCTCGTTCACAAGGATCAGCGCATGCGCCTGCAGTTCGAGTTGATCGCCGACATCTCGCCGTTGTTGACCCGCTGGCGCATCTGCCGCATCCAGTTGTTTCGTATCACGCGTTGAAGTGCATCTCGGCCGCCGACGGGCACAACGTGCAGACGATGCCCTGGATGATCTGATCCTGCAGCACAGGTGATATCCAAAGATAAAGGGACGTGCCGGCCACGGCGCAGGAGGTGATCCGCCCGGTCTCGAGCGCATCCTCGAGATTGCCGAGGATCTGCGGCGAAAAGAACGCCAGGGGCGTCACATGGAAGCGCTGGCCTATCAGGCCGTCTCCGAGCCACTTGCGGGCCGATTCGTTGACCCAGGTGACGACCATCTTCGTGTCCAGGAACAGCATGCCGAACGGGTGCTGGGAGAAGGCAGTCTGAAGGTTGAACGGCGGTGCGGGACCCGGCTCCGGCGTGCGGATCGTCGTCTCCTTGGCCTCGCCCTCTGCTGAGACGACGGAATTGGCGAGATCCCCGAGGGTGAGCAGGCGATCCCTCGGCGAGAAGGACAGCAGGCCGAACAGGAAAGCGGCCAGTTTCGGCGAAATCGTGCGGCGCTCAAGCGGCAGGTTCAGTTCCCCCGACTGGTGGAACATCGGAAGAACCCCGAAGGTCAGTTCGTGCAGCAGCACGCCCAGGGCAAAGGCATCAGCGCCGGCGTTGGGCATGCCCCCGGAAAAGATCTCCGGTGGAAGGTATTCCCGCGTGACGTTCATCGCAAGCCAGTCGTCGAGGCGGCGCATGGGCACGAAATCCAGCACGATGATCCAAGGCTCCTGCGGACCAGGCGTCAGGAAGATGTTCTCGGGCTTGATGTCCCCGTGGAGCATGTTGCGCTCGTGGATGGTCTTCAGGCACGAGGCGACCTGGGCCCCGATCGAACGGATGAAGTACTCCGAAAGCTCACGGTTTCCGGTGATGTGCCTGGAGAGGCTTTCTCCGGCCAGGAAATCCATGACCCAGAACGGTCCGAGCTCGGAATCCTCGCCGAAGTCAAGGGTGCGTACCAGGTGCGGATGGGAAAACTGCAGTCCGAAGCGGGCGCCGGCCAGGAAGTGCTGAACCTGATCGGGCGGGGTCGGTTGCCCGTCGCGGCGCAGCAGGATCTTGACCGCGACGGTGCGGTCCTCCACGGTGTCCATCGCCTCGAACACGGCGGAAATGCCACCGGTTCCGGCGAGCCTGATGAGCTGGTACCGGTTCTGCAGGATACGGGGTATTTCGAAAATGGGATTCATGGAACCACCGTTCGAAGAGTCAACTGCTCCAGCCTATCCTGTTTTTTCAAACAACAATAGTGTGTTCTTCGGGCGCCTCTTCCGGGTGCGGACAGTGGCAGGAGAAGACAGAAGGTGACGTAGCCGGGCCACTGCCGTTCAAGTTGGGTGCGGACGCGCTCCGGAGGCGCACCGCTGCCAAGCCAGGCCACGTTTGGATTGCACAGGATGTCGGCGTTCTTGGAGCGAACGTGAGCCCAGGAGGCCTGTTTCAGGTGTCCGGGCTTGGTGAATGATCCGGTCCTGACCTTCTTGCGGGCGATCACCGGGTCGGTCAGTCCGAACGTGTCCACAACATGCAGGATCCGGCTCTCGAACGCGATCGCGCCCGCACCACCGACGACCATGAGCGTGCGGTTCCGCACGGCCTCGGGCAGAACGGTCCGCAGCGCGCGCCCGACCTTCTCCCGGTCCTGCGCGAAATGCACCATGCCGGCGATGCTTTCCATCATGAACTGCGGCCGCTCCGAGGCGAGGGAATTTCGCGAGAAGCGCCAGGAGGCCTGTCCGATCGACAGCAGGAAGAGCACCGCCAGGATGGCCATGAATGGGTGGGACCAGCGTGGATGGGAAAGCCGGTGTGCGAGCCAGTCAGACCAGCCCACGATCCCGGGCAGCAGGGTCATGACGAAGAGGGGCCAGATCGGAGCGAAGAACCGGAACATGGCCATGAAGTCGCCGCCGGAGCGGACGATGTGTGCGCCAAGCAGAAGGAACAGCCCCGCCGTCAGCAGGAAGGCCCGTCGTCCGCGTGAAAGTCCGCGCTCTCCCTGTGGGAGCCATACACCGGCCAGGAGCGGCAGGAACCAAAACAGCCGGAAGGTCGTGAAGAAGGCTTTCGCGTAGGCCAGCCCGTGCCTGAGAAGGAACGCTGGATCGATGCCACTGATTTTGGTGTGGTAGGTCATGGGCAGCCACTGGCCATACACGCTCCGGCGCCAAATCAGATGTGCACCCACGAGGGCCACGAACAGGAGTAAGCCTGCTGCCGGGCGCCACAGTGCCCGGAAGCGGAAGCCGGCGTCCTTCCATGTGAGGAAACCGAGAAAAAAGAGTGCAGCGGTGCCGAGCAGGGCACCCTCGGGCCGGGTCAGGGCGCAGGCGGCCCACAGAAGGGCAGGTTTTACGCCGACAACGGAACGTTCGCCGGCCATCAATGTGGAAACCACGGCGGCGGTCAGCAGCGCACCAAAGAGCATGGTCTCCAGCCCGGCCGAAACCCAGAAGGCGAACGGTCCGAAGGCGGCCAGCGCCAGCAGGCCGGTGGCCAGGATCGTGCGCCGGTGTCCGGTGGCAAATTCTTCGGTGGCGGGCCATAACCAGGTGATGAACCGGTGCAGGGACACCAGGATCCAGAGTGCGGAGAGTACGCTGCCGAGGTGTGCCGCGTGACGCATGGAAAACGAGGCCAGTTCGGAGATCGAAAGAAACACGACCCACAGGAAGTTCGAGTAACCTTCGACGGCCTCGCCGGGATTGTAGAAGGGCTCGCCGCGCCGTGCCAGGTTCAGCGCGTACCGGAAGGAGATGTAGGCGTCGTCGCAGATGAACCAGGTCAGGAAGGTGGTGTGCGCCAGAAGCAGGGCGGCACCGGCGCCGACCAGAAGCCAGCGGAGGGCGAGGTCGATCCGCGCGGAAGGGGCCCTGTTCGCGCTGGATTGTGGAAAACGCGGGAACGGCAAGCTTGGTGCCTTACTTGTTAAAGGAGCAGACACGGTTGCGGCCGGCGTGCTTGGCTTCGTACAGTGCGCGATCAGCGGAATCCACGAGCTCCTCGGCGGAGTTGATCGCAGGATTGGGAAGGCTGGCGATGCCGATGCTGACCGTCACGGTCATTTGCTGGTTGTCGTAGACGAAGGGACGGTTGGCGATGTTCATGCGCAGGCGGTCACCCAGGATCACGGCGTTGTCATGGGGTATTCCCCGGGTGATCAGCGCGAACTCCTCGCCTCCGTACCTGGCGAACACGTCCTCGGACCGGATCGACCCGGTGACGCGGCGGGCCATCTCCACGAGCACCGCATCACCGCACAGGTGTCCGTAGGTGTCGTTGAAGCGCTTGAAATGGTCGAGGTCGAACATGAACAGGGTGACAGGGAAATGGTGTCGCAGGGCGTAGGCGAATTCAGCCTCGAGCCGCTCGACGAAGTACCGCTTGTTGTACGTCTTGGTCAGGCCGTCGCGCAGGGCGGACTCGAACATCTGGCGCTGGAAGTTCTCCTCGATGTTGTCGTGGTAGGTAAACTTCAGGATCGAGGTGGAACCGACCTGGATCTTGTCGCCGTCCTTGAGCAGCCTGCGCGAGACGCGCTCGCTGTTGATGTAGGTGCCGTTGGTGCTGTGCAGATCCTCGAGCATCACCTCGCCGCCGGGAAGGGCGATCAGGCGGCAGTGGGAACGGCTGATTCCGTCATCGATCAGCATGATTTGGTTGAGGTGACCCCGGCCGATCACCATCTCTTCGAGGTCGATGCGAAACATCTGCCCGACATTGCTGCCGGCGATCACGATCAGGCAGGCGTAGTTCTTCTTCTGCGGACTCTGCAGATTGCTGATGGATACAATCTTGGTGCTTTCGGAATTGTCATCTCCAGTCAAGACTTTCCTCCAGGATAACCGGAATCGGGCTGGTCAATTTTCCGGTGGCCAAATGGTATTCCTTTTCTATTGATTGTGCAAGACAAAGCATGGAACTGCATGAAGAAGTTCCCGACTCTGGAGGTCGGGAGAAGGCGAGATCACCATTTTCTGTGCTTTTTCTTGGATCGAGGGTGCCGGATGGAACGCAAGGGAGGCACAAAACCCGTTAAAAATGGACTATTTGTGTAATATTTTCAATAACTTAGATGACTATCGGTGTCCGACTCATTAAACACCCCGATTTCAAGGGGTACCCACGAATTATCTTGACAAGCGGGAGGTGCTTACTTATAAAGCTGAGTCGCACGCTTTCGTGTGGACGCGGTCCCTCGCTGGCGTAGCTCAACCGGCAGAGCAGCTGATTTGTAATCAGCAGGTTGCGGGTTCAAGTCCCATCGCCAGCTCTGACCGCAACCTCAGACGGTTTTGGTTTGAGGGCAGCGGTTGCCGCGGAATGGAAGTGATGTTCCATTCCACCCAGTTTGGTGGGGTTCCCGAGCGGTCAAAGGGAGCAGACTGTAAATCTGCCGCCGAATGGCTTCGGTGGTTCGAATCCACCCCCCACCACAAACTTTCCGTGACTCCGCGGTCATGGAAGGTGGTCGATTGCGGGAATAGCTCAGTTGGCAGAGCATCAGCCTTCCAAGCTGAGGGTCGCGGGTTCGATTCCCGTTTCCCGCTCCGTCCTCGCCGACCATGCCCACATAGCTCAGTCGGCAGAGCACCTCCTTGGTAAGGAGGAGGCCATCGGTTCGAATCCGATTGTGGGCTCAGATGGTCCTTTTTAAGAACCCGGCCTTTGGGCCTTTTTTGGAGGAGTTTGATTATGGCAAAACAAAAATTCGTTCGTGACAAACCGCATGTGAACATCGGCACCATCGGTCACATCGATCATGGCAAGACCACGCTGACCGCCGCCATCACAAAATACCTGGCTACCAAGGGTGGCGCGAAGTTCATCCCGTTTGATGAAATCGACAAGGCGCCCGAGGAACGGGAACGCGGTATCACGATCAACACCGCCCATGTCGAATACCAGACCGAGAAGCGTCACTATGCTCACGTGGACTGCCCGGGTCACGCTGACTACATCAAGAACATGATCACCGGCGCCGCGCAGATGGACGGAGCCATTCTCGTCGTTTCCGCTCCGGATGGCCCGATGCCGCAGACCCGCGAGCATGTTCTCCTGGCCCGCCAGGTCAACGTGCCTTACGTTGTGGTCTTCCTGAACAAGGTAGACATCATGGCCGAGGAAGACGCCGAACTGATCGACCTCGTCGAGATGGAAGTGCGCGAACTGCTGTCCAAGTACAGCTTCCCCGGCGACGATCTGCCGATCGTCCGCGGTTCCGCCCTGAAGGCGCTGGAATGTGACGGAACGGGTCCGGCCACCCAGTGCATTCAGGAACTCATGGACGCTTGCGACAAGTATGTTCCCGAGCCCGAGCGCGCTGTGGATCGTGCGTTCCTGATGCCGATTGAAGACGTGTTCACCATCACCGGTCGTGGCACGGTCGTCACCGGCCGCATCGAGAGCGGCATCGTTCACACCAACGACGCCGTCGAACTCGTCGGTATCCGCGACACGGTCAAGACGGTCGTCACGGGCGTCGAGATGTTCCGCAAGATCCTCGACGAAGGCATGGCGGGTGACAACGCCGGTCTGCTTCTGCGCGGCGTCAAGCGTGAAGAGGTTGAGCGTGGCCAGGTCGTGGCCAAGCCGGGCAGCATCACTCCGCACAAGAAATTCAAGGCGGAAGTGTACGTCCTGAAAAAGGAAGAAGGCGGCCGTCACACGCCGTTCAAGAACAACTATCGTCCCCAGTTCTATTTCCGCACCACCGACGTCACGGGCACCGTGCAGTTGATGGAAGGCGTCGAAATGTGCATGCCGGGCGACAACACCCAGATGATCGTGGAACTGCATGTGCCCATCGCCGCTGCGAAGGGCCTTCGTTTCGCCATCCGCGAAGGCGGCCGCACGGTTGGTTCGGGCGTCGTCACGGAAATCGTTGAATAAGCAGGTGATATGATGGGCAACCGCACAATGATCAATCTGGAATGCACGGAGTGCAAAAACCGCAATTACACGACTACAAAGAACAAGCGGACCACGCCCGACAAGCTGGAGTTCAAAAAGTATTGTCCCTTTGATCGGAAGCACACGACGCATCGCGAGAGCAAGTAGCTCTTGGATCCGGAATGTGAGTGAGTTTACGGGCGGCGGGTGAGAGCTTCTCACCCGCCGTTTCGTTGTTAGTCGGCGCGTACACGGAAGACGGTTCTGTGTAGGGCAGTAGCTCTAATGGTAGAGCGGCGGTCTCCAAAACCGTAGGTTGGGGGTTCGAGTCCCTCCTGCCCTGCCACTTTTTTGTGTCCAGACCTGTGAGGTTCTAATATGGGCGACAGAAAATATATTCATCTTGTTTTCCTGGTTCTGGTACTGGTTACCTCCTGGGTATCGATCAAGTCGATCGACCTGGTGTGGTCCATGTTTGCCAGGCCAGACAAATTATGGCCGGAACTGATGGGAATCGGTATCGGCATCATCGTGGTTGGTTTCTACTGGCTCAAGCAGGAAACCTTCGACTGGGTCGGGGCCATCATTCATGAATTGAAGCGTGTGACCTGGCCGACCAAGACGGAAACCTCCAGCGCCACCATGGTCGTGGTCATTACAGTGATCATCGCGGCCATCTTGATGGGTATGTTCGACTGGTTCTGGGCACTCGTGACGGATTACATCCTGCTCACGTAGGAAGAGGCTTGTCATGGCGATGAAATGGTACGTAGTTCATACTTACGCCCAGGCTGAAGAGGCCGTGAAGGCGTCACTGGAAGAACGGTACAACGCCGTGAAGAAGGCCCATCTGTTCGGTGAGATCCTGATCCCCATCGAACGTGTCATCGACATGAAGAACGGGGAAAAGCGTACCTCCACCCGGAAATTCTTCAATGGCTACATCTTCGTGCAGATGGAAATGTGCGAGGATTCATGGCATTTGGTCAAAGACACGCCGAAGGTCACCGGATTCCTGGGCGGATCCAATCCGACGCCTCTTCCGGATCGCGAAATCGATGCCGTACGGGCCCAGGTCCACGAAGGGACCACCAAGCCCAAGCCGAAGATCCAGTTCTCCGATGGCGAACGCGTCCGGGTGACCGATGGCCCCTTCAATAACTTCCAGGGCATCATCGAGGAAGTGAAGCCGGAAAAGCAGAAACTCAAAGTCCTGGTAACGATTTTTGGTCGTGCCACGCCGGTGGAGCTCGACTTCACACAGGTCGAGAAGAACTGAAAGATCTGGAAGAACTGCCAGATCCGGAAGAACTGCCGGTTCCTGCATTATCAGCTTGAATTTTTGATCGTTTTGTTGTACAAACCCCACCGGCGCGTTGAGGGCGCTTGTGCGGATTTGAGATTTTCTCAATCATTTTAACAGGTTACGATTTGGTGAAATTGGTGATCCCATGAAGAAACTGACGGGTCAAATCAAATTGCAGTTACCGGCCGGAAAAGCGACACCCGCTCCCCCCGTGGGACCGGCCCTTGGTCAACATGGCGTGAACATTATGGAATTCTGTAAGCAGTTCAACGCCAAAACGCAGAAGGAAGAGGGGATGATCATCCCCGTGGTGATCTCCGTTTTCTCGGATCGCTCCTTCACATTTATCATGAAGACGCCCCCGGCCTCGATTCTCCTGCTCAAGGCCGTCGGAGTCAAGAGCGGCTCCGGAGAGCCCAATAAAAAGAAGATCGGCAAAGTCACCTGGAATCAGATCCGTGACATCGCCGCCCTGAAGCTGCCCGATCTGAACACCACGGATCTTGAGGCTGCCATGCGCACCGTCGCGGGCACCGCCAAGTCCATGGGAATCGACGTAGTCGACTGATCATTTTTCTCACATACCACCTGTGAGTTGAGGCGCCCCGGGCGCCAGGTGGGAGGCTGATTGTGGCCGAAAAGGAGGATTTATGGCGAATCAAGGGAAAAAGTATCTAAGCTCACTCAAAGTTTACGACCGCACCAAACGCTACACTGTGGATGAGGCTGCAAACCTCGTCGAAAAACTCAGCCTTACCAAGTTCGATGGTACGGTGGAACTGGCCGTCCGCCTGGGCGTCAATCCGCGTCATGCGGATCAGATGGTCCGTGGCGCGGTGGTTCTGCCGCACGGAACCGGCAAGACCGTCCGAGTCCTCGTATTCACCAAAGGCGACAAGGTTCAGGAAGCCCTGGCCGCAGGCGCCGATTACGCGGGAGCCGAGGATCTCGTCGAGAAGATCCAGAAGGAAAACTGGCTGGACTTCGACAAGACCATCGCCACGCCCGACGTTATGCCTCTGGTCGGCCGCATTGGCCGTATTCTCGGAACGCGTGGACTGATGCCCAACCCGAAGGTCGGAACCGTCACATATGACGTCGAGAAGACCGTCAAGGAACTCAAGGGCGGCCGCGTGGAATTTCGCGTGGAAAAAGCCGGCATCGTTCACCTCGGCATCGGCAAGGTCTCCTTCGGTCCCCAAAAGATCAAAGAAAACATGGTCGCGGTGATCGAGATGCTTCTCAAATTGAAGCCTGCTTCCGCCAAGGGAACGTACATCAAGAGCGTGACCCTGGGAGCGACCATGGGTCCTGGCATCAAACTGGACGTGCATCAGATGCTCGCCCTGCTGACGGCCTAATAGGGGGTGTGATATGAATCGTGTCCAAAAAACTGAACACGTCCGTTACTATGAAAACGTCCTCAAAGACGCACAGTCCATGGTATTCGTCGAGTTCGCCGGTCTGAAGGTCGAAGAGATCAACAAGATTCGTCGTGAATTCCGCGCCGCCAACTGTGAGTACAAGGTCATCAAGAACACCCTGCTAGAGCATGCCTCCCAGGGTACCGCCGCACAGGTGATCAAGCCAACGCTTGCGGGTCCGCTGGCGATCCTTTTTTCGCGTGAAGATCCCGCCGCTCCTGCACGGATCGCATTGAAGATTGCCAAGGAATACGACAAGTTCAAGGTTCATTCCGGTTACATCGATGGTCAGTTGCTCGATAAGAGCGGAGTGACGCAACTGTCGAGCATGCCTTCCAAGCAGGAGCTGCGCGCGATGTTGCTTGCGACGTTCATCGCGGCCCCGCAGAAGATGCTGCGGCTGCTCCAGGCGGCTCCGTCCCGCATGCTGATGGTTCTGGATGCCAGGAAGCGTTCCTTGGAATCCGCTAATAATAATGAAGGATAACTTTTTCAATAGAGGTTTTTTAACTCAAAATCTCGTTTCGAGTCCTGATGGGAGGAAAAATCATGTCAGTATCCAAAGAACAAGTTGTTGAATTTCTGAGCAAAATGACCGTGATGGAAATGGCCACGATGGTCAAGGAACTGGAAGAACTCTGGGGTGTTGAAGCCGCTCCTGCCGTCGTGGCGGGTGCTGCTCCTGCCGCCGGTGCTGCTGCTCCTGCCGCCGCCGCCGTTGAGGAACAGACCGAGTTCGACGTGGTGATCGAGGACGTCGGCGCCAAGAAGATCGAAGTGATCAAGGCGATCCGCGAGATCACCAGCCTGGGCCTGAAGGAAGCCAAAGAGATGGCCGAGAATAATCAGGTTGTGAAGACGGGCGTTTCCAAGGAAGAAGCCACCTCCATCCAGAAGAAGCTTGAAGAGGCTGGCGCCAAAGTGAAAGTGAAATAACCATTCTCCTGTACAATCTTACAGGAGTGGTAAAAATTGCTGGTCAGAGTTGGATAAGGTATCCGGCGGCAAGGATTGTCCTTCCGCCGGGTACCTTTTTTCTCTTCCAGGAGAAATGAATGTCCTCACTGATTCAAAAATACACGCGTATCCGTAGAAGTTTCGGCAAGATCGAAAGCCTCGTTAACCTTCCCAACCTGATTGCCTTCCAGAAAAAATCGTATGAAGATTTCCTGCAGATGGATGTCAGTCCGGAACAACGGAAGGACACGGGGCTTCAGGCCGTCTTCAAGAGCATCTTCCCGATCACGGACTACCAGGGCGTATGCTCCCTCGAGTTCGTGAAATACCACATCGAGCCGCCAAAGTATGATGTGGATGAATGCCGCCAGCGGGGTCTCAACTTCGAGGCCACCGTCCGCGTCACGATACGGTTGATCATCTGGGATCGTCCCGCCTCCGACGAGGACGAGACGGCCGATCAGAACGTCCGTGAAATCCGGGATTTCAAAGAGGAAGAGGTCTTCTTCGGAACGATCCCGCTGATCACCGACTACGGCACCTTCCTGATCAACGGTGTCGAACGTGTGGTCGTGAGCCAGCTGCACCGCAGCCCGGGCGTCTTCTTCGACCACGACAAGGGTAAGGCGCACGCCTCCAAGAAGTTGCTGTATTCGGCGCGCGTGATCCCGGCTCGTGGCTCGTGGCTCGACTTCGAGTTCGACGCCAAGGACATCCTGTACGTGCGCATCGACCGTCGCAAGAAAATGCACGGTTCGGTGCTGCTGAGGGCTCTGGGTATGTCTACCCAGGAAATCCTCAACACTTACTACTTCACCGAGTCCCTTTCTCCCCTGGAAGAAGGCGCGTGGCGGAAGGATGCCGATCTGTCCCTGTTTGAGGGCTTCAGTTTTCCGATGGACATCATCAATCCGGATGACCGGAACAAGGTGTTGGTTCCCCGCAAGAAAAAACTGAACAAGAAGATCATCCGTGAGGCCAAGAAGCACGGCGGCGATGCCCAGCTCGTTTTTGACGCCTATCTTCTTGGCAAGGACGGCTTCCTCAACAAGGTCATCGCTGAGGACGTGTTCGATCCGTCCACAGGCGAGGTGATTGCGTCCTGCAACCAGCCCGTGACCAAGGACATCATCAAGAAGGTCCGCGAAGCCCGCATCAAGGCCTTCAAGGTCTTCTACATCGACAACCGGCACGTACACGAGTACATGCGCCAGACGGTCACCGCCGACAAGGTGGAGACGCCCGATGAGGCGTTGATCGAGATCTACAAGCGCATGCGTCCCGGGGAACCCCCCACGCTCGACACGGCCCGACGGTTCTTCGATGGGCTGTTCTTCGATCCCTCGCGGTACGATCTGTCCCGCGTCGGCCGCATGAAGATCAACCTGAAGTTCAAGTACCCGACGCCGGAGGCGCGCACGATCCTCACCATGCAGGACATCGTGGAGACCATCCGCTTCCTGCTCAAACTGCGCGAGAACGAGGGCATGATCGATGACATCGATCACCTCGGGAATCGCCGCATCCGCGCCGTCGGCGAGCTGCTCGAGATCCAGTACCGTTCCGGCCTGGAACGCCTCAAGCGAGCGGTCCGCGAACGCATGGCCACGTCTGGGGAGATGGAAACCTCCATGCCCCACGACCTGATCAACTCCAGGCCCGTGGCGAGCGCGGTGCGCGAATACTTCGCGTCGAGCCAGTTGAGCCAGTTCATGGATCAGACCAACCCGCTCTCCGAGATCACCCACAAGCGGCGCCTGTCCGCCCTGGGTCCGGGTGGTTTGACCCGCGAGCGCGCCGGCTTCGACGTTCGTGACGTTCATCCGACGCACTATGGACGCATCTGCCCGATCGAGACGCCCGAAGGTCCGAACATCGGCCTGATCGCCTCGCTGGCATCGCATGCCCGCATCAACGACTACGGGTTCATCGAGACCCCCTACCGGAAGGTGACGGATCGCCACGCGGCGAAGGGTCCCGAGAGCGTGAAGTATTACACCGCCCTCGAGGAAGAGGACGCCAGGATCGCCGAGGCGACCCTGCCTTGCGACGAAGATGGCCTGATCATTCCGAACATCGTCTCGGTACGGCACAAGGGCGAAGTGACCAACGCCATGTCCAACGAGATCGATCTCATGGACGTTGCTCCCGAGCAGTTGGTCTCCGTGGCCGCGTCCCTGATTCCTTTCCTGGAGCACGACGACGCCAACCGCGCCCTGATGGGCGCGAACATGCAGCGCCAGGCGGTTCCCCTGCTGATTCCGCGGTCTCCCCTGATCGCCACGCAGATGGAGCCCAACATCGCCCGCGACTCCGGCGTGACGATGGTCGCGCGCCGCTCCGGCACGGTCGTCATGGTCGACGGCGCACGCATCGTGGTGAAGCCCGACTCTGACCCGTCCAATTTTGATCCGATGGCTGTCAAGCCCGACATCTACAATCTGGTCAAGTTCCGCCGGACCAACCAGAGCACCTGCTACAACCAGAAACCCATCGTCGAGGTGGGTGATCGCGTGAAGGTCGGCGACGTCATCGCCGACGGTCCCTCCACGGAGATGGGTGAGCTCGCGCTCGGCCAGAACGTGGTGGTCGCATTCATGCCCTGGTCCGGCTACAACTTCGAGGACTCCATCCTCATCAACGAGCGTCTGGTGCGCGAGGACGTGTTCACCTCGATCCACATCGAGGAATACGAGTGCGATGCCAAGGAAACCAAGCTCGGTGCCGAGGAGATCACCCGCGACATCCCGAACGTCAGCGAAGAGGCCCTCAAGGACCTCGACGAGAGCGGCATCGTGCGAATCGGCGCGGAAGTGAAGTCCGGCGACATCCTCGTCGGCAAGGTGACGCCCAAGGGCGAAACGCAGTTGACGCCCGAGGAGAAGCTCCTCAAGGCAATCTTCGGCGAGAAGGCCGGCGACGTGAAGGACTCCTCCCTGAGGGTCCCGCCTGGCGTGCAGGGCATCGTGATCTCGGCGCAGATCTTCTCGCGCCGGAACCAGGAGAAGGACAAGCGCGCCCGTGAGATCGAGGAGACCCTGAAGGAGAGTCTGCTGACCGACCAGATGGACGAGATCCGCATCCTCTCGGACAGTTTCTATTCCCGCATGAAGAAACTGTTGCTGGGCCAGATCACCTCGGCCCGCTTGATCGATGACAGCAACAAGGTGCTGCTGCCCAAGGGACAGACGCTCGAAGGACACATCATCGACAAGGTACCCCGGCGCTACTGGTCCGAGATCCAGATCAAGGACTCCAACGGCATCCTCGAAAACAAGCTTGAGAGCCTCGCCAAGGCGCTCAATGACAGCATCCTCGAGATCGAGACCGCCTACCGCGAGAAGATCGCCCGCCTGACCAAGACCGACGATCTGGGCACGGGTGTGCTCAAGAAGGTCAAAGTCTACGTCGCGATCAAGCGCAAGCTCTCCGTGGGCGACAAGATGGCCGGACGTCATGGAAACAAGGGCGTAGTGTCCCGTATCCTGCCTTCCGAGGACATGCCCTACATGGCCGACGGAACGCCGGTGGACATTGTACTCAACCCGCTGGGCGTGCCTTCCCGCATGAACGTCGGACAGATCCTGGAGACCCACCTTGGCCTGGCCGCCAAGGAGCTCGGACGCCAGATCCATGATTACGTTCACCGCGTGGCGTGGCATCCCGAGGTCGTTCGCGCCCAGATGAAGAAGCTCTATCCCACAGCACGGGCGCAGAAATACATCTCCCGGCTCTCCGAGTCTGATCTCGAGAAGTGGGCCGAAAAGTGCAAGGAAGGTCTCCATATCTTCACGCCCGTGTTCGCGGGTGCCGACGAGGGCGAGATCAAGTCCTTCCTGAAGATGGCCGGCCAGGACAGTTCAGGCCAGTTGGTCCTGTTCGACGGCCGCACCGGTGAGGCGTTCCATCGCCCCGTCACCGTCGGCGTGATGTACATGCTCAAACTGCATCACCTGGTCGACGACAAGATCCACGCCCGCTCCACGGGGCCCTATGCGCTGGTCACCCAGCAGCCCCTGGGCGGCAAGGCCCAGTTCGGCGGACAGCGCCTCGGTGAGATGGAAGTCTGGGCCATCGAGGCCTATGGCGCCGCCTACTCGCTGCAGGAATTTCTGACGGTGAAGTCCGACGACGTCACCGGCAGGACGCGGATGTTCGAAGCCATCGTCAAGGGCACCAACACCTTGCAGTCGGGTCTTCCCGAGTCTTTCAACGTCCTGTTGAAGGAACTGCAGAGCCTGTGTCTCAATATGGAAACGATCGGCGACGACACCCGGACCGCAAGTCGGGAAAATCCCTGACCGTGGCGGATGGTGGCCGGACGCGGACGTCCGGTGTTCCTTTTGAGTTTCTCTTTTCCTGTCGAGGTCATACCCGATGAAAGATCTTTTCAGTTTTTTCGATCCTACTCAGGAAACCCGTGACTTCAATGCCATCAAGATCAGGCTGGCGTCCCCCGAGGACATCCTGGAATGGTCCCATGGCGAGGTAAAGAAGCCAGAAACAATCAACTACCGCACCTTCAAGCCTGAGCGGGACGGTCTCTTCTGCGCGAAGATCTTCGGACCCGTGAAGGACTACGAATGTAACTGCGGCAAATACAAACGCATGAAGCATCGAGGCGTCGTCTGCGAGAAGTGCGGCGTCGAGGTCATCTCCTCGAAGGTGCGGCGCGAGCGACTCGGCCACATCGAACTGGCGTCCCCGGTGGCTCATATCTGGTTCCTTCGCAGCCTGCCTTCGCGCATCGGCAACGTCCTGGACATCGGTCTCAAGCAGTTGGAGAGCATTCTGTATTGCGAGGCGTACATCGTCACCGATCCGCTGGGCAGCCACCTTTCCAAAGGGGATGTTCTCAAGGAACGCGAATACCAGGATCTGGAGGACCAGTATGGCGTCGGCTACGTGAAGGCTGAGACCGGCGGAGAAGCCATATACGAGCTTCTTTCCCAGGTCGACATCTCCACGCTGGCCATGGAGCTGCGCGAGGAGATCCGGGACGAGAAGAACGATACGCGCCGGAAAAAGCTGGCCAAACGCCTGAAGACGGTCAACGCCTTCCGCGAGTCCAAGAACAAGCCCGAGTGGATGATGGTGAAGATCCTGCCGGTGCTGCCTCCGGATCTGCGCCCCCTGGTGCCTCTGGACGGCGGCCGTTTCGCGACCTCGGATCTGAACGATCTTTACCGCCGCGTGATCAACCGCAACAACCGCCTGAAGAAGCTCATCGAACTGACGGCCCCCTCGATCATCATCCGCAACGAGAAGCGAATGCTCCAGGAAGCTGTCGATGCGCTGTTCGACAACGGGCGACGCAACAAGAGCGTCACGGGCACCAACAAGCGTCCACTGAAGTCCCTTTCCGACATGCTCAAGGGCAAGCAGGGCCGGTTCCGCCAGAATCTGCTCGGCAAGCGCGTCGACTATTCCGGCCGCTCCGTCATCGTCGTCGGCCCCGAGCTGCGCCTTCACCAGTGCGGCCTTCCGAAGAAGATGGCGCTGGAACTGTTCAAGCCCTTCATCTATCACGAACTGCAGAAGCAGGGACACGCCAACACCATCAAGATGTCCAAGAAGATGGTGGAGACAGAGCAGGAAGTGATCTGGGACATCCTGGACAAGGTCATCAAGGAGCACCCGGTCCTTCTGAACCGCGCTCCCACGCTGCACCGTCTGGGCATCCAGGCCTTCGAGCCGGTCCTGATCGAGGGCAAGGCGATCCAGTTGCATCCCCTCGTCTGCACGGCCTTCAACGCCGACTTCGACGGTGACCAGATGGCGGTCCATGTTCCCCTGAGCGTTGAAGCCCAGATGGAAGCCCGTGTCCTGATGATGTCCACGAACAACATCCTCGGACCCGCCCACGGCAAGCCGATCATCGTCCCGACCCAGGATATCGTCCTGGGCCTGTACTATGTGACCCGTGAGCGTCCGGTGGCCCGCGGCATGTATCGTAATGGGCTGCCCGGCGTGCCCTTCGTCGGATGCTACGCCAGCATCAACGAGGTCCGCATGGCGCATGACCAGAATGCGCTGGACCTGCACGCCCCGATCCATGTCCGCATGCACAACTGGGACGAGAACGGCAACCGCATAGAGGCCATCCAGCGCACGACCTGCGGGCGAGTGCTGGTGTACGAGCTGGTCCCCGACGGCATCCCGTTCGAGCTCGTCAACAAGGTGCTCGACAAGAAGAGCCTCGCCAAACTGATCGACCGTTGCTACCGCCTCAAGGGTGACAAGGCCACTGTCCTGCTGGCCGATGCTCTGCGCACCTTCGGATACAAGTATTCCACCATCGCGGGCATCTCCGTCTCCGTCGACGACCTGCACATCCCTACCCGGAAGAAGGAGCTGCTCGCCCAGGCCGAGGTCGAGCTCGAGATGATCACCCAGCAGGAGAGCGAAGGCTACATCACCGCTGGTGAAAAACACAATAAAATCGTGGACTTGTGGTCCAACGTCGCCGACGAGGTCGCCTCCGAGATGATGCTTGAGATCGCCAAGGAAATGGTTTTTGATCCCATCACCGGGCAGAACGTCGAGACCAATACGCTGAACCCGATCTTCATCATGGCCGAGTCCGGAGCCCGTGGCTCGCAGCAGCAGTTGCGCCAGCTCGCCGGCATGCGCGGTCTGATGGCCAAACCGTCGGGCGAGATCATCGAGACGCCAATCACCACCAACTTCCGAGAGGGGTTGTCGGTGCATCAGTATTTCATTTCGACGCACGGCGCCCGAAAGGGTCTGGCGGACACGGCGCTCAAGACAGCCAACTCCGGATACCTGACCCGTCGTCTCGTCGATGTGGCGCAGGACGCCATTGTGGCCGAATATGACTGCGGCACGGGCAAAGGCATCGAACTGACCAAGCTCACCGACGGCGGACGCACCATCGAGGAACTTGCCGAACGTCTGCTCGGTCGTGTGGTTCTCGAGGATGTCTACGATCCGTACACCGATGAAATCATTGCGTTTTCAAACGAGGATATTGATGAGGAGAAGGCCGAGCGCATCAAGCAGGCCGGCATCGACCGCGTCAAAATCCGGTCCACACTGACCTGCGAGTCCAAGCGCGGCGTGTGCGTGCTCTGCTACGGACGTGATCTGGCCCGCGGACACATGGTCCAGGTCGGTGAAGCCGTGGGCACCATTGCGGCACAGTCCATCGGCGAGCCCGGAACGCAGTTGACGATGCGTACCTTCCACATCGGCGGCGCCGCCCAGCTCAAGGGCGAGCAGTCCTCCATCGAGGCACAGACCAAGGGCATCGTGCGCCTGGAGCGTTGCCGCAAAGCCGACCGGGTTGACCCCGAAACGGGCATCGTCAACGAAGCGATCGTGCTCAACCGTAACGGCCAGTTGATCATCCTTGACGAGGCCGGCCGCGAGAAGGAAAGCTACAACCTGGTCTACGGTGCGCGCCTTCTCGTTCGCGACGGTGACTCTGTCCAGCAGGGAGACAAACTTTCCCTGTGGGATCCGTATTCGGAGACCTTCCTGGCTGAGGTTGACGGCATCGTGTCCTACCAGGATCTGGAAGAGAACATCACGATTTCCGAGAAGATCGACGAGGACACCGGTCTGTCGCAGAAGATGGTCATCGAGACCAAGGATTCCAACCTGCGGCCGCGCATCCTGCTGCACGACGAGAAGGGCCGCACGATCACGGTGTCCCACACCGGCCAGCCCGCCGAGATCCGCCTGCCCGCCAAGAGCTATGTGCTCGTCGAAAACGGCAAGCGCGTCAAGCAGGGCGAGATCATCGCCAAGCTCCCGATTGAGACGGCCAAGAAGACAAAAGACATCACCGGTGGTCTGCCCCGCGTCGTCGAACTGTTCGAGGCCCGCAAGCCCAAGGAGCACGCCATCATCTCCGAAATCGACGGTGTGGTGAGCCTTGGTCCCGATCTGAAGAACAAGCAGCGCGTGGTGATCACTCCGCCCAAGGGCGAGCCCCGTGAGTATTCGATTCCGAAGATGAAGCACGTCAAGGTGCGCGAAGGCGAATTCGTCCACTCCGGAGATGCCCTCATGGAAGGCCCCCCGAATCCGCACGACATCCTGAAGGTCTCCGGTATCGAGAAACTGGCCCAGTACCTGACCGAGGAAGTCCAGCAGGTCTACCGCGTACAGGGCGTTTCGATCAACGACAAGCACATCGAGATGATCGTCCGGCAGATGCTGCGCAAGGTCCGGGTGCTTGAGCCCAATGACACCAACTTCCTGATCGACGAGGCCGTCGACAAGACCATCTTCGAGGTGGAAAACCGCCGCGTGAGCGCCGAAGGCAAGGTGCCTGCGACGGCTGAGCCCCTGTTGCTTGGTATCACCAAGGCATCGCTTTCCACGGAGAGCTTCCTGTCGGCCTCCTCCTTCCAGGAGACGACCCGCGTGCTGACCGAGGCCTCCATCTGGGGCCGGGTTGACCACCTGAAGGGGCTCAAGGAGAACGTCATCATCGGCCGTCTCCTGCCGGCTGGAACCGGATTCAGGGCTTATCATAAACTGACCGCTGTGACCGAGGAGTCCACCGAAATCGAGACCGTGGATGAGCGCGATGATTTTGCCGAAGGTTGATATTGGGTCGGATATTCCGACGGATCTGTGGGGTTGGAGATCTGATCACGCAGAAAAAAAAGATCCGGCGATTTGGCAAAAACCCAGCAGAACAAGGATTTTTTTTTGGCATTAACAACTTGACACAGGGCATGTGTTCCCTATAATACACCGCGTTTTTGAGGAAGGCCGTGTGGTTTTCCCTAAGTTTGAAAGAGAAAGTGTGCGATGCCGACTATCAATCAGTTAGTTCGTAAAAGAAGAGAGAACAAAGTTGAAAAGAGCGGTGCCCCGGCGCTGAAGGCCTGCCCCCAGAAGCGGGGTGTGTGCGTCCGTGTGTACACGACGACCCCCAAGAAGCCGAACTCGGCGCTGCGTAAAGTCGCCCGCGTCCGTTTGACCAACGGCATGGAAGTGACTTCGTACATTCCGGGTGAGAGCCACAATCTGCAGGAACACTCCGTGGTCCTGATCCGTGGCGGCCGCGTGAAGGATCTTCCGGGCGTCCGCTATCACATTATCCGTGGAACTCTCGACACGGCCGGCGTCAACGGTCGCAGACAGGGTCGCAGCAAATACGGCGCGAAGCGTCCCAAGAAATAACGAGGTATTTCGATGTCCCGTAAAGGTCGTGCCCAAATCCGCAAAGTCATTCCCGATCCGAAATACACGGACGCCCAGATGGACATGCGCCAGTTGATCAGCAAGTTCATCAACCAGCTCATGTATGATGGCAAGAAGAGCAGTTCCGAGCAGATCGTGTACAGTGCATTCGAGATTATCGCCGAGCGCCGCAAGGAAGACCCCCTGAAGGTCTTCGAGAAGGCCATGGCCAATGTTCGCCCGAAGGTGGAAGTGAAATCCCGCCGCGTGGGCGGTTCGACCTACCAGGTCCCCGTGGAAGTCACGCAGCGCCGCGCCAATGCACTGGCGATGCGGTGGCTGATCGGCTATTCCCGCAAGCGCTCCGAGCACACCATGCGTGAGCGTCTGGCCGGCGAACTGATGGAAGCGTCCGAGAACAAGGGCACCTCCGTGAAGAAGCGTGAAGATACGCACAAGATGGCTGACGCCAACAAGGCGTTTGCCCATTATCGCTGGTAGATTTTCAGGTTTTCCGTTCCTGGACATACATGGTCCGGGGGGTTCGGAACCACAAACCGTAAGGCGCGAAAGCGAACCGACGGACGTGTATGGACGGAGTTTTGCGTTTACGCAAGGTGATCAATGAGCGAGCAGGTAACCGGTAAAAAATCTTCCGCGCGAAACAAGGCTGCCAGTGCCCTGCGCGACGTTGCAATCGAAAAGGTGCGCAACATCGGCATCATGGCACACATCGACGCGGGCAAGACCACGGTCACTGAGCGCGTCCTGTTTTACACGGGCATGACCCATCGCCTCGGCGAAGTCCATGAAGGTACCGCCATCATGGACTGGATGGAGCAGGAGCAAGAGCGAGGCATCACCATCACGTCGGCGGCGACCACCTGCTACTGGCAGGAACACCGTATCAACATCATCGACACGCCGGGCCACGTGGACTTCACGATGGAAGTCGAACGCTCCCTGCGCGTGCTTGATGGCGGCGTGGTAGTGTTCTGCGCTGTTGCCGGCGTCCAGCCCCAGTCCGAGACGGTCTGGCGTCAGGCCGACAAGTATGGCGTACCCCGCATTGCCTTCATTAATAAAATGGACCGCACCGGAGCCAACTTCGACTACGCGGTGACCACGATGCGAAACCGCCTGGGGGCCAATCCAGTTCCGCTCCATGTGCCCATCGGGTCGGAGTCCGACTTCATCGGCGTGATTGACGTGATCACTCGCCGGGCGTACATCTGGGACAATGACACGCTGGGCGCAGCCTACAACGTGGTCGAAGTCCCCTCTGATCTAAAGGAACTCGTCGAGCGTCGTCGGCTGGAGATCGTGGATACGCTCTCCGATGTGGACGAGGAGTTCCTTGCCCTTGCGCTCGAACTTGAGGATGTACCCGAAGCACTCCTCCGCGACGCCCTGCGCCGGGCAACGTGGAGCCAGAAGATCACGCCGGTGCTCTGTGGCAGCGCCTTCAAGAACAAAGGTGTCCAACTGTTGCTTGACGCTGTCCTGGAGCTCCTCCCCAGCCCTGCCGATCGCGGGCTAATCGAGGGCACTGATCCCGATGGCGAGTTGATGATGCGGGAGCCCACTGACGAGGAGCCCCTGTCGGCCCTGGCTTTCAAGATCATGACCGATCCGTACGTTGGACAACTCACGTTCGTCCGCGTGTATTCGGGCATCCTTCGCACCGGCGAGACCGTGTTCAATTCGACCCGCAACAAGAGCGAGCGCATCGGGCGGCTGCTACGCATCCATGCCAACAAGCGCGACGAGGTCCCGGCGATCGTGGCCGGCAACATCGGCGCCGTCGTGGGCCTGCGCCTGGCCGCCACCGGTGATACGCTGTGCGACGGCAAAAACCCGATCTTGCTCGAGTCCGTTGACATTCCTGAGACGGTGATCTCCGTCGCCGTGGAGCCAAAGACCCAGGCCGACACTGAAAAGATGGGGATCGCCCTGGGCAAGCTTGCCATGGAAGATCCCACCTTCCGCGTTCACACTGACACCGAGACCGGACAGACCATCCTCTCCGGCATGGGTGAACTTCATTTGGAGATCATCATCGACCGCATGACCCGCGAGTTCAACGTACAAGCGGTGGTCGGCCGTCCGCAGGTGAGTTATCGTGAGACGATCTCCCACGCCGCCAATGGTGATGGTCGCTTCGTACGCCAGACCGGCGGCCGCGGCCAGTTCGGCCATGCGGTCATTCGCCTTGAGCCCGGTGAAAAGGGTTCGGGATACGTGTTCGAGAACAAGACCGTCGGTGGTGTCATTCCGAAGGAATACATCTCGTCGGTCGACAAGGGCATCAAGGAAGCGCTCACCCGCGGGATCCTTGCCGGCTATCCCGTCGTTGACGTGATCGTCACGCTCCTCGACGGGTCGTACCATGAAGTGGACTCCTCGGACATGGCTTTCCAGATCGCCGGATCGATGGCATTTCAGGATGCAGCAGCCAAGGGAGATCCGATCTTGCTTGAGCCGATCATGGACGTAGAGGTGGTCACACCCGAGGATTACATGGGTGATGTGCTCGGAGATATCCATACACGGCGAGGGAAAATCGGTGGTATGGAGAACCGTCCAGGGGTGCAAGTAATTCGATCACAAATCCCCTTGGCAACGATGTTCGGTTATGCTACACAGCTACGGTCCCTTTCTCAGGGTCGCGCGACGTACACGATGCAGTTTGCGCATTATGCGCCGGCGACCGCGAAGACCACTGAGGAAGTGTTGAAGAAAGTTTGATCCGTCGGTTGACGACGGTGACTTGTAAGGAGTAGTTATGCAGATCGCGAGAATTCGAATCAAATTGAAGGCGTACGATCACAAGTTGCTGGATCAGTCGGCCACCGAGATCGTCAACACTGCCAAGAACACGGGCGCCCGCGTCGCCGGTCCCGTCCCCCTGCCGACGAAAATCAACCGTTACTGCGTGTTGCGTTCCCCTCACGTCGACAAGAAGTCCCGTGAAGAATTCGAAATCCGCACCTACAAGCGGTTGATCGACATTCTGGATCCCACCCAGCAGACCGTGGATGCCCTGATGAAGCTGGATGTTGCCCCGGGTGTCAACGTCGAGATTCGCACCTGATTTTTGATTGGCTCAAGGAGATTTCATCATGCCTACGGTACCGGTTTTCAATCAGAATGGTCAGGAAGTGAGCTCCCTGTCGCTTCCGGACAGCATTTTTTCCCATGAAGTGAACCAGCACGTAATGTGGACGGTGGTTCGCGCCCAGTTGGCTGCCCGCCGTGCGGGTACTCATGCCACGAAGACCCGTCGCTACGTTTCAGGTGGCGGCAGGAAACCCTTCAAGCAGAAGGGCACTGGCGGCGCTCGTCAGGGTTCCATCCGCGCTCCGAACCATGTCGGCGGCGGCAAGGCCCACACGCCCCACCCGCGTGACTATACGCATTCCGTGAACAAGAAGGTCCGCCGCCTCGCGCTGATTTCCGCGCTGAGCCTGCGGGTGGGCGAGAAGAAACTCGTCCTTCTGGACAACATGAGCCTTCCCGGAATCAAGACCAAGTCCGTCGCCCGGATCGCCACCCAGTTCGGCGCGAAGAAGGCCCTTCTCGTGGACACCCGCGAGAACCGCAACCTGATTCTTTCCACCCGCAACCTGGCCTCCCACAAGTGGCTGGCTCCGGAAGGATTGAACGTCTACGATTTGCTCAATCACGACACGCTGATCATGCAGGCCTCCACGGCCAGCGCGCTGGCGGATCGTCTTTCCCGGGTGGTGAGGTAGTACCATGCAGTTCTCTGAAGACATCATCATCAAGCCGCTGATGACCGAAAAATGCATGAATCTCCAGGATTCGTTGCGGAAATATTCTTTCCGCGTGGCCGAGAGCGCCAACAAAATCCAGATTCGCAAGGCCATCGAGGAATTGTTCAAAGTGTCCGTTGAATCGGTCAACATTCAGCGTTACATGGGCAAAACCGTGACCCGCCGCGTTCGTCGCAGCCGCGTCATCGGCCGTAAACCCAACTGGAAGAAAGCCATTGTTACCCTGAAGGAAGGGTTTGACATCGACTTCTTCAAAGACGTTATGTAGGCGAGGGATATCATGGGAACCAAGCAATACAAACCAACCTCTCCCGGCCGTCGCGGGATGAACACGAATGACTTTTCCGGTCTGACGAAGAATGCCAAGCCGGAGCGTGGCCTGATCGTCAAGAAGGCAAACACCGCCGGTCGCAACTGCTATGGCCGCATCACGTCCCGCTTCCGTGGGGGTGGCCACAAGCAGAAGTACCGTCTGAT
Organism: Myxococcota bacterium; assembly: GCA_018817795.1. GTDB lineage: Bacteria > Myxococcota_A > Polyangia > HGW-17 > HGW-17 > HGW-17. The sequence goes on along the minus strand of JAHITJ010000152.1, from coordinate 18,921 downwards.
CGACTTCCGCCGCAACAAGACCGGCATTCCGGCCGTGGTGGACAGCATCCAGTACGATCCCAACCGCACCGCGTTCGTCGCGCTGCTGAACTATGTCGACGGCGAGAAGCGCTACATCCTGTCCCCTGACGGCATGAAGCCCGGCGATCGCGTGATCTCCGTGAACTCCGGCTCCGCCGACATCATGCCCGGCAACGCCATGCCGCTGCGCTTCATCCCCGACGGCACCATGCTGCACAACGTCGAGATGAGCATCGGTCACGGCGGCCAACTGGCCCGCTCCGCCGGAAACGGTGCGCAGTTGATGGCCAAGGAAGGCGACTGGGCCCAGATTCGCCTGCCTTCGGGCGAGGTGCGCAAGGTGCACATCAACTGCCGCGCGACCATTGGCGTGGTCAGCAACATTCAACACAACAATGTCACCATCGGCAAGGCCGGCCGCGTCCGTTGGACGGGTCGTCGCCCGCACAACCGCGGCGTCTCCATGAACCCCGTGGACCATCCCATGGGTGGTGGTGAGGGCTGTTCCTCCGGTGGTCGTCACCCTGTCTCACCGTGGGGCATGATCGCCAAGGGTTACCGTACGCGCAAGAACAAGCGCACGGATAAATTCATCGTGAAACGCAGGCATGCGAACTAGTCTGGAGAGTAAGAGTTATGGCTCGTTCTGTTAAAAAAGGACCATTCATCGATTCCCATCTGGCGAAAAAAATCCAGACCGGACCTGAAGAGACCCATCGCAAGGCGATTCAGACCTGGTCCCGGCGTTCCACCATTGTTCCCGAGATGATCGGCATGAACATCGCGGTTCACAACGGACGGAAATTCATTCCGGTTTATATCACCGACGAAATGGTCGGTCACAAACTGGGTGAATTCGCCCCTACTCGTACCTTCCACGGCCACGCAGCCGACAAGAAGGCCAAGAAGAAGTAAGGAGACGTGCGATGTCATTGAATCCAAAGAACACCGTCAAGAAGGTCCGCATCGCAGCGGACCGGAAAGAGTTCCCGCGGGCGCACCTGAACTCCCTGCGCGTGGCTCCCCGTAAAATGATGATTCTGGCCGACATGATTCGCGGCAAGAAGGTCGAAGAGGCCATGTCGCTGCTGGCCTTCACGCCCAAATCCGGTGCGAAGATCCTGCAGAAGCTCCTGATGAGCGCGGTTTTCAACGCCGAGAACCAGAATAACCAGGGTGAGGACCTGTTCGTGAAGACCATCTTCGTGGACTACGGCCCCATCATGAAATGGCGCCGGCCCCGTGCGCGTGGCCGTGCATTCCGGATCAACAAGCATACGAGTCACATCACAGTGATCGTCTCCAGCCAGTCGGGCAAATAGAGGAGGAACCGTGGGACAAAAAGTTCATCCTGTTGGATTGCGTTTAGGAATTATTCGTACCTGGAGTTCCAAGTGGTACAGTGAAAAGGATTACTCCAAGTGGCTCGTCGAGGATCTCAAGATCCGCGCGTTCATCTTCAAGCGTATGCCCGATGCCGGCATCGCCGCTATCGAAGTCGAGCGCCGCACAGCCGAAAAGATGAAGGTCATCATTGTGACCGCGTCTGCCGGCAAGGTCATCGGCAAAGGCGGCGCCAACGTCGAGAAGCTCCGCAAAGACCTGCAGGGTCTCTCCAAGAGCGAGATCTTCGTGGACATCAAGGAAGTCAAGCGCGCCGAGACCAACGCCCAGCTCGTGGCCGAGAACATCGCCCGCCAGCTTGAGCGTCGTGTGAACTTCCGCCGCGCGATGAAGAAATCCATTCAGACCTCCATGCAGATGGGCGTCAAGGGCATCAAGGTTTATCTGTCCGGCCGCCTCGGCGGCGCCGAGATCGCCCGCCGCGAATGGTACATGGAAGGCCGTGTTCCGCTGCACACGCTGCGCGCGGACATTGACTACGGCACCGCCACGGCCCGCACCACGTATGGCGCGATCGGCGTGAAGTGCTGGATTTATAATGGTGACGTGCTGTCCTACGACAGCAGCACGGAAAGGGGTTGGTAACCCATGTTAGCCCCGAAGAAAGTCAAGCATCGTAAGGTACAAAAAGGCCGTATGAAGGGTCGCGCCAAGGGCGGAGACCGGGTGGCTTTCGGTGATTTCGGTCTGCAGGCCGCTGAGTGCGGGTTTCTTTCCTCGCGCCAGATTGAAGCCGGTCGTGTCGCCATCACGCGCCATATCAAGCGCGGTGGACAGGTCTTCATTCGCATCTTCCCGCACAAACCGCTGACGAGCAAGCCCGCCGAAACCCGCATGGGTAAGGGAAAGGGCGCACCGGATGAATGGGTAGCCGTGGTGAAACCCGGCCACATTCTTTATGAGGTTGTGGGCGTGGACGAGGAGAGTGCACGTGAAGCGTTCCGCCTGGCGCATCACAAGCTTCCTATCGATACCCGTTTTGTGTCCAGGGAGATGGTCATATGAAAGATTCACCGTACGCCCCGAAACAGTTGCGTGATCGCACCTCTGAGGAACTCAATGGGATGCTCTCCACGCTGAAACATGAAATTTTCGAGCTGCGCATCATGCACACGACGAGTCAGTTGAAGGACACGAACAAGATGTGTGCCACGCGGCAGAATGTCGCCCGCGTGCTGACCGAAATCAGCCGCCGCGCCGCTGCCAAGAGTGGAGGAAAAAATGTCTAACGAACGCCGTCACAAGAGAACGATGCTGGGAGTCGTCACGTCTTCTGGCAAGATGGAAAAAACGGTGAAGGTGCGCGTGACGCGCCGGATGCTTCACCCCCTGTACAAGAAGTACCTGACCCGGTATGCCGACTACCTGGTTCATGATGAAAAAAATGAATATAAGGAAGGGGACAAAGTCGTAATTATCGAGTCCCGCCCCCTGTCCAAAATGAAGCGCTGGCGTGTGCAGAAGCTCGTCGAGCGCAAAACCGTTGTGAATCTGTAGGGAGCGAGGTGTTGCGATGATTCAGATGTTAACCATCCTCGAAGTGGCCGACAACTCAGGCGCAAAAAAAGTCATGTGCGTCAAAGTTTTGGGCGGCTCCAAGCGCGAATTTGCGTCGGTGGGCGACGTGATCGTCGTTTCCGTCAAGGAAAGCATTCCCACGGCGAAGGTCAAGAAGGGCGATGTCCTGAAGGCCGTCATCGTCCGTACGTCCAAAGAAATCGTCCGCCGTGACGGGTCCTATATCAAGTTCGACAACAACGCAGCCGTTCTCCTGAACGGAGCGATGGAGCCGATCGGTACCCGCATCTTCGGACCCGTCGCACGCGAGTTGCGGGCGAAGAAATTCATGAAGATCGTGTCGCTCGCCCCGGAGGTCATCTAATGTTAGCGCGTATTCGTAAAGGCGATGTTGTCAAGGTAATCGCGGGCAAGTACAAAGGCAAGACCGGCCGTGTACTCCGCATGCTGGCCAAGGGTGATCGCGTCATCATCGAGGGCGTGAACCTCGTGAAGGTGAACAAGAAGTCCAACGACGCGAACAGCAAGGGCACCCAGGAGACCCGTGAAGCTTCCATTCACATCTCGAACGTGCAGCCGGTGGATCCCTCCACGGCTTCCCATATCGGGTCCAAGGATGAGAAGAAGCTGGTCAGGGGTGTGCGCGTAGGTGTGAAAGTACTGCCGGACGGACGCAAAGTGCGTGTAGCACGCGGTTCCCAAGGTAATGGCGAAATCATCGAGAACGCCAAGTAAGGGTGGAGAACTATGATGGCTAAACAGGATACGAAGAAGAAGGCTGATGCGGGCAAAAGCAAGGGCAAGCCTAAGTTCCAGGAACGCATCGTTCGCAAGGAACCACCCCGCATGCAGAAAATGTACAATGAGACGATCACCAAAAAAATGATCGAGGAATTCCAGTACAAGAACATCATGGAAATTCCCAAGATCACCAAGATCGTCATCAATGTCGGCCTGGGCGAGGCGATTGCCAACCCGAAGTTGCTCGACAGCGTCGTCGATGAGCTGCAGTTGATCTCCGGCCGCAAGGTCGTGGTCACCAAGGCCAAACAGTCCATCGCCAACTACAAACTGCGTGCCGGCATGAAGATTGGTGCCATGGTGACCCTGCGCCGCGAGCAGATGTATGAATTCCTGGATCGCCTGCTCACCTTCGCCCTTCCGCGCACACGTGACTTCAAGGGTGTGTCGTCCAAGGGCTTCGACGGACGCGGGAATTATTCGCTGGGTATCCGCGAACAGATCATTTTCCCGGAAATCAGTTATGACAAAATTGAAAAAATCCGTGGTATGAACATCACGATCGTGACCACTGCGAAATCGGATGACCATGCCCGTGCCTTGTTGCGGCATTTCGGTATGCCGTTCAGGAAGTAAGGAGGACTCGCGTGGCTCGTCTCTGTAAAATGCTCGACAAGACAGAAAAGTTCAAGATTCGTCACCGCAACCGCTGTCCGCATTGTGGTCGCTCCCGCGCCTATATGCGCAAGTTCGATATGTGCCGGCTTTGTTTCCGGAAACTGGCCTTAAGTGGCATGATTCCTGGCGTTATCAAGGCCAGCTGGTAGGGAGAACAAGCAATGTCTATGACAGATCCTATTGCAGATTTCTTGACCCGTATCCGCAACGGCCTTCAGGCAAGGAAAACCTCGGTTGCCATGCCGTCCTCCCGGTTGAAGTGTTCGTTGGCTGAAGTCTTCAAAAAGGAAGGCTACATCGCCGACTATCGGGAAGAAGCCATCGGAAAACTCAGCAATCTCGTCATCGACCTGAAGTACGACGAGAATAACCAGCCCGCCATCGAAGGGCTCAAACGCATGTCCAAGCCCGGACAGCGCGTATACGTGGGCAAGGAAGATCTGCCCAAGGTACGTTCTGGTCTCGGCGTGGCCATCGTCACCACGAGCCGTGGCGTCATGACGGATTCACAGGCCCGCAAAATGAACATTGGCGGCGAAGTGATCTGTACGGTCTGGTAAGGGTAGGAGGAAACGATATGTCTCGTATCGGTAAATTGCCCATCATTATCCCCTCGGGGGTCGAAGTCACCATGGCCGGCAACAAGGTCCAGGTGAAAGGCAAACTGGGAACGCTCTCCCAGGAAGTCCCGACCGGCATCTCCGTGGTGAAGGAAAATAACCAACTTCTGGTCAAGCGTGAAAACGACGAGATCCAGATGCGCGCCAACCACGGTCGCGTGCGCTCCATCCTGGCCAACCAGGTCAAGGGCGTTCACGAAGGTTTTGCGCGTACCCTCGATATCATCGGCGTCGGCTACCGCTGCGAAATGAAGGGAAAGTTCCTGGTGCTGTCACTGGGCTACTCTCACCCGATTTATTTCGAGTTTCCGCAGGGTGTGACCGGTGAGGTGCTCGAGAAGGGTCTTCGGATCATGATCAAGTCCCATGACAAGACTCTGCTGGGCTCCGTCGCCGCGGAAATCCGTGGGTTCCGGCCCCCCGAACCCTATAAGGGCAAGGGCATCCGTTATACGGATGAAAAGGTCAAGCAGAAAGAAGGAAAAGCGAAAGGCTAACAGGTGTTCGTGATGATCTCCAAGAAGAAACTCAATATGCGGCGCATTCGCCAGATTCGTGTGCGCAAGCACGTCAAGGGACTTTCCGAGCGGCCCCGCCTGGCGGTTTTCCGTTCCAACTCCCACATCTACGTCCAGGTCATCGACGATGTGACCGGCCAGACGCTGGCCAGCGTATCCACGCTGACTCCGGACGTTCGCGATGGGATGAAGGGCCTCAAGAAGAAAGAACAGGCCAAGAAGATCGGCATGAAGATTGCCGAGATCTGCAAGGCGAAGAATATTGAGCTGGTCACGTTCGACCGCGCCGGGTATCTGTATCATGGCCGGGTGGCCGCGTTGGCCGAAGGCGCCCGCGAGGGTGGATTGAATTTTTAATTGTTCCACGGGGAGCTTGGCTCCCTTGATGAGGAATTGAATGTCGCACATGACCGAAGAACCCAAGGAATTCATTGAGAAGTTAATCTACATTAACCGCGTCGCCAAGGTCGTCAAGGGCGGTCGTCGCTTCTCCTTCGCCGCGCTGGTGGTAGTCGGCGACGGCAAGGGCCGGGCCGGCTACGGTCTCGGGAAGGCCAATGAAGTGCCCGAGGCCATCCGCAAGGCCACCGAGCATGCCAAGCGCACGATGATCTCCGTGCCGCTGCTGGAGTCCACCGTTCCGCACGAGGTCATCGGTCACTACGGGGCCGGTCGTGTCCTGCTTCGTCCGGCCGCCAAGGGCACCGGTGTCATCGCTGGCGGCGCCGTGCGAGCGGTGATGGAAGCCCTCGGGGTTCACAACGTCCTGACGAAATGTCTGGGCAGCAACAACAACCATAACGTGTTGAAAGCGACTTTCGATGCGCTGGGCGCCATGCGCAGCGTAAAGGAAGTAAGCGCCCGCCGCAGCATGGAAATCACGAACTGATTCCCCGCTTGGTGGTTTGGACAGGAGAGAAGAACATGGCTACGCATATCAAAGTCACACGTACCCGGAGCACCATCGGCCGCACCGTAAGGGAACGCGAAACGCTCAAGGGCCTGGGCCTGACGTACACCGGACGCATTCGCATCCTCAAGGATACCCCGGAGATCCGTGGAATGATCCTGAAGGTGTCGCATCTGGTCTCCATTGAACCCTATGATCAGGAAGGGAAATAGATCATGACCAACTTATCGAATTTACATCCCGCAAAGGGTGCCACCAAGCGCAAAAAGCGCGTGGGTCGCGGTCAGGGTTCGGGCTGGGGTACCAACGCCGGTCGTGGTGGCAAGGGACAGACTGCTCGTACGGGTTCGAGCATCCGCCCCGGTTTCGAAGGCGGCCAGATGCCTCTGCAGCGTCGTATTCCCAAGCGCGGCTTCAAGAATGTGTGTCGCGTCGAGTATGCCGAAGTCACGCTTGAAGAGCTCGTGCGCGTATACCCGAAAGGCGGAACGATCACCCTCGACTCCCTGAAGGAGAAGGGCCTCGTCACCAGCACGTCCACCAATTTGAAGATCCTTGGCGACGCCGAATTGGGCGCCGCCTACGAGATCACGACCCACCGCATCACGGCCCCGGCCCGCACGGCCATCGAGGGCAAGGGCGGTTCCGTGCATCTGCTGACCGCAGCGCGTCAGTATCGCCGCATCACTCTGGGCAACATCTCCAAGAAGTTCCCCAAGAAGGCCGATGCCGTGATCGAGGTGACCCCTGCTTCGCTACTGGCCGCAGGCCTGCTGAAGACCTCCGAGGAGGCCTACGAGGTTGTCGCCGCCGGTACGATCTCCGGCAAGTATGCCGTGTCCGCGCACCGTGTGTCGAACACGGCCCGCCTGATGATCGAGGGCAAGGGCGGCCGCGTCAGCGTGCTTGACCCCGCCAACGATGTCCTGAAGATCAACTTCGACCACCTGCGCTCCTGGTTCCCCCGTGGCGGCGCGGTCACGCCTGAAACCCTGAAGAAGCTTGGCGTTCTGAAGGGCAACCAGCGGGTTCGTCTGACGGACTCGGGTCGCGTAACGCAGGCCTGGAAGGTGGAAGTCCACCAGGTCGGCCGGCTTGCGAAGAAAAAGCTCGAAGCCGCCGGTGGCAGCGTCACGGTTCTGCCGACCCGATAATCGGGTGCGTTTCCCGGGCCAAAGCCAACCCACCAACGACTGGTAGAAAGAACAACCCATGGCTAGTGGTTTTGCAAATATCCATAAAATTCCGGAACTGCGCAAGCGTCTGCTGTTCACCCTGGGTCTTCTGGCGATTTACCGCATCGGCGTGTTCGTAACCGTTCCCGGAGTGGATCGCGCGGTCATGAAACAGATCATGGCTGGCGCATCGGGCACGTTCCTGGGCATGATGAACATGTTCAGCGGCGGCGCGCTCAAGCAGTTATCCATCTTCGCGCTCGGCATCATGCCCTACATCAGCGCGTCGATCATCATCCAGTTGCTCACCGTGGTCGTTCCTCACCTGGAGCAACTCAACAAGGAAGGCGAGGCGGGGCGCAAGAAGATCAACCAGTACACCCGCTACGGCACGGTGTTGCTGTCACTGATCCAGGGATACTTCATCGCCACCTGGCTCGAAGGACAGAACCTGGCCTATCCAGGCATGGTCATCGAGCCCGGACTTGGCTTCAGGCTGATCACGGTTCTGGCGGTCACCTCGGGCACCATATTCATCATGTGGCTCGGCGAGCAGATCACCGAGCGCGGCATCGGTAACGGCATCTCGCTGATCATCTTCGCCGGCATCGTGGCGGACCTGCCCGACGCCCTGACAGTGTTGTACCGTCAGTTCAAGCGCGGTGACATGGGTGTGCTCAACCTCGCCATCATCGCCTCGATCGTGGTAGGCGTCATCGCCGTGATCACGTTCTTCGAGCGGGCTTACCGGAAAATTCCGGTGCAGTATGCCAAGCGCGTGGTGGGTCGTCGGCTGTACGGTGGTGCTTCGTCGCATCTGCCGCTGAAGGTCAACATGGCCGGCGTCATCCCGCCGATCTTCGCGTCCTCGCTGCTGATGTTCCCGGCCCAGATCGCCTCCTTCACCGAGAGCCGCTGGCTCCAGCAGTTCTCCAGCATGTTCCAGCCGACCGACTGGCGTTATAATCTGATCTACGTCACCCTGATCATCTTTTTCGCGTTCTTCTACACCGCAGTCACCTTCAATCCGAAGGACGTCGCGGACAACATGAAGAAGCAGGGCGGCTTCATCCCGGGTATCCGTCCGGGCCAGCGTACCGCCGACTACATCGATCGCGTGCTCACCCGCCTCACCTGGGGTGGCGCCGTCTACGTGGCCGCCGTCTGCGTGCTCCCGAACATGCTGCAGATCCGCTTCAATGTTCCCTTCTACTTCGGCGGCACCTCGCTGCTGATCGTCGTCGGTGTCGCGCTCGACACGGTGCAGCAGATTGAAGGCCACCTGATCACCCGCCATTACGAAGGCCTCAGCGGCCCCCGGGGTCCGCGGCTTCGCGGCCGTCGCGGCTAAAAAAAGGTGAATATGATGCGGTTGATTCTTCTGGGAGCTCCGGGATCCGGCAAGGGCAGCCAGGCCGGTCCGCTGACCTCCAAATTCGGTATTCTTCAAATCTCCACCGGCGACATGCTGCGTGAAGCCCGCGCCAACGGCACCGAAATGGGAAAACTGGCCGCGACGTTCATGGATGGTGGACAGTTGGTGCCCGACGAGGTCGTGATCGGCATCGTTGAGGAGCGCCTGAAGAACCCGGACTGCGCCAACGGTTTCATCCTCGATGGATTCCCGCGCACGCTGGTTCAGGCCGCCGCCCTTGATGAAGCTCTCCAGCGCCTGGGTATCGCGATCGATCGGGTGGTTGAAATCCGCGTCGACGACGAAGTCATCCTGCCGCGGATCACCGGACGCCGGTCCTGTCCGCAGTGCAAGCACCCGTACCATATCCAGTTTGGACCGCCAAAAAAAGATCTCGTGTGCGACACCTGCAACGTGGAACTGGTTCATCGGGCCGATGATACCGAAGCCGCCGTCGTCAAGCGGCTCGAGGCGTATCACAAGATGACGGCTCCCCTTGTGGAATACTACGAAAAACAAGGGAAATTGCTCGTAGTGGATGGTGTGGGCAAGGTTCCGGAGGTCACGAAGAGAATTTTAGAAGTTCTCTCTTGATCTTCGAAGGGAATGACACTAATAATGCACGTCCGGTTGAAGGCCCGCTCCGAGATTGAAAAACTCCGACGGGCGAACTTGATGGTGAGTGATGTATTGGATTTGTGCCAGGAAATGGCACGCCCGGGTGTGAGCACCTGGGACATGGAGGAGGCCGCCCGCTCCTATATCCAGAAGGTCGGTGCCCGTTCGGCGTTTCTGAACTATCAGCCTGCGCCCGACATGGCTCCGTATCCCGCGGTGCTGTGCACGTCTCGTAACGAGAAGGTGGTGCACGGAATACCGGACCGTCGGGAGATCCTGGAGGAAGGCGACATTCTCAGCGTGGACTGCGGCATTTTCTACGATGGTTATTGTGGAGATGCCGCCCGGACCTATGCCATAGGCAAGGTGAGCGAAAAAGCAGCTCACCTGATCCGGACCACGGAAGAATCGCTGGAACTTGCGATCGCCAAAATGGTGCCCGGCAACCGGGTGTCGGACGTGGGCGATGCGATTCAGCGTTTCGCGGAAGGCGCGGGATATCAGGTGGTCCGCGACTTCGTCGGCCACGGGATCGGGCAGGAGATGCACGAACCCCCGCAGGTGCCGAACCTGGGTCCTCCAGGAAGGGGCCTGCTGCTTCAGCCCGGACTCGTTCTCGCGATCGAGCCGATGCTGTGCGAGGGAACCTGGAAGGTTTCGATTTTGGATGATGGCTGGACCGTCGTGACTCGCGACCGAAAACTGGCCTGTCATTTTGAACATAGTGTCGCCGTTACTGATGGCGAACCGCTGGTGCTGAGCCGGCGATGAGGAGTAAGACAAGATGAAAGTGCGTGCATCCATTAAAAAAATCTGTGAAAAATGCAAGATCATCAAACGCAAGGGCGTTGTGCGCGTCATTTGCGAAGACCCCAGGCATAAGCAACGTCAGGGATAACCAGTTTTAGGAACTGTTTGGAGGAGGAGTACCATCATGCCGCGTATCGCCGGTGTCGATCTTCCGCGCAACAAGCGTATGGAGATCGCTTTGACTTACATTTATGGGATTGGTCGCAAAACGGCTCATGACATTCTGGGGGCCGCCGCTGTCGACTTCGCCACCAATTCGGATGAATTGAACGAAGACGAAATCAAGCGCATTCGTGAAATCCTGGATGCCAGCTACAAGGTTGAGGGAGATCTCAGGCGCGAGATCAACATGAACATCAAGCGCCTCATGGATCTGAAGTGTTATCGCGGAGTGCGCCACATGCGTGGTCTGCCTGTCCACGGTCAGCGGACCCATACCAACGCGCGTACCCGGAAAGGTCCCCGTCGCGCCACCGTCGGCAAGAAGCAAAAGGCAGGTAAATAATGGGAGCTCCGCGTAAAAAAGTAGGCAAGAAGAAAGTCAAGAAGAATGTCATCAGCGGTGTGGCTCACATCGTTTCGACTTTCAACAACACCATCGTGACCATCACCGACATGACCGGAAACGTGATTTCCTGGTCTTCGGCCGGCCTTCGATTCAAGGGTTCCCGCAAGTCCACGCCGTTCGCCGCGCAGATGACCGGTGAAGATGCCGCCAAGAAGGCAGTCGAGCACGGCATGAAGAGCGTGGTGGTTTTCCTGCGCGGACCCGGCGCCGGCCGTGAGAGCGCCCTGCGCGCCGTGGCCCAGTCCGGCCTGCGTATCTCTTCGATTCGCGACGTCACGCCGATTCCGCACAACGGCTGCCGTCCTCCGAAGCGCCGTCGCGTTTGATGCACGCTTGAGCAGGCGTTTGACGTTCCAGCGGACGCATCAAACGCTCGGCCTTTTCTCGGACCGACGGTCCTCGAAAACGCCACGCTTCGTCTGATCATCCACGTCGGTTTTCCGGCCTGGGTCTTTGGAATGGCTTGAGGATGAGAGAAATCTCTCCGAAGGCTTTGATTTGATTGAGTTATTTACCGTGTACCTGCAGTGTACGGTTTTTTAACATCACCGGGAGTGGTTCCTGCTGCAGAAGGAGTGGTACCCGGAGATGGAGGAAAAGATGGCTGGCAAGGAACAGATGATTTACACCTGGACAGCGCGCAACTGGCGCGAACTGATCAAGCCGATGTCGGTCCGCATCGACGACGACACACGGTCCGCGGTCTATGGGAAATTCACGTGCGAGCCGCTGGAACGCGGCTTCGGAATCACCATGGGCAACAGCCTGCGTCGCGTGATGCTCTCCTCGCTGCAGGGCGCGTCGATCACCGCCGTGAAGATTCACAATGTTCTCCACGAGTTCACCGCGATTCCCAACGTGGTCGAAGACGTCGCCGAGATCATCCTGAACCTCAAGGGCGTCGTCATCAAGAAGCCCAACCCCAAGGCAGTCCAGTTGATCCTTGACGTCAAAGGGCCCGGCGTGGTGACGGCTTCGGATATCCAGCTGGTGGACAACATCGAGATCCTGAATCCGGCGCACTACATTTGCACGCTTTCCGACGGCGGCCGCCTGCGCATGGAAATTTCCGTGCGGTCCGGGCGCGGCTACATTCCCGCCGACGTGCACAAGGATGAAGTGCTGGGTGTGGGTTCCATTCCTGTGGACGCCCTCTATTCCCCCATCATCAAGGTTAACTACACGGTGACCAACGCCCGCGTCGGTCAGCGTACAGATTATGACAAACTGACCATGGAAATCTGGACCAACGGAACGGTGGAGCCCAAGGATGCCCTGGCCTATTCGGCCAAGATCATCAAGGAACACCTTCAGATTTTCATCTCCTTCGACGAACAGGATGAGCCGATTGAATCTTCCGAGTCCGGCCCGGATTCCGAGATCAACCAGTACCTGTTCCGCTCCGTCGACGAACTGGAACTGTCGGTCCGTTCGGCGAACTGCCTGCAGAACGCGAACATCAAGTACATCGGCCAGCTCGTGCAGAAGAGCGAGACCGAGATGTTGAAAACCAAGAATTTCGGCCGCAAATCCCTGAAGGAAATCAAGGAGATTCTGGCTGAGATGGGACTTTCGCTGGGTATGAAGATCGACTGGTGGCCGGTGGACGGCCCGCCGCCCAAGCAGCCCGGTGGAAGCAAGAAATAGTTTACTTGCAGAAAGAGTTGAGGTAATTCGATGAGACACCGTCATAGTGGTCGCAGACTTGGAAGAAACTCCTCGCACCGTAAAGCCATGTACATCAACATGGTGAGCTCGCTGATCGAGCACGGTCGCATCATCACGACGCTGCCCAAAGCCAAGGAGCTTCGGTCGTTCGTGGAAAAAACCATCACCTGGGGCACCTCGCTGGGCGAACTGGTGACCATGCCGCAGGATCAACTGACCATGGAGCAGCGCATCCGTGTGCTGCATCACTACCGCATGGCCCGTCGCATGGTGCCCGACCGCATCCTGCTGACCCGCCTGTTCCGTGAGATCGCCCCGCAGATGCTGCAGCGCCCCGGCCAGGGCGGCTATACCCGTATCATCAAGGCCGGCAATCGTCGTGGTGACAACGCCCCGATGGCCATGATCGAGATCATCGGCATCCAGAAGAAGGCCACCCCGGTCGAAGAAAAAACCGAAGAAAAGAAAGACTAGTTTCTTCTTTTCCGGTTTTCCCTCTCTTTCACACCTGTTTTCGTCAAGAAATGGTGCTATACACACTGGGGCCAAGTACGGCTCTTCAGGAGGTTTTTCATGCGTAAGATCACACTTTTCTTAATGGTTGCCCTATTCGCGTTTGCCGGTTGTCGTGAAGACAAGAAGACCAATCCAAACAACAACAACAACAACGTCAACAACACCAACAACGGAGACACCATCTTCATGGTGCAGGATCCCTCGAACCAGTACTTCGTCCAGGACGGAGACGAGGTCATCCTGTCCAACAAGATCGTGACCGCAGTGGACAAGTACGGCGACAAGACGGGCTCTTTCTGGATCTCCGAAGCCAACGGCGGCGCCTTCTCCGGCGTGCAGGTGTACAACACCGACACGACGAGCACCTGGTGGTCCGAACTGCAGGTCGGCGACCTCGTGACCGTGCACGGCCGCAAGATGGAGTATTCCTACCTGGACCCGGACACCAACCTGCCCCTGTTCGATGATCCCCTGACCGAGATCACCGAGGCCTCCGTGACGGTGCTGGGCGCCGGCACCCCGCTGACCCCCACCGACATCACCGCTTCGGACCTCACCAACGTCGCCGCTGGCGAGAAGTGGGAAGGCGTCCTGGTCCGGCTGACCAACGTCCGCGTGTCCACCATCTCAGCGCGCGACGGTCGCCTGGAAGTCAACCTTGTCGGCTCCACCAAGGCCCAGGATGATCTGGTTGATCTGTCCACGGTCTCCGAGGGCGTCTGTCTGTCCCGCCTGTCCGGCGTGGTCACGTATTTCTTCGATTATTATCTGCTGGTCCGGTCGGCCTCCGACATCGAGATCGCCGCCAATGACGCTGACTGCGCCGAGATCGTCGACGAGATCTGCGACAACGAGATTGACGACGACTTCAACGGCTTCACCGACTGCGACGACTTCGCCTGCACCGGCAACATCTTGTGCCCGGTCAAGGCCGAGAACACTGACGAACTGTGCACCGATGGCAATGACAACGACGAGGACGGCTTGACCGACTGTCAGGATCCCTCCTGCTCCGGCCACCCTGACCTGACCGCCTGCATCGAGACCAATTGCACCGATGGCAATGACAACGACGGCAACGGCTACACCGACTGCGAAGACTACGACTGCGGCAACGACGTGGCCTGCGCGGGCGACTTCGAGCAGAATTGCACCGACACCACCGATGACGACGGTGACGGCTTCATCGACTGCGACGACTTCGACTGCGCCGACGATGCGGCCTGCATCGAGGTCGACTGCGCCGACGGCAACGACAACGACGGCGATGGCTTCATCGACTGCGCAGACTTTGACTGCCTGTACACCGCTGCTGCCTGCGCCGAGGGCAAGGAAATGACCGATGCGACCTGCTCCGACGGTTTGGACCAGGACGGCAACACGTTCATCGACTGCCGCGACTTCTCCTGCCAGAAGAGCCCGCTGGTCACCGTGTGCGAAGGCAACGCCGTGACCTGCTCCGATGGCATTGACAACGACGGCAACAACTTCATCGACTGCGCGGACTTCGCCTGCCGGTACTGCCATGCCTCCGATCCCACCAAGGATCGCGTGGTCGCCACCTGCCCGCCCTGCGTCCACGAGTAGTCGATCCGTTCCCCACTCCCTTCGTATTGAAAAATTGAAATTCCACTCAAGGAATGATAAGTTCCCATTGGGGTCAATGTGATCCCAGGTAAGGAATATGTCGCCAATGGCTGAGACGAGAAAGAAAAAACCCGCCAGGAAGGCCACGGAAGCGCCCCAGCTCCATCGGGAAATGTGGGGGATCATCTTCCTGGGTTTCGCCTTGCTGCTCGGCGGCGCGCTGCTGTCGCTGCAGTTCGGTGACGGGCGTCTCATGGGGCCGTTCGGACAGGCTTTGGCGCTGGGCCTCTTTTCGTTGCTGGGCCTGGGAAGCCACCTCGTGGTGGTCGCGCTGTTCTCGGTGGCCTGGGGCATCTTCTCCCGGCGGTTCTCCGTGCGGGATGGCCGGCTGTGGCTCGGCTATACCGGCGCCACGCTGTGCGGGACGGTCCTTTTTTCCTTGATTTTTTCCAGGTACCGGCTCCAGGGGATGGGCGCCGGCGGAAAGACCGGCGAGCTCCTTGGCGCGCTGGGCATTTCCCTGCTGTCGAAGGCGGGCACCTTCATCTTCTTCGTCATGGGGCTTCTGCTGTTCCTGATGCTCGCCACCCAGAGCAGCCCCGCCAGGGCCATCGTGGGGCTGGTGGAAGGCACCCAGGCCCTGTTTGTTCGACTGGGAAGCATGTTCACCGCCATCGGCCGTTTTTTCGTATCCCTGTTTTCCTGGGAGCCCCTCGAGGAGGAGGAAGTCGGCGATGGGGAGGTCACCGGAGGTGAGGATCACGACGAGGCCGACGACGAGGCCGACGACGAGGCCGATGACGGTCCGGCCGCCGTGCCCCAGAAAGCCTCGCCCCTGAAGAAGGTCCCTGCTGCCAGGAACGGCTCCTCCGCTCCGCCCGCTTCACCGGATCCCGACACCCTGCCCATGGAGTCAGGCATCACCACGCCGGCCAGAAAAGCAAAGGCCCCCCGGAAAGCCGTGGCGACGGGCGGTACTTCCCCGGCGTCAACGGAGCCCCTAATGACCGAATCCGGGGCCGGAAAACCATCGGCGCCTGGCGAAAAGCCCGCTGACAAACAATCCGTTGTGATCAACGTCGGTCCTGCGAACATAGGAGATGAATCCGCGGCACCGGTGGAGTCCGAGCCCGTACCCGGAGACGGTGAGGCCATGATCTCGGCCGGGGGCACCGTTCCGCCGGCAGGTGGTCCGGTGATCATCGAACTGGAATCCCCGCAGCCGGCCACGCTGCATCCGGTGTCCTCGTTCACCGATGAGTGGGGTGAGTTCCGCCTTCCGGACCCGGAGCTGCTGCATTATGAGCCACAGAAGACAGTGGCCCGGGATCGTGAACACATGCTGTCTCTGGCGGCCCGTCTGGAGCAGGCGTTTCTCGACTACAAGATCAAGGGCAGCGTGCAGGAGATTCACGTCGGTCCGGTCATCACGATGTACGAATTCGTGCCCGAGGCGGGCATCCGCGTGTCGCGCATCGAGAGCCTCGCCAAGGACCTGGCGCTGTCGCTGGCTGCCACCCGGGTGCGCATCGTGGCGCCGATCCCCGGAAAGAGCGCCGTGGGCATCGAGGTGCCCAACGAGTCGCCGCAAATGGTGTTCCTCAAGGAGATCGTGGCCGATCCATCGTTTGCCCAGAGCAAGAGCAAGTTGTCCATGGCCATGGGCAAGGACATCAAGGGACGCGCGGTCGTGGCGGACCTGGCCAAGGCGCCGCACCTGCTGATCGCGGGCACCACCGGCTCGGGCAAGAGCGTGGGCGTCAACGCCATGATCCTGAGCATCCTGTTCCGGGCTTCGCCGCGGGACGTCCGGATGATCCTGATCGATCCCAAGATGGTCGAATTCAGCATCTACAACGACATCCCGCACCTGCTGCTGCCGGTGGTGACCGACCCGCAGCAGGCCAACCTTGCGCTGCAATGGGCGGTGCGCGAGATGGAGCGGCGTTACCAGATGCTGTCGGACATGTCCGTGCGCGACCTCGGCGACTACAACCAGAAGGTCGAGGACATCCGCAAGCGCGGCATCGAGGATGTGCCCGAGCACCTGCCGTTCATTGTCATCGTCATCGACGAGTTCGCCGACCTGATGATGGTGGCCGCCAAGGAGGTCGAGACCTCGGTGGCCCGCATCGCCCAGAAGGCCCGCGCGGTGGGCATCCACCTCATCACGGCGACCCAGCGGCCCAGCACCGACGTCATCACCGGGCTGATCAAGAGCAACTTCCCCACGCGCATCGCGTTCATGGTGGCCTCGCGCATCGACTCCAAGGTCATCCTCGACCAGATGGGGGCCGAGGCCCTGCTGGGCAACGGCGACATGCTGTGGTCCAACCGTGGCCTGGCTCCCACGCGTGTCCACGGTGCCTACATCTCCACCTCCGAGGTGCAGGCGGTCGTCGAGCACCTGCGGGCCCAGGGCAAACCTTCCTACGACATGAGCATTGTCGTGTCCTCCGAGGAGGGGTCCTCCGGCTTCGACGACGAGCCCTACGACGTGAAGTGGGAGGAGGCCGTGGACATCGTCGCCCGGGACCGCGTCGCCTCGATCTCCTACATCCAGCGCCGCCTGAAGATTGGCTACAACCGCGCCGCACGCATGGTCGAGCGCATGGAGCATGAGGGCATCGTGTCCGCGCCCAACGGCACCAACCAGCGCGAAGTCCTGATTCCGCAACGATGAGGGCCAAATCCCGGCGGACTCCCGGTTCGGGGATCCGTCTGCGTTTTCTGTCCCCGTCCATGTCTATTTTTTGCCTCCGGAGAC
The DNA here is from genome assembly GCA_018817795.1 of Myxococcota bacterium. Classification (GTDB taxonomy): domain Bacteria; phylum Myxococcota_A; class Polyangia; order HGW-17; family HGW-17; genus HGW-17. The sequence goes on along the minus strand of JAHITJ010000152.1, from coordinate 1,388 downwards.
TGCATTTTGTGAGAGATTTCCCTTGGATTTTCGGGGCTGTTTGAGTAACATCCGACGAAAGAAAGGTGCAAAATGGCCATTCGAATTTCCATTGCCTGGCGTATCATTCTCGGCACAATTTTTATCATCGTTCTGCTGCTCGGCGGCTTCGGCTACCTGAGCTCGCAGCGGCTGGAGGTCATCTTCCAGAAGACGGGCGCCGAACAGCGCGAAGCGTACATCAAGAACATCCAGCGGGCCGGCAAGGCCCAGCTTTTCTCGCTCCAGCGGCTCTCCGCGGTGTTCCTGAAGGCCCAGCAGATGCAGGAACTGATGGACGCCATCCCGCCCATCGGCCGTGAGGATGCCCAGCTCGATGTCGTGACCGTGTTCAACGCATCGGGCTACCTGGCGTCCTACTACGACCTGCGGTATCCATCCGCGAAGATCCTGCGCGAGGACAAGGCCTACCTCGTCGGCGATCCGGCGTTCACGGGACGGCTCGAGATCAACTTCACCGAGTTTCCCTTCACCGATGTGCTGACCAAGGCCGGCACCGACGACGCCAAGCCGGCGGCAGGGACCAAGGGAGCACCCGAAGGCCTTCCTGAAGGCCTCGACGTCCGCGCCAAGCGTGTCGACGGCGTCCGCGTCGTGGCCCGCAACGGCGAGGAGCGCATGCTCTTCATCGGCGCCATCGTGGACGAGGGCGTCTATCTCGGCACCGTCGCGATGATGTACAACCTGCGCTCCCTCAAGGACTACGAGAAGAGCCTGGCTGCCGCCCTCAAGAAGAACAAGGAGGAGACCTTCAAGGCCATCGCGATGCTCGGTGGAATCCTGCTGCTGCTGGGCGGCCTGATCTCCGTGATCCTGGGCCTGGGCATCACCCGGCCGATCAAGAGCCTGGTCCGCTCCGTCGCGACCTTCGCCCACGGTGACCTGGCGCACCGCGTCAAGATCAAGACCCATGATGAGATCGAGGTGCTCGGCGACGGGTTCAACTTCATGGCCGAAAACCTCGTGATCCTGCTGCAGGAGAGCGAGAAGAAGGCCGTCATGGCCAAGGAACTCGAAGTCGCCAAGACGATTCAGGACTCGCTCGTTCCGGCCTCGGGCCTGCACGAGTTCTCCAACATCACCCTCGCGGGACACTTCCTGTCCGCGTCCGAGACCGGCGGCGACTGGTGGTCCTACTACAACATCGGTGGCGGTCGGCTGATGGTCGTCATCGGCGACGTCACCGGCCACGGCGTGCCCGCGGCGATGATCACCGCGGCGGCCAAGAGCGCCTGCGACACGATCCTGGCGATCCAGGATCTCATCCCTGACCTGGACCAGTTCGCCCGCATCCTGAACAACGCCATCGCCGCTTCGGGCAAGGGCCAATTTTTCATGACCTGCTTTGT
>JAHITJ010000151.1 GCA_018817795.1 Myxococcota bacterium | reverse complement strand
CGGCCGAGGGCAACCTCACCACCTGCGACCCCACCCTGCTCGGCGGTCTCTGCACAGGCTGCCGCGAGGGCGAGCCCGACGACTGTCCGACCGGATTTTCCTGCAGCCCCTTCGGCACGTGCGGCGTCCCCTGCGGTGCCCCTGAAGACTGCGAGTTCGGACAATGCGCGATGGGCGTTGGATTCTGTACGGCCCCGGTCTGCACCTCGGATCCCGACTGCGTCCATGGCACGCTGTGCGTCGATCCGGACGGCGACGGCTCGGGTTTTTGCACGCGCGTCCCCTGCATGGACACGGTGTGCTCTCCCTACAACCCTGAAGGCGCCTGTGATCCCGGCGCCGCCTGCATCGACGGCGCCTGCGTGGACTCATGCGCCCCCAACCCCTGCACCGGGCTCAACCGCGGCACCTGCGAGATCTCGCAGTCCGGACCGGTCTGCGTGTGCGATGACGGCTTCATCGAGGACGAGCTGGGCAACTGCGTGCCCGACGCCACGGCCGACTGCCCCTCCGGCTTTTCCTGCCTCGACGGCTATTGCGTCGACCCCGGAGTTCCTTTCCAGTGCGTACTCGACGGAGACTGCGGCGGCGCGCTGACCTGCGCACCCTCGCTTCCCACGGGTGTCTGTCACGGATGCACCGACCCCGTCGACTGCCCCTCCGGCTTCAACCGGTGCCTGGCAGGCTACTGCCTGAAGTCCTGCAGCGCCGGTGACCCCTGCCCTGAAGGCATGTCCTGCACCAACGGCTACTGCGGCCGCAAGCTCTGCACCGACGCGGCAGACTGCGCCCCCGGCTACACCTGCGTGACGCAGACCGACGGAAGCTCGAACTGCGAGCGCTTCACCTGCGTGCAGTAAATTCTCCGCTTTCCATTGTGCGCGGGTTCTTCTACTATGCACGCAACGGATTCCGCCCGCGGCGTCCGCAGAAGGTGATGCCCCCGTGACCCTGGACGCCCGGAACTACCCCATCCTGTACGTGGACGACGAAGAGGACAACCTCAACGTGTTCCGGTTCAACTTCCGGTCCTCCTTCACCGTGTTCACAGCAGCATCGGGCGAGGAAGGTCTCGAGATCCTTCGCCAGAAACCGATCTCCGTGGTGATTTCCGACCAGCGCATGCCCCGGATGACCGGACTCGAGTTCCTGCGCGAGGCCCGCCGTGTGCGGCCGCAGGCCCTGCCGATCATCCTCACCGCCTACCGGGATGTCGACGTGCTCGTGGAGGCCATCCGGCTGGGGCACATCTACCGGTTCGTAACCAAGCCGTGGAACGCCGAAGAACTGAAATCAGTGATCCTGCAGGTGCAGGAGATCTACCACCTGCGCGAGGAAAACGAGCGTCTCGAGGCCAAACTCAGGGCCTATGCCGGCTATCTCGATGAAAAGTCCCACCAGGAGTTCAACTTCGGCAACATCGTGGGGGACTCCGAAGGGCTCGCCCGCGTGCTCCATCAGATCGAACGCGTGGCGCCGACCTCTTCGACCGTGCTCATCCGCGGTGAGACCGGCACCGGCAAGGAGCTCGTGGCGCATGCGATTCACCTGAACTCGCCCCGCTGCGACGGCCCGTTCGTGAAGGTCAACTGTGCCGCGCTGAGCCCGGGCGTGCTGGAGAGCGAACTGTTCGGCCACGAAAAGGGTGCCTTCACGGGTGCCGTCGCCCGGCGCATGGGCCGCTTCGAGCTGGCCGACGGTGGCTCGCTCTTCCTCGACGAGGTCGGTGACATCCCGCCGGAGATCCAGGTCAAGCTGCTGCGCGTCCTCCAGGAACGGGAGTTTGAACGCGTCGGCGGCGAGGAGACGATCAAGGTCGACGTGCGGGTGATCAGCGCCACCCATCGCAACCTGGAGGCGCTGGTGTCCTCGTCGGTCTTCCGCCAGGACCTGTACTACCGCCTCAACGTGTTCCCCATCGAGCTCCCGCCCCTGCGCGAGCGTCCCGGGGACATCCCCCAGTTGGTGCATCACTTCATCTCCCGCTTCTCCCCGATCACCGGCAAGTACATCCTCCGCGTGGAGGACAACTTCATGGAGCAGCTGCTGGGCTACCACTGGCCCGGCAATGTGCGCGAGCTCGAGAACCTCGTGGAGCGCGCCATGGTGCTCTCCTCCGAAGGCGTGCTCACGGGTGAAGATCTGCAGTTCAATCCGGCCATCCCCCAGGAGGGCACCGCCCAGATCACCCCGCCTCCCGTGATGGAGCCCCGGCCGCTGCCCGGCCTGCTCCAGGACGAGGAGAAGAAGGGCATCCTCAAGGCCATCGAGGCCTCCTCGGGCAACATGGCCGCCGCCGCCCGCCTGCTCGGAATGAACCGCTCCACGCTGTACTACCGACTGAAGAAGCACGACCTGCTGCATCTGCTGCCCTACAAGTGGTCACGCACCCCGGAAGAGGAAGCGCCCTAGGATTCCATGAAGAACCGGACCGCTCCCGTACTCTTTTTCCTGATCGCGTTCGCGGGCATTCTGATCGGGCTCGCGCTGATGCCCGATCCCGGCAAGGAGAAACCCCCGGCGACCCGGCTGGATCTGTCCGATGCCCCGAAGAAGGAGAAGCCCCCGGCGACCTGGACCTCGGAGCTGGACCTGCTCCGCTTCACCGAGAAGGATGGCGCCCTGTGGCAGTCCACCCCTTCGGGTGTGATGGTGCAGTCGACGATCGATCCCCAGTTGCAGGCCTTCCTGACCCAGGAGTTCGGACGCTACGAGCTGCCCTACGCGGCCGCGGTGGTGATCCACCTGCCTGACGGGGAGGTTCGCGCCCTGGCCGGACGCAGCGGGGCCGAACCGCGCCTCACCATGGGCGAGCTCACGCTCAAGCCATGGGCCCCGGCGGCCTCGCTGTTCAAGACCGTTTCGGCCATCGCCCTGATGACGACGCCTGGCTTCGATCCGCAAAAAGAGGTGTGCTACTCGGGCGGCCAGGGCGGCATCACCGCCAAGCACCTCGAGGAGCCGCCCCCGGCCGACGCGGTCTGCGAGAACCTGGAGGCTGCGCTGGCCAACTCCACCAATGCCGTGCTGGGCAAGCTCGCCCGGGCCCACCTGGACGTCCGCCGGCTGCAGGACGTCGCGCAGGCCTGCGGCTTCAACCAGGATCTGCCCTTCGAGTTCACCGTTGAAAAGAGCCGGTTCAAGCTCGCCGACACCGATCCGATGGCGCTGCCCCTGGCGGCGGCCGGCTTCGGACACGCGACGATCAGCGCATGGCATGCGGCGTGGCTGGCCGCGCTCATCGCCGGCAACGGAAAGGTTCCACCGGTGCATGTCCTTCGCCTGGCCATCGACAGGAACAAGGACCCCGTGGAGCTGCCCAGACCCGCGGCTGCCGTGTTCTCCAGCCTGCCCGAGGAGACCATGGCCCGGCTTCGCCTGATGCTCGCCCGCACGGTCACCCAGGGGACGGCGCGGGAGGGCTTCTTCAAGGGTGACGAGCCGCTGGTCCCCATCACCGTCGGGGGGAAGACCGGCACCCTCGGGCGCACCGAGCCGCAGGTCCTCCTGTATACCTGGTTCATGGGCTATGCCCCCGTCGAGGCCCCCCGCTGGGCGTTCGCGATCCTGATCGTGAGCCCGGAGAAGTGGCGCACCAAGGCCAGCTACATCGCAGCCCGGCTGGTGAACCGGCTTGTCGATTCGGAGACAGGGAAGCCGGGTCCCGGGCCGGCCCGGAAGCCGGAGACTCCCCCACCGGCGATGCAGGAAAAACCGGTTCCACCCCCCTCCGCGGGTCAGGAGTAGTCATGCTCACGCTGTTGTCGTTGATGTTGCTTTCGGCGCCCCTGGACTGCGGCGCCAACCTCACGCTCGATGTGGCCCCCGCCGGCGTCTCCATCCGCTCAGGCGCTCGCGCGGCCACGTTTCCGGCCCCTGCCGGCTTTTCCCCCGTCCGCTGCACCTGGGCGCCCGCTCATGGCCTTCTGCTGGCTGCCTCCGACACCACACAGTGGTTGTTCCGCGTGCAGTGGCCCGCAAACGTGACCCTGGCCAGGACCGGCACCTCCCAGGATGCCCACCCGTGGTCCTTCTCGGCCGACACCGGAGAAATCCATCAGGAGAGCCCCCTGGCCAATCGCTGCGACGGCCTCCCAGTGGCCGTCAACCGGCAGCGATGGGGAAAGACAGGCTGGGAGCCTTCCCCGCACCGTCCCGCGCCGCTCCCGGCCGGAGCCGTCAGCGTCCCTGCGGTGAAAGGACCACCGCCGCAGGCCAAACGCCGGCCCTGGTTCGCAGCCCCGCCGCCGGTCGTGATCGAGCCGCAGGATCCAGGCTTCGAGGAACGTCCCGCGCCGGTCCGCCTCATCGATCACAATGCGACCTCCGCCTGGACGGCCGAGGGTCCAGGGCCCGGCGTCACCTTCCTCTGGTCCCTGCCCACGACGCTGCGCCGGATCCGGGCCATCTCGGTGCTGCCGGGCAACGGGCAGGATGAGGCCTCCTTCGCGCGCCACGCGCGGCTGCGCACCTTCACCGTCACCGCCGGAGGGCGTACCGTCCGCGTGGACCTGCCCATGGATCCGCTGCAGGTCCCCGGCTCCCTGCGCATCCCGTGGCATGTGGCCTTCGACACGGCCCTCGAGGCCCGCTGTCTCGAGATCACGGTCGAGCGCGTCTGGCCCGGCGCCGATCCGCTGGCGATTTCGGAGCTCACCATCTTCACCGAGCTCGACTTCTCCGCGGATCCCATCGGCGGGATCTTCGCCGGCATCGCCGACCGTTCCCTGATGCCCGCACAGGTGCGGCCGGCGCTCCCCCTCATCCCTGACGCGCGCCTGCTGGCCGCCTGGGACACCCCCGACGTGGAGACCCGCAAGTTGATCGCGGGCGAGATCGCCCGGCGCCCTGTGGCCGCCTTCGTGCCCGTTCAACTGGAGATCCTGGCGTGGGCCGACTCCCAGACCGTGGCGTTGCTTGGCAAATCCCTCTCCTTGCCGCACGCCCGGGAGGCCATCGTCGCCCGCATCCGACCGGACGCCGATCCGGCCTACCTTGCGCGGCTGCTTCCCCTGTGGCTCGCCGGCGGCCCCCCCGATCCGACGATGCTCCTCGAGATCCTGCGCCTGCACCCCACGCTGACCACGCTGGTTCGCGATCAGGTGCGCGAACCCGATCGCGAAGCCCTGATCGCCGCCTGGTGTCCCCGGCTCCTCGACACGCCGTTCATCTTCTCGCACTGGATCGGGAAGGGTGAAAAGGTCCGCGACGCCGCCGTGGCCTGCCTGTCCCGGTGGCAGCCCAAAAAGGATCTGCGGATGCGGCTGGCGTTTTTGCAGGCCGTGGCCAAGGTGCCCGACCCACGGCTGGCCGATCCCGTCAAGCGCCTGCTGCGCTCCGAACACAGGCCGGCTGTGAAGCTCCAGGCACTGGGCACGCTGCTCCACCTGATGCCGGCACCCGAGACCCTGGCGCGCCTGGCCCGGACGCCACGGCCCGACGCCCAACTGGTCCTGCTCGCCCAGTGGCCCTCCAAGGCACCGCTGCTCCCGGAGCTCGTGGCGCTGGCAAAGAGCCCCTGGACCCCGGTCAAACGCGCAGCCCTGTTCCTGCTCTCGGATCGCTGCGCCCCTGCCTTCGCCGACATGGCCCGCCCCGTCCTCGCCGATCCCGAAGACGACCTGTGGTATCCGCTGCTCGAGCGCGTGAAGACCTGCGGCTACGCGTCACTTCGCCCAGACCTGCTGAAGCTCTTCGCCGACCCGAAGCTGGCCGACGAGGCGTTCTCCACGCTGGCCCAGCTCTTCGCCGCCAGAAAGGAGAAGAATCCTGCCGAGGCCGTCGCAGTCCGCGTGAAGAAGTTCTTCTCCCCGAAGGCCTCCCGCGCCTTTTTCGAGGAGCACCTCACCGCGGGCACCTGGCTGCTGCGCGCCCTGGCCGCGTTCGAGCGCCCCTCCGACTCGAGCGTGTTCCTGGAGCTGGCCCGCCGACCGCTCCCCGAACCCTACCTCGAGACGCTGTTCTCGATCCTCTCCGCCTCACAGGGGACCGCCGTCCCGCGCTGCGCACACGCCCCCTCGGCCGCCTCGCGCCCCTGGCGCAACCCCGCTGCATGGACCATTTTCCTGAAAAGTTGCCAAAAGTAGAAGAGTGTTGAAGCGGCTCCGCTACACGAACTTGTCGCGGATGGCCAGGATGACGTCGAGCAGGTCGAAGAACACGTCGATCAACTCGGGATCGAACTGCTTGCCGCGTTCGTCGCGCAGGATCGCGAGGACCCGGTCGTCGGACCAGGCCTCCTTGTAGGAGCGGGAGGAGCACAGTGCGTCGAAGACGTCGGCGATGGCCGTGATCCGGGCCACGAAGGGGATGTCCTCGCCGGCCAGGCCGGGGTTCCCGGCGCAGGTGGGCACGAGGTTGTCGACGTCGACGGCTTCGCAGGGATAACCGCGGCCGTCCCACCGCTGATGGTGGTGAAGGGCGATCTCGCGGCAGACCGCGTCGAGCTCGGAGCCGGCGTGCGAGAAGAGGTCGGCGCCGAACACGGTGTGGCACCGCATGACGGCAAACTCCTCCTCGGTGAGCTTGGCGGGCTTCTTCAGGATGCTGTCGGCGATGCCGACCTTGCCGACGTCGTGCAGCATCGCCGCAAGCCGGATCAGGTCCTTACGCTTGCGGATCTCGTCGATGCTCACCCCGTGGGACAGGGCCCACCGGTGGTAGATCTCGGCCGAGTACGCGCCCACCCGCTGGACGTGGGCGCCGGTCTCCTTGGGATCCCGCAGCGCGGCCATCTGCATCATCCGCAGCACCATCTCGCGGGTCATCAGACCACGCTCGATGGCGGCGGCGGCGTGCCTGGCGAACACGGTCGCGAGCATCTCGTCATGGTGCGTAAAGGGCACGGGCGTCCCGGCGCAGTCGGTGGAGTTGATGATCTGCAGCACGCCGATGACCTGGTTCTGGGCCGCCTTGAGCGGAATCGTGAGCAGGCTGCGCGTGTGAAACCCGGTCTTCACATCAAACGAGGAGTTGAAGTGATAGGGGGCCTCGGGCGGAATCCGGTACGCGTCCTCGATGGTGAGCGTCTCCCCGGTGAGGGCGACGTATCCGACGATGCTCTTCTCGTCGATGGGCACCTCGAGGTTGGTGTAGATGTGCTTGTTGTTCGAGTCCTGTGCGTACAGGTCGTCGTTGTGCACGTAGCGGAACCGCAGCAGCCCGTTCTCGCGCAGGAAGATCGAGCCGGCGCGCGCGCAGGAGAGCCTGCGGCTCTCAAGCAGCACCCGATCAAGGATGGTGTCGATGTCCTTGAGTTGATTCAGTTCGTCGGCGATGTCGAGAACCCGCTCCAGCGAAACTTCCCTTTGCACGTCGGACATGCCCACTTCCTTGGACCGCGAAGGCGTCCTACTGGTTCAACTGCTTCTTCAGGATCTGGCTGGGTTTGAAACTGAGCACGCGGCGGGCCGCGATCTCGATGTTCTCACCGGTCTTGGGGTTGCGGCCCGGACGAGCGTGCTTGACCCGGACGGAGAAGTTGCCGAAGCCGCTCAACTTGACGCTCTCACCGCGTTCCAGCGCATGCTTCATGGTATCAAACACGGCATCCACAAGATCCGACGCGTCCCTCTTGGACAACCCGGACACATTGGCATAGACCTTCTCAACGATATCGGTTTTCGTCATGAAAGACCTCCTCTGGACGGCATCATCAAACACAACCGAAAATTGGTTGTCAACCCTTAATCCTGGGAATGTGCCCGGAATTGTGTGATTTTCCCTTGTTCCTGGAAGGTTTTTACTTGAACGCCGACGCCCGGGCAGCGTCCGGAGCCGGCTGTCTACTTGTTCACCTGGAAAGTACGGTCGCCTTTCTCGAGGAAGGCGACGATCTGGTTGGCGGACGCAAGGCCGGCATTGATGTTGGCCTCGGAGGTCTCCGCGCCCATCTTCTTCTTCGTGGCGTGATACCGGTTGCCGGCCTTCTCGGCCAGCTCGGCGTGGCACTCCGGGGCGACGTCGGTGGCGTACCGCAGATCCTCGCGTTCGGCCAGGATCGCCTTGAGGCCCTCCTCGTCGATCACTTCCTTGCGGGCCGTGTTGACGAGCACGGCGCCTTTCTTCATTTTTGACATAAGCGCATAGTTGATGGACTTTTTCGTCTGTTCGTTGGCCGGGATGTGCAGGGAGATGACATCACAGGCGGCGTACAACTCCTCGACTGTCGCGCAGACCTTCACACCCTCGGCGATCATCTTCTCGGCCGGCACGAACGCATCATAGGCGTACACGTCCATGCCGAAGCCGCGGGCGATCTGTGCCACGAAGCGGCCGACGTTGCCGTAGGCGTGAATGCCAAGCTTCTTGCCGCGCAGCTCGGAGCCGTTGCCCTCGGTGAACTTGTTGCGGGCCAGAAGGAGCATGAAGCCGAAGGCCAGCTCGGCCACGGCGTTGGAGTTCTGGCCCGGCGTGTTCATCGCGCAGATGCCCCGGGCGGTCGCGGCGGCCAGATCGATGTTGTCAAAGCCCGCGCCGGCACGCACGATGATCTTGAGGTTGGGAGCCGCCGCGATGACCTCGGCCGAGGCCTTGTCGGAGCGGATGATCATCGCATCCACGTCCGTGACGGCCTTGAGGAGCTCCGCCTTGTCCGTGTATTTTTCCAGTTTCACGAGTTCGTAGCCTGCGGCATCGAAGATCTTCTGGATGCCTTCCACGGCCACTTTGGCAAAGGGTTTTTCCGTCGCGAGCAGGACTTTCTTCGACATGACATACTCCTGGGAGTGAAATCGGTGATCGCACATCAGGCGTCACCCGGACGTGAAGAATAATTTCCTCAGCGCCCACGTCGGCAACAATGGCACGACCGGAGGGGATTTTCAAGGGCTTTTCCGTGGGAGAAAGGGACGAATCAGAGGAGGGTCAGAATTAAGAAACTACTGCAGATTGGAGACACCCGGGGTCGGGGTTCCATTCACCCACGAGGTGTGGGATATGCGGCGCAGAGAATCGGTCTGGGAATTGACTTCGCCTTCGTTCCATTGAATGGTCGCACCAACCCGTGCCATCAGGTCGGTGTCGTCAGGATCGTTGGTGTCATAGGCGAGTCCGTCGATCTTGGTGACGGTCTTGGTTCCGCCAGCAACCGTGAAGGTCGCGGTCGTACCCACGTCCAAGCCGGTGGCGAGATCGGCCGCAGCGCAGTCATCGCAGCGAACCAGAAGCACGCCATCTTGACCGTTCTGAAGGGTTTCTTGAGGCCATGTGACCGTCGGCGCCGGAACCACGCCCGCATTGCCGGCCAGGAAAATTGCATTATCGGCGAGCGTCCCTGTCAACTGAACCGTACGATAAATCGTCTCGCCGGTGGTGTTGCCGTTCAGCATAAGAATGAAATATTTCTGAGTTGCAAAATCGACGGTGGTCCCGGTCATGTTGATTACTTCTATGAACTCGGCAACATCCGTACCAGCGGTATCCGCGTCGGATTCCCACAGATAGAGCTGGGGCAGCCAGCCACAGGAGGCGTGCATCGCGCAGTCCAGGTCCATGCAATTGACAAAGGTGTCGCCGTCATCGTCCTCGGGGGTGGTGCAGTCTTCAACAGTGCCGGCATCGCAGTTTACCCCGCCGGGGCCCATGAGGCCGGCGCAGTTCGGGTCGGCGCAGTCGGTGGTACCGTCACGGTCGTTGTCGAAGCCGTCGTCGCAGGTCGTCTCGGTGGCCTCGCAGACCTCGCCCAGGGAACCGGTCTGTCCCAGGCAGTCGGTGTCCGCGCAGTCGATGATGGTGTCGCTGTCGTTGTCGATACCGTCGTTGCATATCTCGGTGGCGACCAGGCAGGTTCCGTTGGCGAGGCCCGGCGTGCCCAGCAGGTGGTTGACGGCGTCATATTCATTGATCGCCAGGCACCAGTTGGCCACGGCGTCGTTGGCGGTGCTGTCCTGGGTCGCCGAGGTGGAGAACTGGATGGAGCTGCCGGCCGTCGCGATGGGCCATGCCGCCGTGTAGGACACCGAGTCGATGAGCGTGGTGCCGTGGTAGATCTGGACGCCCTCGGCCGTGTTGTCCAGGCGGATGTCCGAGCCGTAAGAGTACTTGATCCCGGAAAAGCCCGTCCACAGGGCCGCGTCGGACATGAACAGTGCGGATGCACCGGCGGCCAGCGGAGTGGAGACGCCGAAGTGGATCGACGAGCAGTACACCGACGGGGTGTCGCTGCACAGGGTCAGGCCGTTGAGCTCGACGGCCGAGGCGCTCACGTTTTTGATCTCGATCCATTCGTACTGGTAGTCGGGCGTGCCGATGCCGGGGTTGACCATGATCTCGGAGACGATCAGGCTGCCGGCGGTGGGGATCGCCGCAGAGGAACAGGTGGCCGCGTTGGCGCAGGCGAAGTCGGCGCAGTCAATCTGGCCGTTGCCGTCATCATCAATGTCGTTGGTGCAGTCGGTCTCCACGGTACAGGAAGGATTGGCCACGCCCGGGGTGCCCCAGTCGGAGTCGTTGTACTTCACGCGGGCATTGCACCAGTTGGCCGCGTTGTCGTTGTCAACTGCGGTCGAGTTGGCCGGATTGAGGGACGTGGCCTTGCCGGCCACACCAGGGAAGGTCGCGACGGGGAAGAGCACCTGGTCAATCACGGTGCCGCCGGAGGTGCGAATGCCCACCGAGTCGTCGGAGGTGTTGTTGAAACTGATTGATGAGCCGTAAGCATAGCCCACGGTGACCCCGCCGTTGACGCCGGGATCGGCGTTGCTACCGAGCACCATGTAGGCGCCGGCGGCGATGCTGACGGGGTTGGCGGCCGTGATGACGTGGGTCTGGCTGGGCGCGGAGAAGATGACCAGTCCGCGCAGATCGATGGCTGCCGCGGTGGTGTTGTAAATCTCGAACCATTCGCCGTTGGCGTCGCTGGCCACGGTGGGGTCGCGGATAAACTCGGTGATGACCAGGGAGCCGGCGGTGATGCACTCGGCGGCGCAGTTGGAATCGGCGCAGTCGGTCAGGCCGTCGCCGTCGTTGTCGTAGGAGTCAGCGCAGGACGTCTCGGTGGTCTGGCAGGTGCCGCCGCCGGGGCCGGTCTGGTTGTTGCATTCGGGATCCTGACAGTCCGGCAGGGAGTCGCCGTCCTCGTCCCCGACGGTGGCGCAGAGCTCCACGGGACCGAGGCAGGCCGCGTCGGCGGCGCAATCGTCATCGGTGCAGTCCACGGCGCCGTCGGCGTCGTTGTCGAACTCGTCAGCGCAGGCCGTCTCGGTGGCCTGGCAGAGGCCGCCGGCGCCCTGCTGACCGAGGCAGTCGGAGTCGGCGCAGTCGATGGCCAGGTCACCGTCGTTGTCGATGCCGTCATCGCAGTCCTCGACCGGGAGGCAGTTCGTGGCCGCGACGCAATCGGCGTCGGCGCAGTCGACGTCGCCGTCGTCATCG
>JAHITJ010000021.1 GCA_018817795.1 Myxococcota bacterium | reverse complement strand
GCCGTTTCTGGTCTTCGACGACCTGGGACGGAACAAGCCGCTGCACCGCAAGGACGCCCGGGCCGCCGTGCGCGCGATCCTGGAGCGCAAGTACGGGTACATGTGCTCGCCGGAGTACATCAAGATGGTCGTGGAGTCCTTCCGTGACGACCCGGTGCGGCTGCGGGAGCCGAAGTACGTGAAGACGCCCGTGGCCGGTCCCCTGCCGGCCGAGGTGCCGCCGGACCGCCGCATCCTGCTGCTGGTCAACGAGGCCCATGACGTGCACCACGTCCACGACCGCGGTTACGTCGAGGCGCCGGTGCGGATCCGCACGATCATGAAGGAGCTCCGCACCTGCAACTTCTTCCAGCCCGGGGCGGTGCACCACTTCGGCGAGAAGGAGCTCCTGCGCGTCCACGATCCGGGGTTCATCCGGTACTTCAAGAAGGTGACCGAGACCATCGGCAACACGCGCTCGGTGTATCCCTACGTGTTCCCGATCCGCAACGTCGCGCGGCCCCCCAAGGAGCTGGTCGTGCGCGCCGGCTACTACTGCATCGACACCTTCACGCCGCTCAACCTCAACGCCTGGCTGGCCGCGACGGGGGCCGTGGACTGCGCGCTGACGGGCGCCGCGGCCCTGCTCGAGGGCCGCATGATGGCCTACGCGCTGGTGCGCCCGCCCGGACACCACGCCGAGCGCCGCTCCTTTGGCGGCTTCTGCTACTTCAACTCCGGGGCCATCGCCACGGACTTCCTCAGTTCCCGCGGGAAGGTGGCGACGCTGGACATCGACTACCACCACGGCAACGGCCAGCAGGACATCTTCTACGGGCGCGCCGACGTGCTGACCGTGTCGATCCACGGGCATCCCAGCTTCGCGTATCCGTACTTTTCAGGCTTCGAGGAGGAGAAGGGCGCCGGGGCCGGCGAGGGCTTCTGCGTCAACCACCCGCTGCCCGAGACCATCACGGCGCAGCGCTACCGCGAGACCCTCGAGCGCGCCCTGAACCGCATCCGCAAGTTCGCGCCGACGTTCCTGGTCGTGCACCTGGGCCTCGACACCGCGGCCGGGGATCCCACCGGCTCCTGGCCGCTCAAGGCCGAGGACTTCCGCGAGAACGGCCGCATGATCGGCGCCCTCTGCCTGCCCACGCTGGTCATCCAGGAGGGCGGCTACAACACCCGCAACCTGGGCGTCAACGCCCGGGCCTTCTTCCGCGGCCTGTGGGCGGGCAACTGGCAGCCGGGCCTCGCGATCAAGCCGTTCCGGAAGGCTTGAGCTCTATCGCATCAACAACAGACTGAGGGCCATCACCGCCATGCCGGCGACGAGCCCCAGGAGGCTGTCGTGCCCCTTGCCGTAGGCGCGGCTCGTGGGCAGCAGCTCGTCGAGGCTGATGTACACCATGATGCCGGCCACGCCGCCGAAGAGGATCCCCATGATCTCGGGGGGGATCATCCCGCTTTGGCCCCCGAGGAAGAGCCGGATCGCCGCATAGGCGATGAGGGCGCCGACCGGCTCGGCCAGACCGCTGAGCACCGAGTACATGAACGCCTTCCTCCGGCTGCCGGTGGCATAGAAGATGGGCACGGAGACGCTGATCCCCTCCGGTATGTTGTGCAGGGCGATGGCGATGGCGATGGGCACCCCGAGGCCGGGATCCTGCAGCGCCGCGAGGAAGGTCGCCAGGCCTTCGGGGAAGTTGTGGATGCCGATGGCCAGCGCGGTGAACAGCCCCATGCGCATCAGTTTGTGATGATGTGGGCCACCATGGACGGGAGCGCGCTCCGCACCGGCGACGGGGGAGGGCGTCGCCCCGGGACCGGGCGCCGGCGCCGTGGGATCGCGCAGCTGCTCCGTCTCCCGCTCCGAGTGAATCTCATGGGGATTCTCCGCGGCCGGGATCAGGTTGTCGATGAGCCCGATCAGCAGCATCCCGCCAAAGAAGGACGCCGTGTTGACCCAGTGCGCGCCGGTCTCACCGAAGCGCGGCACGAGCGCATCAACACCCTTGAAAAAGATCTCCACGAAGGAGACGTACAGCATGACCCCCGCCGAGAAGCCGGTGGCGACCGAGAGGAAACGGAAGTTCGTCCGGCTGGCGGTGAACGCGATGACGCTGCCGATCGCCGTGGCCATGCCGGCGAAGAAGGTCAATCCGAAGGCGATCCAAAGGTTGCTCATGGGGGGGGCTCCCGCGGGGTCGTGCTGGGTCGTGGACGGGCCGCTTCCCTGCGGAGCCGTCGAAGAATGCTGCATACCATGCATCGGACTGCGGTTCAATGATCGCGGAGGATGATCCCTCCACGGCGATCGAGTTCTCATTTTTCTGGACAAGAGGATCCACGTCGTATCCGCCTGGAAACTTCGGGGGGGGCAAAGTGCCAAGTCGAAATCGAAATCGAAATCGAAATCGAAATCGAAATCGAAATC
>JAHITJ010000150.1 GCA_018817795.1 Myxococcota bacterium | reverse complement strand
GGATGACGATGGGCGCGGCGGTGGTCGACTTGGCGGTGTTTCCCTGCTCACGCACGGAGAACTCAGCAACTCCCGGGACACGGGAGAGCGCGACGCGCGTCCGGCCCATGAAGTCCCAGAGTGTTTCGTCACGGTGATTGCGATCCACGAGCGTCACCGAGATGAACCCGGCCGTGGCGTTCTGGATGCCCGCCGACGAGAACGTCCTCATTCCCGCCTCGAAGCCGGCCTGGGCCGAGACGCGAATCACCACGGGTTCGCGCAGCAGGAGCTCCTCGATCTCGCGTACCCGCCGCATGGTCTCCTCCAGGGAGGTTCCAGAGGGCGTCTTCAGCGTGATGAAGAAGCTGCCGCCGTCCATGCGGGGCATCATCTCCATTCCCTGGCCCCTCAGACCGCGCACCGAGAAGACGAACAGGATCAGCATCATCGCGATGGTGATCCATCTCCATTCCATCGCCCGCTTCAACACTCCCAGCGTCGCCCGCCGGAAGACCTCCATGAACCATGAAAACGGCCGGATGATCCATAGCGCGGGTTTGTCCAGGAACGACGTCTTGTGGGTATAGACGGTAAGCAACGGGACGAACACCACCGCCACCACCACCGAGGAGGAAAACGCGAACACCAGCGTCAGGGCCAGCGGAGAGAAGGTCTTGCCGATGAAGCCGGCAAGAAACAGCATGGGGATCAGCACCATGAGCGTGGTGGCGGCGCCGGCGAGCACGGGGAGCATCACGCTGGCTGCGCCCTCCAGCGCTGCCTGAACCGGTTCCATGTCCTGCTCGTCACGGAGCCGGATGATGTTCTCCAGCATGACGACGGTGGCATCGACGACCATGCCGACGGCCAGGATGACCGCGGTGAGGGTCACCATGTTGAACTCGACGGCGAACGCCTTCATCAGCGCGAAGGTGAGCGCATAGGAGAGGGGCATGGACACGATGGCCACTGCGGCGATCTTCCATCGCCCGAGGAACAGGAAGATCAGCACCCCCGCAAAGAGCAGGGCGCTGAGGATGTTGGAGAACAAATTCCCGATGGAGGCCTCGGTGAAGGACGCGCTCTCCTCGCCGACGACGAACTCCAGCTCCGGGTTGGCCTTCCGGATGCGCTCGAGTTCCTCCTGCACCGCGCGCACGACCCGGACGGTGTTGCCCTGGGTCGTCTTCATGATCTGCAGGGCGATGGCGTTCTTACCGTTGACGTCGTAGAGGGCGTCCGGGCGCAGGGAGGCCTGTTCCACGGTCGCGATATCCGCGAGCCTGAGGTGGGCGCCTCCGGGAAGCGGGATCGGAAGATCGCGCAGCTCGTCGATGCTGCCCAGGCGCATCTCCATGCGGTAGGTGCCCGTCGTCCGCTCGGTGTACAGGGTGCCTGCAGGCCGGGAAA
This sequence comes from Myxococcota bacterium, assembly GCA_018817795.1. GTDB lineage: Bacteria > Myxococcota_A > Polyangia > HGW-17 > HGW-17 > HGW-17. The sequence goes on along the minus strand of JAHITJ010000150.1, from coordinate 1,573 downwards.
CGTTGCCTTCACGGATGAGCCCCGTCACCTGTGCAAATGACAGGCCGTACCTGCGCAGGTCCTCGCGGTTGAGCCGGATCACGACGGCCGGGACGTGTCCGCCGAAGAGCTCCACCGCGGCCACGCCCGAGACCCGCGTGAGGCGGGGCACGATGTGATCGGCTGCGAACTTGCGCGTGCGGGTCGGATCCTTCGAAACGATGCCCAGGGTGAGCACTGGCCGGTCAGCTGTGGAGAAGCGCAGCACCTGCGGCTCGGTGATGCCCGCCGGGAGCCGGTTGCGGATGCGCACGATGGCGTTCTGAACGTCCAGTGCGGCCAGCTCGGACTGGCGATCGTAGTTGAACTCCACCGAGATGCGGGAGAGGTTGTCCTGCGAGGTCGAGCGCACCTTGCGGACGCCCTCGAGGGAGGCGAACTCGGTCTCCAGCTTCTGGCTCAGGTTCTCGTCCACGTCCCGGGCGGAGGCACCGGGATACGAGGTGATCACGTTCACCAGAGGGGGCGCGGTGTCCGGGAACAGTTGCATCGGGATGGCCCGGTAGGCCCGGACGCCGGCGAACGCGACGCCGATCAGGAGCGCCCAGACGAAGTGCCGGTTAGAAAGGAAAAAACGGGCGAGGTTCATGGTGTCATCCCCGTGGACGGCGCCACCCACACGGGCAGTCCGTCATGCAGTTGAAGGTGCCGATCCGTGACCACCCTGTCCATTTCAGTGAGTTTGCCGGTCACTGCGGTTTCCGGGGGCACTGTCAGTTTCGGAAACACTTCGCGCCGGACCAGCGCCCCATGGGAGACGATGAACACGTGGCTTCCGGCGTCCGAGGTGTGCACGGCCACCGACGGAACTATCCATGTGCGGGCGGTCTCCTCGAGCACGAAGTCCACCTCCACGGACATGCCGTGGCCCCAGGCGGCGCCGGCGGGTCTCTTCAGGGAGATGCGGACCTCGGCTGTTCGCGCGGGTCCGACCGATTCGGGCGATATCGTGCGCACGGTGCCGTGCTGTCGGGTCCCGTCCGGAAACAGGAGTTCCACCGGCAGGTCCGGAACGATGCCCTTGACCAGGTCATTTTCCGGCACCTGCACACGGACCTCGAGGTCATGACCTCCCAGCCACAGCAACGGCTGCCCCGGCATGACGTTCTCGCCGGGCTGGGCGACCCAGCGAAGCACGATGCCCGGAAAAGGCGCACGTTCCCGCTTGTTGCCGGCGAGAATGGATTGCTCCTGAAGGGAGGCGCCTGCTGCGGCCACGGCCTTTCCAGCTGCACGGCAGGCCTCCCGGCTCGCGTCGACCTTCTGCAGGGTGATGGCCTGTGCCCGGCCCAAGGCCTCGTCCTGGTCGGCCTGGCGACACAGGAAGGCAGCCTCGATGGCGGCCCGCCCGCGCTCCTGATAAACGCGCTCCTGCCGTGCGCCGGTCTCGGGCGACGCGATCTCGGCGAGCAGGTCGCCGCGGGAAACGGCTCCGCCCTCTGGAATGGGCAAGGTGCCCAGCTTCCCGCTCAGGCGTGCCAGGATCCGTATCTCCTCGACCGAATGAACGGTCCCGATGCTCCGGACGCTCCTC
>JAHITJ010000020.1 GCA_018817795.1 Myxococcota bacterium | reverse complement strand
GATCTCGATGTACGGATGCGCCAGAGGGATGAAGCGGTCCTGGGTCTTCTTGAGCAGAGAGGAGATCGTGCCCAGGACCAGAGGGCTCGCCCAGACCACGAGGTCGGCACGGACCATCTCAGGGTAGAGGCCCACCATGGCGTCCTTTCGTGCGCAGATCCCGGGCGTCTTCCACCAACAGGACCAGCAGCCGTTGCAGTACTCCAGTTCCAGTGATCGCAGTTCGACGACCTTCGTCTCGTGCCCCTTTCGCTCCATCTCCCTGGCGAAGGTCGCGAGATAGTCGTCGAAGGGCGAGGGTTCGGGATTTCCATTGAGGACCAAGCAGTACATGTTACCTCCAAAAAGTGTGACCAAGGGTTCGCGTCAACATAATGTTGACGCTGTCAACATACTCTTTCTAGCCGACAATGTTGACGCCGTCAACACTCTTTTTGGGAAAAGATTTGTTAGCCTTCAATTTCCAAACCCAAAGTGCTGGCCTCCACCTCCTGTTTTCAGTACCTTATCGACACGACCTCGGCACGGCGGCGAGGAGGGAGCAGCATGAAAGGCACGAAGAGTTATCACCACAAGGACCTGAGACAAGCCTTGCTGCAGCACGCCGTGCGCCTGATCCAGGACGAAGGCATGAAGGGCTTCTCGATGCGGAAGCTCGCGGCCCTTGCCGGGGTGAGCCACACGGCGCCGTACCGCCACTTTGCCAGCAAGGAAGAGCTGGTCGCCACGCTCATGCTCGATGGGCACATACGCCTGCGGGCGGCCATGCTGGCCATCGCGGCCGCCACTTCCGGGCGTGCCCGCGACAAGCTCCTCGCCATGGGCCGGGCCTACCTCGACTTCGCTCGGGAGCAGCCCGAGTACATCAGCCTCATGTTCTCGGGCGAGGGGATGGCGGCGGCCATGAGCGTCGCGAGCAAGCACAGCGAGTTTTTTGCCGAAGACTCGGACTCTTTCGGCCCCCTCGAGGAGACCGTGCGGGCCTGTCAGGCCGAGGGCAGCCTGGATCCGTCGTCCGAGCCCGGCGCCCTGAGCTTCGCCGTGTGGTCTCAGGTCCACGGGCTCGCCCTGCTGCGCAACGAGGGCATGATCAGGCTCATGGCGGCAGAGCGCGGCCACACCGAGGACGACACGCTCAACGCGGTGTTCGCCGTCTTCTCCCACTGGTACGGGCCCGCGGGTGCCGTGGGTGGCGAGGTCTGACACCAGCGTCAGTCGCGCCCTGATTCCGCGTATTCCGCGTATTCCGTGGTAAAAAACTTCTTGTGAACTGGGATCAGTCGATGCGGATGCGGACGCTGCCGTACTGTGACAGGTTCTGGCGGGCGGGGGCGCCGGAAAGACGGATGTCCCCGCTGCCGTTGACGGCGCCTTCGAGGCTCTCGGTCACGTTGGCATGGATCACGATCTTGCCGTGGATGTCCAGGAACAGTCTCTTCATCGGACAGGACTTCATCTGGAGGATCGTCATGCCCCGGGTGCTGACGGACAGCCTCTCCATGGGCGTGGCGCAGGTGCCTTCGATCCAGACCGCGCCGTTGCCCGACACGTTCAGCGACTCACCGGGATGGCCGTTGAGCTTCAGTTTCAGGCTCTTCCTGGCTTCGACCTCGGACAGGCGCGGGCCGGAGATCTTCAGGCGCAGGGCCAGCTCGGAGAATCGTCCCGTGAGCCGGTTGGTGAAGACCAGCCGCGTCCCGTCCTGCCGCATGGAATAGGCCTCGGAGAAGCGCTCGGGCACGGAGAGGGTGACCGACAGTTTGTCGGACTGCTCCCAGGCGACGTCGAAGGCGCCGTTGAGCTGGAGCGAGGAGAAGTCCTGCGCGCTCAGCACCTGGTCCTTCCACGGGCCGGTCAGGGAGCTGGCGTCCCGCAGCTGCTTGCCGTCGGGCGCCACCCAGGCCCGGGTGACCGACGAGAAGGCGGCGATGAAGCCGACGATCAGCAGGGCCGCCGATCCCCAGAATCCCCAGAAGATGCGGTTACTGGTTTTCATGGCGCACCTCCAGCCGGGCGGTCTTCCACTGGCTCCACAGGGGGGCCAGATCGGTGAAGTCGATGCCGAGCAGTTCGATTTTCTTGAAAAAACTGGTCAGTTCCTCGTCGAGAAAGGTCTTCTTGCGTTGCTGCATGATGGACTCCCTGGCGTTCTCGGACACAAAGGTGCCGACGCCCCGTTGATTGTAAAGAATTCCTTGATCTGTCAGGTGCGAGACGGTGCGCAGGATGGTGTTGGGATTCACGCCCGCCTCGACGGCCAGCTCGCGTACCGACGGGATCTTCTCCGCGCTGGCATAGGTGCCCTTGAGGATCAGATCGCAGATGGCGTCTGCCAGCTGCAGGTAGATGGATCGGGGATCGGAGAACTGCATCTCACACCTCCGTTTCGCGCAGGCGGAAGTACGCAAAGGCGAGCGCGCAGACCGGCATGACGCCCCAGAACCAGATCCGTCCGACCCAGGTCAGCCAGATCTTGAACGGGTAGTAGGCGATGGTGAGGTCGCCCGTGATCCCCATACGTGCGAACGTCATCATGACGCTCTCATTGGCCTGCATGCCATCGAAGTACCCGTGAAGGAACAGACGGAACACCAGGTAGCCGAAGACCATCAGGACGAAGAACAGCGCCATCACGGAGAGCCATGACTTGATCAGTGAATACTTGCGGTAGTACACCGCGCCTGCGAAGAACAGGCTCTGGAAGGCCAGATAAACGGCCATCACCTGCAGGTGATCCAGGTTGTTGACAAAGAACAGCGGATTGGATCGGCCCAGGACCAGTTGATTGATCCCTTCGGACAGCAGTTGGAGCAGCAGGTAGCCCAGATAGGACACCCCCAGGTAGCCCACCGAGGTGAGCAGGTATCGTGCGATGAACTTTTCCTCGAAGGAGGCCGGGATCAGCAGGTAGTTCTGCGTGGTCAGGGGGTGCCGCAGCTCGAGGAAGGCGCGGCTGGTGAAGATCAGGCCGCCCAGGCCCATGATCCACGCGTACGCGCCGGAATGGAAGGTGTCGCCGGAGCGGGAGAAGGCGGCGATGAAGGAGAAGACGAGCACCAGCAGCCCCAGCGCGGTGCCGCCGATGGCCAGCGGACGGGCCCAGAAGCGCGCGTCCATCCACAACAGCCGGGCCAGACGGTTCAGGGAGATTTCGGGTTTACGCATGAGCGACCTCCTTGCGGGTGGATCCCGCGGCATCGACGGGGGCTGCGGTAGTGAAACGATCCGGGTGGGTGGTGACGGCCTTGAACAGGAACTCGAGATCCAGGGGGAGCGCGCCGGGTAGTTCGCCTTCGACCAGCGACAGGCTCTTGCCCAGGACCTGTTCCTCGTAGAGCACGACGGCACCGTCGGGAAGCTCCCCGTGCAGGATGCTGTAGTGACTGGAGAAATCCTCCAGCGTCTGCGAGAACAGGATCTTTCCGGAGTCGAGGATGACGATGGGATCGATCAGATGCTCCATGTCGCGGACCTGGTGGGTGGACACCAGGATGATGCGACTGTCGTCGAGCTCGGAAGCCAGGATCTTGCGGAACTGGCCCTTGGCCGGGATGTCCAGGCCGTTGGTGGGCTCGTCGAGCAGCAGGAACCGCGCGCCGGTGGCCAGGCCGAAGGCCAGCAGGAACTTCTTCTTCTGGCCGTGGGAGAGCCGGTCGAGGCGGCCGGGCAGCTCCAGCTCAAACTCACGCAGGTGCGCCTCGAACCGCTCCGCCGAGAACGCAGGGTACAGCGGCGCGAGCATCTGCCGGTAGAGGGCGCCCGACACCGGCGGGAGGAGGAACTCCTCCGGGACCAGGAACAGGTCCGAGAGAAACGCCGGCTGCCGCAGGTGCGGGGTGCGTCCGAACACGCTGAGGCGGCCGGCCTGCGGGTACAGCAGACCACAGCAGAGCTTGAGCAGGGTGGTCTTGCCAGCGCCGTTCTTGCCTAAAAGCCCATACAGGTTGCCAGGCTTCAGCGTCATCTCCAGGTCCTTGAACAGGGGTTTTTTCTGATATTGAAAGGTGATGTCCTGAATCTCGATCATGTGAACCTCCAGTGTAGTGTACTAGTTGACTAGCACACTAGTGTGTTAGCGCGCTAGAACGAAGGTGTCAAGATCTTTTTTTGGAAAATTTTCTACCACGGAACACACAGAAGGCCCGGAATGGGAAAGCGCTCCTTCATTCTCATGAAAGACGCTCTTCTTCCGTGTGCTCCGTGTGTTCAGTGGTAAAAATCCCCTTCTTAAAATGTACTTACTTGTTCCGTGGTGGGATTTTACGCGCCCAGCGTGGCGACCATGACGGCCTTGATGGTGTGGACGCGGTTCTCGGCCTCGTCGAAGACGCGGGAGTGGGGGCCTTCGAAGACCTCCTCGCTGACCTCGAGGGCGCCCTCGGTCTTGGTCAACTCGGTGTCGTGGTTGTGGAAGGCCGGAAGGCAGTGCAGGAAGATCATGTCGTTTTCGTCGGTGGCGTCCACCATTTGCTGGTTCACCTGGAACGGGCGCAGCTTCTTCAGGCGGGAGTTCCACTCGGCTTCCTCACCCATGGAGACCCACACGTCCGTGTAGAGCACCTTGGCGTGCTTGACGCCGGCGGCGATCTTGTCGGTGATGGTGATCTTTCCGCCGGTCTCGGCGGCGATCTTCTTCACGGTGTCGACCAGGTCCTTCTCCGGGAACAGGTCCTTCGGGCTGACGATGCGCATGTCCATGCCCATCTTGGCGCCGCCCACGAGCAGGGAGCGGGCGACGTTGTTGCGGCCGTCGCCGACGTAGGCGAAGCCCAGTCCGTTCAGGTGACCGAACTCCTCGATGACGGTCTGGAAGTCGGCCAGCATCTGGGTGGGGTGCCACAGATCGGTCAGGCCGTTCCACACGGGCACTCCGGCCCACTGGGCCAGCTCTTCGACGGTCTTGTGCGAGAAGCCGCGGAACTGGATCGCGTCGAACATGCGGCCGAGCACGCGGGCCGAGTCCTTGACGCTCTCCTTCTTGCCGAACTGCAGATCGTTCTTGCCGAGGTACTCCGGATGGGCGCCCTCGTCGACGCAGGCGACCGTGAAGGCGCAGCGGGTGCGGGTGGAGGGTTTCTCGAAGATCAGCGCGACGTTCTTGCCGTCGAGCAGGCGGTGGCGGATGCCCACCTTCTTGTCGTCCTTGAGCTTGCGGGACAGGTCCAGCAGATAGGAAATCTCGGCCGGGGTGAAGTCCAGCTCCCTGAGAAAGTTGCGACCGCGTAAATTCATGGGCATGGGAAAACCTCCGTGGGTAAAAGATGCCGGCCGCGATGGCCGGACGCTTCCCGTTTAAAAAGAAATGAGGAAAAGATCAATAGGAAATCGTCTGGCTGCTTCGGCCGGAGATGAAGTAGTGGTTGAGCAGCTGGCGTTTCTCGACCTCCTCCTGCATCTGGCGCCAGATCGGGGGATGATCGGCGAGGATCTGGAAGAAGATCTTGGCCGGGATCTGGACGATCTCGACGAAGGTGCGGGAGCGCACCGTGGCCATGGCGGGCTTGCGCTTGAGCAGCGCCATCTCGCCGAAGTACTCGCCTTCGCCGAGGACGCTGAGCACCTTTTCCTGTACGGGTTCCTTCCCGTCGGCCCCGGCCTCGCCCTCGACGACGACCTCGACCTCCCCGAGCAGGATCAGGAAGAAGCCGCCGCCCTTGGAGCCCTGCTTGATGATCGGGGTGCCCGCGCCGAAGCGGTGGAAGTGGATGTCGTTGAGGTACTGGGCCCGCTTCTCCACCGAGATCAGATTGAAGAACGTCAGGTTCTTGAGCATCAGATCCTGCAGGCGCGAGCGGTAGAACTTCTTGATGACCTCGAGGATCGTGGGGTGCTTCTTGCTGATCTCCTGCACGGTCTTCTTGGAGATCTCGAGCACGGTGGTCTGGACCACGGTTGTGATCGATGCGTGACGCTTCTGATCGGTCAGCAGGGCGAACTCGCCGAAGAACTCGCCGGCGTTGAGCAGGTTGATCTCCCGCTCCTCGCCCGAGGGCAGGAGTTTGGAGACGCGCACCTCGCCGTCGATGATCAGGAACAGGGAGTTGCCGGCGTCGCCCTCGTGGAAGAGCACGGTCCCTGATTCGTAGGTGGCGGTGCTGACCTGCTTGCGCAGGGCTTCGCGGGAGCCATCATCGAGCTCGCGCAGAAGCGGAGCCAGGGTCCAGAAGTCCTCGTCCACCTCGGCCTCGAGTTCGGCGTCCTCGGCGAACCTGTCCGGCGTCTTGTCATCGGTGGCTTCCTCTTCCCAGGCGGCCGAGAACATGTCCTCGTCCTGACCCTTGAACACGTCGATCGTCTCGTTGCGGTTGGAGCGGATCTCGTTGGCGATCGACGACAGCCGTTCGTCGCGGGAGGGGAAGCGGTGGGTGATGGTGTCCGACAGCGTCGCAGCGATGCGCGGGACGCCCGCGGGCGGGCTCGGGATGCGCCGGGCACCCGGATCGCTCTCGTCCTGCCACGTGTCCATCTTGATCTGGTTGTAATCGGCGATGGGCGTCGGATCCTCGGGCTCGGACCAGTGGTTCATCATCTGGCCGACGTCCTCCTCGGCCGAGGGCTCGGACATGGCGACGGAGGTCATCGGCTCGGGCGCGCCGAAGCTCTTGCCCGTGATCGTGGCGAACAGGTCCTGGAAATCCTGGATATTCGGATAGAACTCCAGCACGCTGCGGCAGACCGCCTCGGCCTGACCGCGCTTGCCCTGATCCAGGTAGGCCTGGGTGACGGTCTGGTACTGGGTCTTGGCCTCGTCGTGGCGGTCGAGTTTGCGGTACAGCCCGGCCAGGCGCAGGCGAAGATCGGGGCGGTCCTCGCTCTGTATCTCCTGCTCCAACTGCTTGGCTTCCTTGCGAATTTTCCGTTTGGTGAAGAAATCCAGCGCCATGAGGGCTCCAGGGTCTACGGTTTGGCGGGTTGCGGCTTCCGGCTCTCGGTGAACATCCGCAGAATGTATTCACGCAGCCTGGGCAGCGTCCGCTCGTCCTCGGTCAGGAACACCAGGACCTGCCGTTCGGCCGGTCCACCGAGCTTGAAGAGGGCCTCGGCCATCTTCTGCAGCGCATGGATGTCCTGCGCGAAGGCCGGGTCGGCGCGGTACGCCAGCAGGAACTCGCGGAACGGACGGATGATCCCCTTGTCGCCGATGGCCAGCAGCGCTTCGGTCAGGGCCACGAGCTCCTTCTGGGAGGTGGCCGGGTGGGCCAGCAACTGGAGCATCGTGGGCACGGCCTCCTTGGTCTTCAGGGAGCCCAGCACCGTGGCCATGACCTCCACGGCCAGGGGTCGGGTGCTCTTGATGAAGTCGAACGGCTGCTGCAGCAGGCTCAGGTACAGGGGAACGCCGTTGGGATCGGGGCGGGCGATGAGGTCACGGGCGGCCTTCTCGCGCAGCTCTGCGGAGCTCTCGGGGTTGGTGAGCATCTTGATCAGGCGACCCACGCCGGCTCCGCCGACCACGGCCAGGGCGTCAATGGCCAGGCGCTTGGCCAGGGGATAGCGGGAGTCGGGATCGTTGGCGATGGCGGTGAGGGCGTCGAGCAGCGGAGCGGGCGCCTCCACCTCGGACGAGGAGGGGGGCGTCATGCCGGCGATGTCGAACGTGACGCCACGCATGCGCATGTCCAGGGGCTCGGTGCGCCAGACGCGTTCGCCGGTGGCCACACGCAGGCACTCGATGGAGCCGTCGGCCTTGGCGTAGAACACGAAGTCCTTCTGGGCCTTGGAGCCGATCAGTTCCTCGGTGTAGGGGTGCATGACCGCCCACTGCAGGGTGGCCTGGGATTTCTCGTTCACGGAGAAGCCCAGGAAATACTTGAACATGTGGATCACGAAGCGGTTCTCGTACAGCGCTGCGCCGGCCTTGCCCCGGATCCAGGTGGCCAGCAGGGAGCGGACCTCGTAGGCGGAGTAGTCGGTGGTGACCGGATCGTAGCGGTCCAGCGCGTAGCGGAACTCCACATTATGGATGTCGGTGGTCATGGTGGACGGGGCGCGGCTGACCACGTCGACGATGTCCGGGGACAGGCGGTACATGCCACGCTTGTCCCCGAAGAAGATGCCGTCGGAGGAGGCGGTCATGAAGCGGACCTCCCCTTTGGGGATCAGGATGCGCGCTAGCTCCCTGGGGCTGCTGGTGTCGAGCAGCACCAGATGCTGGTTGCGGTAGGGCACCACGACGACCGTGTTGGTCATCAGGGGGAGTCCCATGCGGCCGTTGGCCTCCAGTGACCAGATCTCCTTGCCGCCCTCGCTGAGGATCGTCAGCGTGGAGACCTGGTTGAGCGGATCGCCGGCGGGCTTGAAGTTGGTGACATAGGCGACCTTGCCGTTGGGGGCGCCGGATACGCCCATGAAAGTGTGCTGGGCGCGCATGGGGACGCTCCAGGTCTGCTTGCCGGTGCGCACGTCGAGGGCCGTCAGACCCGTGGTCCGATCGAGGTAGACCACATGGGATCCGGCCACGACGTAGCGGGAGATCGCGTTGGGGGTGGGCTGCTTCCACAGGATCTTGCCGGTGCCGGCGGCCACGGCCACGGCGGTACGCGGGTTGAGGCCCTGGAAAATCACCAGGGCTTCGCCGGTCGCGTTGGCCGGTCCGGCCGAGGGCAGGGAGATCTTGTTGATCGCCTTGGCGATCTTCCCCGAGTCGTTGGGCATCGTGTTCTGGTGGAACGGCGGCAACGGCTTGCACGAGGACAGGAAGAGCACGAAAAGAATCAGGCTGCGTACGGAGGATTTCATGATACGCCTCATTTCGAGAGAATCTGGAAAGCGAGTTTGCGGGACCGGGGGAACGCGTCGGGACCGCTGCCGTGATAGACCATCAGGACGTTCTGGGCGCCGGGCAGGTTGGTGTCGCCCAGGATCTTCACCAGCTGGACGCGGACCGGCTCGGGGCCGAAGTCCTCGCGGGAGAGGAGCGTGCCGATCGTCGTGATCAGGGGTTCCTTCGAGGTCTTGGTGTTCTCCATGGCCATCGCCAGCGTGCGCGCCGTGCGGATGCCGCCGATGAAGCCCAGTGCCTGCATGGCTGCCGTCGAACCGCGGGAGAACAGTTTCAGCAGGGGCTCCTCGGCTTCGCCGACCCGGCGCTTGCCCAGGAGCCAGGCGGCCTTGTTGCGCACGGCTTCATGATAGTCGCGCAGGGCCTTCAGGAGGATCTCGTTGACGACCTTGACAGGCGCAGGATCCTTGCCGAAGTCGAGCTCGCACAGGGAGACCAGCGCCTCCACGCGCAGTTCGGTGGAGCGGTGACGCGTGTAAAATACCAGTGTCTCCATGGCCTTGGCGTCCTTGCGGGCGCCAAGGGCCTGGATCATGGCCTTGCTCATCGCGGGGGGATAGCCCAGCAGCAACTGCATCTGGAGCATGTCCAGGGACTCGGGGTTCTTGCGCTTGCCCAGCTCGGCGATCGCGGCCAGTGCGTCGGCGGCGTTGTCACCCTGAATTACAAAAAGTAAATAATTCAGGTCGGCCTGCTGCATGTTCTTCAAGGGAGCCTTCTGCGCGGCGGCAGGGAAGGAAATCCCCAGTGCAAGCCAAGAGACAACCATAAAAACGAGAAATTTTCGCATGTCATCACTCCTATGGCGTGGTTCCCATCAAGAATTAGGCGCTTTTCGGGAACGCGCTACGCTATACCAAATTGCCCCGCAGAGTCAATCCATTACTATTGAGCGTTTGACGGTTTTGGAAAAATTTGACGGTTTGGTGCTCATGGCGAACAAAAAAAATATTATCTTCGACGCAGAACCGAAATTTCGGTTGTGTCCGCGATGGTTCTTTGATACACATTGGCACCAGTTGTTGGCGAGAATTGCCTAGGTTTTTTGCCCAAGGAGTAGATTCGATGGAAGTATTATACGAGGAGGAATACCGAGCGATACAGGAAGTCGTCGAGCGACTGTGTCGCGATGCCAACTCCAAGGCGGTTCTTCTGATTGACAAGAACGGTCAGGAAATCGCCTCATCCGGGGAAATCGAAAACATCGATACCACATCGCTGTCCTCACTCACGGCCGGCAACGTGGCCGCCACCGGCGGCATCGCCCGGCTCCTGGCCGAGAAGGAATTCACCGGTCAGTTCCACGAGGGTGAGCACACCAACGTGCACATCTCCATCGTCGCACAGCGCGTCATTCTGCTGGTCCTCTTTGACCAGCGGACCTCGCTGGGGCTGGTCCGCCTGCGGGTGAAGAAGGCCTCCAAGGACATCCAGGATGTGCTGGACTCGATGGCCAACAAGAGCGAGCAGGCCAAGCCGTCCATTTTCGAAGAAATCACGGATGAGGACATCGACAACCTCTTCAATGACGACTAGGGGCCTGCTGCATGTCATTTATTAATTATTCCTCCCGAGAAATCAATTGCAAGATCGTGTACTATGGCCCCGGGCTATGCGGCAAGACCACCAATCTGCAGTACATTTACCAAAAAACGAGTCCCGACGCGCGCGGCAAGATGGTGAGCCTGGCCACCGAGACCGAGCGCACGTTGTTCTTCGATTTCCTGCCTCTGAGCATGGGTGAGGTGCATGGATTCAAGGCCCGCTTCCACTTGTACACGGTGCCCGGGCAGGTCTTCTACGACGCCAGCCGCAAGTTGATCCTCAAGGGCGTTGACGGAGTGGTTTTCGTTGCCGATTCCCAGGTTGAGCGCATGGAAGCGAACATGGAGTCGCTGGACAACCTGCGCGAGAACCTCGAGGAGCAGGGCTATGATCTCGACCAACTGCCGTACGTGGTCCAGTACAACAAGCAGGACCTGCCCAACGCCGCGCCGATGGACGAGTTGAGCAAACTGCTCAACCTCACGGCCGTGCCCGAGTTCTCTGCGGTGGCCACCACCGGCGACGGTGTTTTTGGCACGCTCAAGGCCGTGGCCAAGCTTGTCATGATGGATCTCCGCAAGCGCAAGTAGCCGGCACCCCGCCGGCGTTATACCCTGGTACCAAGAAAAGAAACGAGCATCCCGGATCGCGGGCACCGCAGTCGTGTTCAGCGGCGCCGTCAGTCCTCGTTTTCGGGCTCGACGTGGACCGAAACGATGGTGCCCTCGCCGTAGGTGGCGCAGATCAGTTTCTCCACCTCGGAGGCGATGCGGTGGCCCTCGATCACGCTCAGTTCGGAGTTCACACGGATGTGGAGTTCCGTGGCGATGTAGTTGCCGATGCGGCGGGTCCGCAGGTTGTGCGGATCCATCACGCCGGCGACGGTCAAGGTCAGTTTGAGCAGTTTCTCCTTCTCCTCGGCGGGCAGGGAGCGCTCGAGCATCTCGCTCATGCTGCCGTAGGAGATCTGGAGGGCGACCCGTATGATGAAGAACGACACGACGATGCTGGCGATGGGATCGAGGATGGTGAACCGGTCGCCCAGGACAATGGCGCCGCCGATGCCCGCCAGCGTGCCGATCGACGAGAACGCGTCGGAGCGGTGGTGCCAGGCGTTGGCGATGACGGCCTGGCTCTGGATCCGCTTTCCGACGATGACGGTCCACCGGTAGAGCCATTCCTTCACCACGATGGAGACCGCGGCCGCGATCAGCGCGATGTAGTGGGGCTTCGGGATGGTCTCCCCGTCGACGGCGGCGTGGACGGTCTTGATGCCGCTCCAGCCGATGCCGGCGCCAACCAGCAGCAGGGCCACGCCGATGATCATCGTGGCCAGCGTCTCGAACTTGCCGTGGCCGTAGTCATGATCGGCGTCCATGGGCTGCCGCGTGATGCGCATCGTGATCAGCACGACGAGGTCCGTGGCGAAGTCCGACAGCGAGTGGATCGCGTCGGCGATCATGGCCGCGCTGTTGCCCAGGATTCCGGCCAAGAGCTTGAGGCCGGTCAGGATGAAGTTGACGATGGAACCCAGCACGGTGACCCGGTTGGCCTGGGATACGCGGTCGGGGGCTTCATGAATGGAGGGGTCCTGCAGCAGCATCAGCGCACTATAGTTGAGGGCGGACTTGACTGCAACGCTTGTCTTTCTTCGGGACCGGCGCGCGCGAATTCTCCCCATGCCCATCCATCATCAGCCGGTTACAGAGCGGCCGAAGAAGCTTCGCCGGCCGCTTCGTGGGCCGGGAAGAAGATCGTGAAGGTGGTGCCCTTGCCGGGGGAGCTGTCCACCAGGAGGGTGCCGTGGTTCTGGTGCACGATGCCAAAGACGGTGGCCAGGCCGAGTCCCGTTCCTTCCCCGTGGGCCTTGGTGGTGAAGAAGGGGTCGAAGATGTGCTCGATCAGGTCCGGCGCCATGCCGCAGCCGGTGTCGCTGACCCTGAGGAGAACGGTGGAGCGTCTGGTCCCGGAGGACTCGCTGCCCCCGTGCTCGTGTGCGGCTGCGGGGAAGCGGCCGGTGAGCGTCTCGATGGTGATCGTGCCGGTCTCGGCGATGGCGTCCCGGGCGTTGATGATCAGGTTGGTGAGGACCTGGTCGATCTGGGACGGATCCATGAACACCGCAGGCAGCTCCTTCCCGGCGGAGAACTCCAGCTGGATGTTGTCGCCGATCAGGCGCCGCAGCATCTTGACGATCCCGGAGATCGAGACGTTGAGATCCAGGGTCCGGGGCTGGGCCGGCTGCTGGCGGGCGAAGGCCAGCAGTCTCCGCGTCAGGTCGGCCGAGCGCTGGGCGGCGTTGCGCACCTCGTCGAGCTCGGCGTGGGCCGGTGAGTCCGGAGGGAGGGACTCGCGCGCGAGATCGACGCTGCCCATGATCACGCCGATCATGTTGTTGAAGTCGTGGGCCACGCCGCCGGCGAGCTGGCCGATGCTCTCCAGTTTGCGGATCCGGGCGATCTGCTGGTGGAGCTTCTCCTGCTCATCGTGGGACTGCTTCAGTTCCGAGATCTTCTCGTCGAGCTCGTGGTTGACGGCCGTCAGGCGGGCGTTGGACTCGGACAGTTCCCGCGTCCGCAGGCGCACCTGCCGGCGCAGCAGGAGGGAGAAGGCCCCGGCCAGGATCAGCAGGGAGAACACCGAGAGGTTGATCCACCACACCCATCGGGGAATGCGGTGGGTCCGCACCTCGGGCGTCTTCAGCCAGCGAGCCAGCGAGCGGTAGTACACCGAGTCGAAGTCGTTCTTCATCCGGGCCAGGTGCGCGTCGAAGACCGGGACCAGATCCTCGCAGCCGTCCTTGCAGAAGGCGAGGTACAGGCCTCCGGGGTACAGGATGAGGTGGTTGGGGACGATGGCCGGATCCTTGAGGGGGGAAAAATAGAAGAACCTCGAAGCCACCAGCGCGTCGGCCCGGCCCGAGCGGACCGCGTCCACGGTGGCTGCGTAGTCGGGCAGGGACTGGATCGTGTACCGGATACCGAAGACCGTCCTGAACTCGCTGGACAGGTACTGCTCCTGGATCGACCCCCGGAGCACTGCGATGGTCTTGCCGTCGAGATTGGAGATGCTGCGGATCCGCCGACTCTCGAGGGTGTAGATGTCGATCCAGCTCTCGAGCACCCAGCCGCGGCTGAAGCGGAACTCCGACACGCGGTCGGTGGACTGGGCGACGTCCACGAGCAGATCAATCTCACTGTCGCGCAGCCGCTGGAGGTTCTCGCTCCAGGTGCCAGGGAAGTACTGCAGGTTCCAACCCTCCAGCCTGGCGATCTCCTCGAGCACATCCACAAAGATGCCCATGGGGACACCGCTGTCGTCGATGAAGACCTTGGGATTGTTCTGGTACACGCCGACGCGCACCAAGCGCCCTCCTGCCGCGGCGTGCCGCGGGACCCAGAAAACGGAGAGGAGGCAGACGAGAAAATATGTACCCAAGCGCATATGAAGTGACCTTTTCAATTTCAATACGCAAAATACTCCTTTCCTTCGGTCTTGTCATGAGTAAAGTAAAAATTTATACGTTCCCGGATATGATCCGGAGGAGGGCCTTTGCGAAACCTGCTTTACATGACCTGGATGATCGGCTGGATCCTGGGCGCCTGCGACGGGTCCCCTTCGCGTCCGGCACCTGACGCCGGCGACGACGCGGACGCTGTCGATGCGGCCGACGCGACCGACGATCTCAACAACGCCAACAACCTCAACAATGTCGATCCGCCGCTGACGGTGGAG
>JAHITJ010000149.1 GCA_018817795.1 Myxococcota bacterium | reverse complement strand
CCACGTGCCGCTGCTGGACATGGTGCGCTACCACCTGTTCGGCTCGGGCAAGACGTGGATCTCCGAGTACGGCTCGGCCGATGATCCGGCGCAGTTCGCTGCGATTTTCGCCTACTCGCCGTATCACCACGTCGTCGAGAACGTGAAGTACCCGGCGCTGATCATGATGGCCGCCGACAGCGACGACCGCGTGGATCCGATGCACGCGCGCAAGTTCGTGGCCGCCGTGCAGGCCGCCTCGGGGGCCTCGAACCCGGTGCTGCTGCGCGTGGAGACAAACGCCGGTCACGGCGGCGGCGACATGGTGAAGAAGCGCGTCGAGAGCGCGGTCGACGAGTTCTCCTTCCTCTTCCACCAACTGGGAATGCGCTTTTCCCGTCCGGGACAGACACGGTGAGACCCGACAAATACCCCATCCGCAACGAAAGTGAAATCCACCCCCGCATCTCCGAACTGGTGGCCCAGGGCGTCGAATTGTCCCCTGCGACCCAGGACTGGCTCTCCGGAGGCCACGTCGACAGCGAGTGGGACGAGGACATCCAGAAGAACCTGTTCCTCTGCATGCCGATCCTGCCGCTGGTCAGCCTGCAGCGCCAGCTTGACCAGGTGCGCACCATGATGGACAACGTCATGCAGCACGCCGAGTTCACCGGCAACCCCGAGCTGCACACCGAGGTGGAGCGCACGTGGAGCCTGCTGCAGGAGGAGATGGACCGCCTGTTCCGCAACGTCTATATCGCGACCTTCGTGGAGGACTCGGCACTGTACGCGATGCTCGGCGTCGAGCAGACCAAGTCCGTGTTCCGCAAGTTCAAGGTGCTGTTCGCCAACCAGCGCACCGACCTGATGCGCATGGAGGAGAACCTCGTGGAATACCTGGGCAAGTTCATATGATCCGGCCGCTCTTTTTACTCCTCCTGCTGCTCGCCACTGCCGCGTGCGGCCGGCAGGAGAAGAAGTCCGACCCGCCCGCTTCGCCCGGCCAGGAGATGGCCGCCGGCATCACCGAGGCAGCGCTCCTGGCCCACGTGAACCATATGACCGCGAAAGAGCTTGCAGGACGGAAGATCGGCTCCCCGGGGGAGAAGGCTGCCGCAGCCTACGTTGAAAAGCACCTGAAGGCGGCCGGCTTCACGCCGGTGGGCGACGCGATGATCGTTCCGGTGCTTCGGCCGGGCCTGACCGGGACCCTCAACGTGGTGGGCGTGAAGCGCGGCCCCAGTGACCGCGTCGTGCTCGTCGGGGCACACCTGGATCATCTCGGCGAGCGCGATGGCAAGCTCCACCCCGGCGCCGACGACAACGCATCGGGCGTGGCCGCGCTGCTGGAGATTTGCCGTGAGTTGTCGACCCTGCCGCTGAAAAAGACCCTCGTGTGCGTGGCCTTCGGCGGCGAGGAGGCCGGACTGGTGGGCTCCCGCGCCTTCGTGCGGGACGCCACCGTCGACCCGGCGAAGATCGACCGCATGGTGAACCTGGACATGCTCGGCCACCCCCTGTTCGAGAGCATGTTCGGCCAGTCCAAGCCCGACGGGCTGGGCGTCATCGTGAACCGGATCCCGGAGGCCGAACTCGACGGGATCATCGCCCTGGCCAAGGCCCAGGGCGTGGAGATCATGTCCCTTCCGGAGATCTGGATCCAGAAACTGCAGCCGGGCTTCGCGTACGACTCCATGCCCTTCAACGAGAAGGACGTCGCCACCTTGTTCTTCTCATCGGGACTCCACGCGGACTACCACCGCCCCACCGACACCGTCGACCGCCTCGCGCCGCGCCAGCTGCGCAACCGCGCCGTGGCGATCACGAAGATCGTCGCCCACCTCGCGCAATAACTGGCAGGGAGACACTCAAGTAACAGGAGAGTCGGACTTGTCGGACTTGTCGGACTTGTCGGACCAGTCGGACCTGTCGGACCTGTCAGACCTGTCGGACCAGTCAGATGGGGACGCCAGGAGGATTCAGAATGTAAAAAGGGGAAGAAACGATTGAGGAGTTCTTACTCTTCCTCCAGCTCGAAGCGGACCGTGACGGTGGCCGTGGAGGCCATGGGGCGGCCGCGCGTGTCTTTGGCGGGCTCGTAGCGGGCGGACTTCGCAGCAGCCACTGCGGCGCGGTCCAGGGTGGGGTGGAGCCCCGCGAGGACCTCGACCTTGTAGACGTTGCCGTCGCGATCGATGTGCAGCAGGAGTCTGACCTTGCCCTCGATGCCGAGGTGCCTGGCGCTCTCGGGATAATCCACCTGGGGAAACGCGACTCGCTTGGGAGGCGTGGCTTCCCTGGGCGGCGGCGGCGGTGGCATCGGCAGCGGCGGCGGTGGCGCCATGGTCTCCATCGGCGGTGGTGCCACGGGAACGACCGGCACCGTGTTGCCGGGGCCGTCGAGCTCGGGCGGTCCGTCGGGGTCCTCGGGCGGCGCGTCCGGATCGGTCAGGTCGATGACGTGCTCGGTGTGCGTCAGCCGGACCGGGTTTTTCGAGGCCGAGGCGCGCAGCAACTGGCTCGGACGGGGCGTACGCGGGCGGGGCGTCTCCCGCACCCGGCGCCGGGAGGCCACGCGCAGGTTCGACAGGCGCTCGGCCACGGGCTCCTCCACGACCGGACGGGGCGGTCTCTTCTGAGGCGACAACTGCAGGACGGCCATGCGGTGACACGTGCCCGGCACGAGTTCCTCCCAGGTGAACTCGCCAGGATCCAAAAAGCCCAGGCCGAGCAGCCCGAGGACGAGCACCAGTCCGTAAAGCAGGGCCTGCGAGAAGAAACCCGGCCGGGGCAGGTTTGCAAAGGGTGCGAACGCCGGAACCTCGTGGGCGGAGAAGCGCAGACGCCAGTCCCCGTCCCCGACGATCTCGCCCGAGCACGGAAACGCCAGCTCGTGGGTCCGCGCCTGCGTACCGGGCGCGAGGGTCTCCTCCCCGATCCGGGCACCGAGGCCTGCGGGCAGGCTCAACAGCATGCGTCCGCCCGGGGCCGGCCGGAACAGGGTGTGACCCACGGAGAACACGCCGCGCACCGGCCTGATCTCATAGCCGTCGGCCCGCAGCCGGTCGACCAGGATCCGGTCATCCGGGGAGGCGCCGGACACGCCTGCGCCCACCCCGATCAGCGGACAGAGCACGTCGAACAGGTGGCTGTCGCCGACGGCGATGGTGGCTGAGGCACGGAACCAGCGCGAGGAGATGATCTCAGGCCCCAGCAGGACCGTGATCTCGAGCCCCCTGGTCATCCCCATCGTCTCCGGGGAAAGCGCCTGGACGGGCCACGGTTCTGCCGCGCCTCGCGCTCGGCCAACCGCGCCAGAAGCGTGCGCTGGCGCAAGGATTTCCGGTTCACCAGAATGAAAAGGACGCCCGCGACCGCGCCGAGCCCGAGCCCGATATAGTGGGCCCGATAGGACGTGGTCGGGGAATAGGAGTGGGGTATCAGCATCAGCAGGCCGAATCCGGACAGCCGCAGCACGCGCTTGGGGAAGCTCAGGTGGCTCTCGACCCAGGCGTACAGCACCAGCCAGAACCCGAACACGACGAACAAAAGTCCCGAGGAACCGACCAGCCCCATGTACAGGGGATAGGACAGGATCGTCAGCCAGTGGGTGACAATCCCGAGTGTGACCAGGATCACAGGAAAAGCCCAAAATCCATAGAAGGCGGTCGCGAAACCGGCGAACGGCACGAGCAGGATCATGTTTCCGAGGTAATGATCGAACCCCGAGTGCACCATCATGGAGGCGAGCAACCTCACCGGAGCGTCCCATTCATGGAGGGTGTAGCCGTTGATATGGCAGGACGCCCGGAAGGCCGGGTCCCAGGCGGCCCAGATGGTGATGATCCCGGAGAGCACCGCGTACAGCACGGCCCAGAAGAAGGCCCAGTGTGAAGGATGGACCGAGAGGAGGCTGACGTCGGGCAGCGGTGTCGGCTCGTCGGCCTCGTCCTCGTCACCGTCGAAGAGGTCGGCGTCGGCGGGCTCGGCCCAGGCAGCCGGCACTGCGGCAGCCGACGACTCCTTTGTCCCGGAGAAATCATCATCCGCGACCGGGCGGTCCGCACCGGCGTCCCCACCTGAAAGAACAATCAGTTTCGGAGCTGTCGCTTCACCTTCGCCGGAGGGGCGTTGGATGTCGTCGGATTCGTTCGTCAAAGACTACAGTTCCGGAGCGGCGGCGGCGGCAGGTTCCTGACAGGTGTAGGCGTCCATCGTCTTGATTTCCACTT
>JAHITJ010000148.1 GCA_018817795.1 Myxococcota bacterium | reverse complement strand
GGCCTCGCAGGTCGTGCCGCCGCGGGCCTCGTCGGGCGTAAACGTGTAAGTAGCGCGCCCTGCGGAGACGGGCGTGAAGGTGCCGCCGCAGGTGTCGGAGCCGCGGGTCAGGGCGACGCTGTGGCCGTCCGGATCGTCGCAGGCGATGTCATAGACGTATTCCTGATGCTCCTCGACCACGGTGGCCGGCGTCGTGGTAAACGCTGGATCGCGGTTGGCGCACGTGATGTGCAGCGCTTCCGAGTCTGACATGACCGGCGTGCCGTTGTCATAGGCGCGGATGGTGAGGTCGCAGGTCTCGTCTTCGGCCAGGCAGGTGAAGGCAATGCGCCCGTAGGCGTTGATGGTGGCGTCAAAGCTGCACGTGGAGGCCGTGATCTCATAGAAAAGGCTGTTGGCGGGCTGGTCGGGATCCTCGGCGGTGACGTCGAACTCGGTGGGCAGGGCCCAGGCGGCGTCGATGGACGCGGGGAGATTGGCGATGACGGGGGCCTGGTTGACCTCCTGGATGTTGACGACCTGCATCTGGTGCTCGGTGATCTCGGCGTCGGCGCAGGACAGGTGCAGCGTGCAGGAGGTGCCACCCTGGCTCTCGTCGGGGGTGAAGGAATATACGCCGCTTCCGCCGGCGGAGGTGAACTCCCCGTAGCAGGTGTCGCTGTCGCCGATGGATAGCGTGACGTCGTCGCCGTCAGGATCAGAGCAGGCGGCGGAGTAGACGTACTGGGTGTTCTCCTGGGCGCTGGGTCCCGGGGTGGTGGTGAAGGTCGGTCGCTGGTTGCCCATGCCGGTGCACAGGTCCGTGATGAACCGGCAGTCGTCCCCGCAGGAGAGGGTTCCTCCGTGGTAGCCCTCGGAGCGGCAGGTGGCGTCGTTCAGATCGTCGCCCTCGCAGTCCTCGGCGTACATCAACTGGAGGACGCCGTCGCCGCAGAAACCGCCGCATTCCGTAAGGTTGAAGGTGCAGTCGGCGTTGCAGGCCAGATGCCCCACGCTGTTGTAGTGCCCGAGGGTGCCGCAGGTCGTGCCACCGAAGTCCGTGCCGTCGCACTGCTCGGACGGATCAAGAAAACCGTCGCCGCAATGCCCGACAGACTTCGTGTCCGCGTCGCAGGCCACCTGGAGCAGCGCTGAGAAGAAAAGCAGCAGCAGCAGCCGGCTGGGGATATGGGCGGAACTTAGCGTGCTTGTAGTATGGATTTGCATGACTTTCTCCTGTTTGTGCACCAAGGCAACCTTGCGACAATTGTATGGAGGGGAAGATTTTGATCAAGCCAATATTTATAAATGTATGAAAACAGAGTATTGAGAGGAAGATACTACCCTAGTTGACGTCCGCAAGAGGATGACGGCACCAAAATAATTGATGTCGCACATTGAAATGGGCCCACCTCTCGGGGTATCATGCCCGCCGCGAAGGAGACCACGGATGGATTTCACCCTGCATCAACTGCTGCACACCATGATGGAACAGCGCGCGTCGGATCTGCACATCACGACCGGATCGCCGCCCCAGTTGCGCATCGACGGGCGCCTGATCCCGCTCAAGACCTCCAACCTGATGCCCGACAACACCCGCGAGTTGTGCATGCAGGCGCTGACCGACCTCCAGAAGGGTATGCTCGACAAGAACCACGAGGTCGACTGCTCGTTTGGCGTGCCCAACCTGGGCCGCTTCCGCGCCAACGTGTACTACCAGCGCGGGGCCGTGGCCGGCGCGTTCCGGTTCATCCCGTTCGAGATCCCGGCGCTGGACTCCCTGGGGCTGCCGGCCAATGAAATCCGGCCGCTGTGCTTCAAGACCCGCGGCCTGTTCCTGGTCACCGGCCCCACGGGCTCGGGCAAGAGCACGACCCTGGCCGCCATGATCGACATCATCAACATGGAGAAGCGCTGCCACATCGTCACCATCGAGGATCCCATCGAGTACCTGCACAAGCACAAGAAGAGCCTGGTCAACCAGCGCGAGATGCACCAGGACACGTACTCGTTCCACGCCGCCCTGCGCTACCTGCTGCGCCAGGATCCCGACGTGGTGCTCGTGGGCGAGATGCGCGACAAGGAGACCGTCGAGGCCGCCCTCGAGATCGCCGAGACCGGCCACATGGTCTTCTCGACGCTGCACACCAACTCCGCGATCCAGACGATCAACCGCATCGTCGACGTCTTCCCGCCCCACCAGCACAACCAGATCCGCGCCCAGCTCTCCTTCGTGCTCGAGGGCGTCATCTCCCAGCAGTTGATCCCGCGCAAGAACATGCCCGGGCGCGCGCTGGCCTTCGAGCTGCTGATCCCGAACCAGGCCATCCGCAACCTGATCCGCGAGGACAAGTTGCACCAGGTGTATTCGATCATGCAGATCAGCCAGAAGCAGGGCATCCGCACCCTCAACCAGTCCCTGGCCATCCTCACCGCCAACAACCAGATCACCCTCGACGACGCGGTGGCGCGCTGCACCGACTACGACGAGCTGGTGTCGCTGCTGCAGAAGGCGGGCATGAAGGTCTGACCCCGGAGGGGTGCATCCCATGAACGTCGGCATCATCGTCCTGATCGTCCTCGGCTCCCTGCTGGTGGACGCCATCGTCTTTTTCATCTTCGTGATGCCGCGCATCCGGCGCGCCAGGTTCCTCGCCTTCCTGCAGGAGCGCGGCCTCGAGGTCGAGCTCGACGGCGCCGAGGTGTCCCGCGCGCGCGGCTTCTGGGAGGACCTGCCCTGCGAGGTCCGGTTCAACGCCGACGGCGACGGGCGCTCCCTGTTCCTGATGAAGCTCCCCGACGACTTCCCCGCAGACACCCGCGTGCGGTTCCTCCCCGGCGACCGCGGGATGATCGGCGACGACGCGATCCTCCGGCTCAGGGAGCGCCTCGAGGGCGGCGAACTGCTGGAGATCGAGTCCGGGGAGTCCGACCGCGTCCGCGCCATCTTCGGAGACCCCGACGTGCTCCCGGCCCTGCTCCTGCTGCTCCGGTTCCAGCCGAAGTGGTCCTCCATCGAAGGGGGCCACCTGCGCTATGAGCTGCCGATCCTGTCCCGCAGCAAGGACTTCGTGGTCTGGATCTTCGATCAGATGCTGCCCCTGGCCCGGGCCCTGGACGCGGGCACCCGCGGCGTGGGACGGCGGCAGACGCCGCGCACGCAGGAGGACGCCCGGCGGGAGGTGGCCATCGAGGAGCCGACGGCCGGACAGCGCCACGTCGCGACGCCACCCCCGTTGCCACCACCGTCGCCCGGCCGAATCGTGCCCGACGCCGACGGCGCGCTGCGGCTGCCCGTGACCGTCGAGCGCACGGAGACGACCATGGGGTTTGACCTGCCCGAGGCCTACCAGTGGGGGGTGACCGTCCTGGGCACCGACGCCGCTGGACGGGAGGTCCGCGTCATCGTCCCCCGGGAGCAGTCCGAGGCGGTGCGCAACCTGGAGCCCGGCGCCCGCACGGAACTGACCGTAAGGCCTGCGGACACCCCTGCCGGCGACGATCGCCTGATTTTCTACCTATACATGAAGGATTGAAACTGTGCGGCGCGGGGCGCCGAAAACTGTGCGGCGCGGGGCGCCTGAAGACAGGGGGCACCTACAGCCATGCGGCCCCGATGCCGTTCTCCACGGTCATGCGGAGGGGTTTTGGCACCACGTACCAGGGGAGCCCGTCGGCGACCGACAGGGGCATGAAGTGCTGACGGAGGTGGTCCATGCGGACCTCGGCGCAGTCGCACCGGAAGTGCAGCAGGCCCTCGCGCAGGACGCGGTCGGCGCCGTTGGGGGCGCACACCGCCACCACGGCCCGGGACTGCATCACCAGGTCCCAGAAGCCCGCCTCCAGCGGGTTGTGGGACAGGATCAGCGCCGACTCCCCCATGCCTTCGAGGGAGCGCAGCGTGTGCAGCAGGCCAGGCAGGTCCTCCTCCTGCAGGGGCTTCTCCATGATGAGGATGTACCGCGCAAAGGCGGCGCCCTGGCCGCGGGACGGGCACCCCTCGAGTACCGTCTCGAAGAGCCCGGTGATCGGGCGCTGAATCGGACGGCGCAGGGACGGCGGCGTGTGGGGCCTGACGGCGAGCAGCGCCACGCAGCTCTTTCCGGTGGCCATGTCGGGCTGCACCAGCATCTGGAGGCCCAGCGGGATCTGCATCTCAGCGGTGAGGGTCTCGATCAACTCCGCGGTCAGATCCGACAGCGGGCTGGACTCGCCGGCCACCAGGTCGGTCGTGGAGCGGAACGAGACGCCGTTGGTCGGGACCTCATGCTCCTCGGAGACGGTGGTGAGGTTCATGGTGCCGTGGGTCTTGGCCAGGTGGCGGGGGATCAGGAGCATCCGCTCGCTGCCCATCTTGGTCTCCAGGGCCAGCAGGTGCGCCGGTCCGGGTCCGATGACGCCGCCGGGGGTGAAGGCCACCGGCGTGGGAAAGTGCGGGTGGCGGGGCTCCCACCAGCCCGGAACGAGCAGGCCCCGCGCGTCGGCGCCCTCGCCGCTCCACACCACGGCGGTCATGTCGGGATAATAGAAGCTGCCGCGGCGCTGGGTGTTCACCTCGGCCACGGAGATCGAGACCATCCAGTCCTCGAGGGGCAGCAGGATGCCTGCAAAGCACATCTTGGACTCGGCGAAGAACACCATGCTCATCAGTTCCTTGATGCTCTGCTCGAGCACGCGCAGCCGCTCCACCAGGCTGGAGTTGGGATCGACCACGTACTTGCGCGGGAACAGGTGGGGATAGGGCGTGATGCCCATGTCCTCGCCCTTGAAGACCGCGTCGACGAGCAGCAGGCCGGGCAGGCGGTTCTGCAGAAACGTCCGCAGCTCGGCGCGCACGGGCTCGGGCAGCGGCTGACGCAAAAACTCCCGGCGGATGATCTCGTCGTCGACGTCGGTGTCGATGGCCCACTTCAGTTGGTTCTGCTCCACGAACTCCCAGCCCACCGAGGCCGGCAGGATCCACGTGGGGACGGGCACCAGCGGGAGTTGACTCCTCTTGGATATCTCCTCCAGGATGGGTGCGCACAACTGCAAGGCCCGCACGCGGCCATGCCAGGCGGAGGACGAAGGGACAAATGAATGCAGGAAATCATTCCACATGAACATCTCCAAGGAGTTCGCCGGTCAACTTCGGACCGAAACAGGGGTTTGTATTGAATGAAAATCCCGCCTGGAAGTCAAGGTTTTCGACGGCGGCGCAGAAACTTAGAAATAGAGCAGGCGGTTGATGTTTTCCTGTTCCCACTGACGGGCCAAGTGGAAGTTGTCGAAACGCTTCTCGGCGGCCATGAAGGCCGGAGAGTGATACTGGCGACGGCCGTTGACCACGGGGGCGCCGTACACCTGGTGCAGCATCTCGTGGTACATCACCGATTCCACAAAGAAGCGCGGCACGAACTGGCGGTCCAGCGCAGGGTGGATGGTGATGAGGCGATCCTCGACGGAGTACGTGCCCATCTTGGCCGAGCGGTGATGGCGCGACGGCCCGCTGTTCTCGCGGCCCCAGGTGATCCGGGCCGAGATGCCGTTGGAGAAGTACCGGCGGTTGAGGTGGTCGAAGATCTCCTTGAGGTCGTAAACCTCGCCCTGGGCGCGCAGCTCCTCGGCGCGGGAGGCCGGGGCCTGGTCGCGGATCATGGTGCTGTGGGTCTCGATGTACTGCTCCAGGATCGTGGAGCTCTCCGCGTCGGCCTTCTCGATGTAGCGACCCAGCGAGCGCAGGATCCGCGGTTCGGCGGACAGGAACATGTGATGAAGGCGGACCTTGAACACGCCCCCGAGCCGCTTCACGGAGATGATCGAGGAGCGGTTGTCGGTCACGGTCAGTTCCAGCTTGCCGCGCATGTGCGCCTGGATCCGGCGCTCGAGCACGGCGGCCTCGCCCTCCTCCACCGGCAGGGGGAGGGGAAGCGTGGGCTGGACAAAGCGGGGCACGGGTTTGACCGCACGCCGTCCGGGGCTCGCAGGACGACGGCGCGCGATGGTGCGCGGGCTCTCGTCGAATTGCCAGGATAGTTGCATCTGAAAAGGCTTCAAGGAACTCTCCAACCGTTCTTCCGGGGGATACTTTAGCTGATTTTTCATTTTCTTCAAATACTCGCTCAAAAATCCGGGAAAATCGTGTTCGTGCCAAGTGGAGTGCGACACCATGTCGTCTCCATTTCCAAGGTATCCCATTCCCTCACATGTCGCAAATTATCCTACATCTGCCGACAACGAATTCCGGAAAAATCACCCGATGACGATGACTTTCCCGGACATCAGCTTGCGCGCGAAAACCGGCGATGCTATCAACTTCGGCAGGGAGGAAACCTCATGAATTTTCCGCGATTTTCCATCATCTCCGTTTTCGTCTGGCTCACCCTGTCTGCCTGTGACGACGGCGGAAAGAAAACCGTGACCCAGCCCTCGCTCTCCCTGTCCACGATCACCGCCGGCGAGGTCCTTTATCAGGCCGATCCCGCGGGCCTCGTCTCCGAGGTGACCGTGCACGTGGTCGACGACGGCGGCGCGGCGCTTCCCGGCGTGGCCGTGGCCCTGACCTCCCTCGTCGAGGGCGACACGTTCACGCCCGCCTCGGCCGTCACCGGCGCCGACGGCAATGCGGTCTTCTCCGTCAAGGGTTTTACCATGGGCACCTCCACGATCTCGGCGCACGTCTCGGCCGGCTCCACCGTCGACACCGCCGTGGATCCCGCCATCGATCCGACCGTGGACATCGTGTTCGACGTGAACGTGAACCTCACGCCCATGGACGTGCAGTACACCTGGGACGAGGGCGACTTCACGCTGCGCCTGAGCCTGCAGGACACCTCCGGCCCCATCGCCGAAGCGGACTTCACGTTGCTGACCAATGAGCCGAACCTGGCGTTCGACGGCAGCCCGGCCAACTTTTTCACCACCGGCGTCTCCGGCACGTTGAACATCCACGCGACCACCTCCGACACGCGCCTGCAGACCATCCTGTTCCAGTTGAACGGCATCGAAGGACAAAAAGAGATGACCTTCGACTTCTACGGCCCGCGGGTCTCCGGCACGGTTTACCTGGACCAGTCCTATCCGCTGGGCTTCCGCTCGGCCCGCGTGGCGGCCATGGGTCTGAACATGACCGACCGCGTGACCATCGATCTGGGCGCCCCGATCCTGGCCCAGGCCGCCTCCGAGTCGGTGTGCCCCTGCCCCTCCCCGGCCGGCTTCGAACTGAACCTGCCGATCATGCCCCACCAAGCCATGCTGAACACCGACGCCTTCCGTCAGGTGAAGTACAATTATTTCCCCATCGTGGTGTACGATGACCTCAACGACGACTACATCTGGAATGAGGGAGAACCCCTGCTGGCCGCCCGACTCAACGCGGGCATCCTGCACTACGCCATGCCCGACGGGGACAACCCGGTGGGTCAGTTGGGATGGAAGCTCGTGGACGTCATCGCCGACGAACCCGAGGAGCTGGACTGGGACTTCTTCCGTGAGAGCCTGGACGCCTGGCTCCGTCGCAGCCCGGTGACCGAGATTCACCTGACGGGCGCCGAGGACTCCGGCTACGACACCGCCCGTGTGGCGGTCTATGTGGTCAACGCCGCGGCGATGACCGGATACACGCCTTCGATGGCCTGGGTCACGTCCATGTTCGACGAGGTGCGCGCCGGCACCAACCAGGTCCTCCCCATCGTCGACGTGCCCGTGTCCGATGGCACCTATGACGCCACCGTGCTGGCTCCGGAGTTCACCGGCACCCAGGCCCAGGACTGGGAGATCACCTGGACCACGGGCAACGGCGACACCGTGAAGGGCTACCTAGTCATCCCGTTCGTGTACAGCGACGACAACGGCAACGGCGTGTTCGACGCCGCCGAGACGGTCCTGGGGACCGTCCAGTCCCCCTTCGGCACCACCGAGGTCATCTTCTATATTACAGAGTACCCGAACTACGAACTGTTCCGCGACCCGACCAGACTGGGCCTGCACCTGGGCTACAACCGCATCCGGGTGCCCTCCGTGCTGGAGATCCAGTCGCACACGATCGACGCCGGGGCGCAGATCTTCACGTTCAACGTCAGCCTGCCCGACCAGCTCGTCGATGTCCCGTTCCAGGTCGTCGCCGACGGCTCGCTGCTCTCCGCGCCCCCGGTCGCCACGGGGACCTTCTCGACCTTCTCCGCGGGCAACACCCTTTCGGTCCCCAGTTCGACCTGCACCAACTGCGGAAACACGGGCGCCGGGGATTCCTTCGTCATTCTTGCGCCGCTGGATCTCAGCGGTCGCAGTTACCTGGACTGGACGGAGATGAACTTCACCTCGGGCCAGCCTTAAATTTGCTTTTTTTGTAGAGTTATTGTACTACATTGTCATGAACTATCCCCTCCCCCCTCCCGAAGCCAATCCCGCCATCCGCGACGAGCGATTCCAGATCCGGGTGCGGGGACTCACCAAGCGCTTCAAGGAGCAGACGGTCCTCGACGAGCTTGATCTCGATCTCGAGCGGGGAAAGATCAACATCATCATCGGTGGTTCGGGCCAGGGCAAGAGCGTGACCATGAAGCACCTCATGGGGCTGGTGAAGCCCGACGCCGGACACATCTACGTCGACGGGGTCGACCTGGTACCGATGTCGGACTACCAGATGAACAAGATCCGCCACAAGTTCGGCATGGTGTTCCAGTACGCCGCCCTGTTCGACTCCATGACGGTGTACGAGAACATCGCGTTTCCGCTCATCGAGCACACCAGGAAGAGCCGGAAGGAGATCCGCGAGGCCGTCACCGAGGTGCTGCAGAGCGTGGACCTGCCCGGCATCGAGCACAAGTTCCCGTCGGAGTTGTCCGGCGGCATGCGCAAGCGCGTGGGCCTGGCCCGGGCGATCGTGCTCAAACCGGAGATCCTGTTCTATGACGAGCCCACCACCGGCCTGGATCCGGTGGCCACCAAGAACGTCGATGACCTGATCGCGCACATCAACCACACCCTGCACGTGACCTCGGTCGTGATCAGCCACGACATGGCGTCCACCTTCCGCATCGCCCACCGGGTGGGCATGCTCTGGGGCGGGAAGATCATCGACATCGGAACGCCGCAGGAGATTCTTGCGTCGACACATCCGCGGGTCGTGGAGTTCCTGGAAGTATCCGGGATCCTCGGACGCAAGGAGACGGTCGCATGAAGGACTACGGCTCCGCTTTCAAGGTCGGCCTGTTCATCGTCATCGTCGCGTTCTCGATCTGGTACTCCCTGCACGCGGTCACCGAGGGCCTCGGCGGCGCGCGCGGCTATTCCGTGTATGCGTTGCTGCGGGACGCCACCGGGCTCGTGGACAAGTCCATGGTGCAGATCGCCGGCCTCCGCGTCGGCCAGATCACGGACCGGCGGCTGCAGGACCGGCTCGCGCGCATCGACATCTACGTGGAAAAAAAGGTGGTCATGTACGAGAACGCCGCGGTGACCAAGAAGGTCGCCAGCCTCATGGGCGGCTACTACCTCGAGATCGACCCGGGCACCCCCGAGAGCATGGATCCGCTCACCGGCCAGGTGCGCAAGAACAAGCGGCTGGGTGACGGCGACCAGATCAAGATCGTCGAGGAGCCGGTCACCACCGGCGACATCATCAACCGCGCCGGTGACCTGATCCCGGAGGTCCAGCTGCTGGTGCAGGAGGTGCGCAAGCTCGCCAGCACCGGCATCCCCCAGTTGGTGCGCAACACCGACGACGCCATCGTGACCAACTCCAAGGCCCTCAACCAGCTGCTGCTCAAGCTCGACTCGATCACCGACGACGTCAAGTTGATCACCTCCGGGGCCCCGCGCGACGTGACGCTGATCCTCACCAACGTCCGCGAGCTCACGCGGGAGCTGCGCACCATCGTGGCGGCCACCGGCGGCAAGCTCGACGGCCTGGGCAATTCCGCCCAGTCCTCCCTGGACCGCGTCAACACCCTGCTCGACAAGCTGGACAAGGACCTCACCGGCAAGGACTCCATCGCGGAGAACACCAAGGACCTCACCGAGAACCTGGCCGACATCACCAAGAAGATGAAGGACGGCGAGGGCACCATCGGCAAGTTCATCACCTCGGCCACCATCGCCGACAACATCGAGCAGATCACCTCCGACGCGAAGAACTTCCTGGGCGGCCTCACGCGCCTCGACGCGGTGGTCGGCCTGCGCACCGAGTACAACCTCATCGCCAACAGCGTCAAGACCTACATCTCCGTGTCGCTGTACCCGCGCGAGGACAAGTTCTACCTGATCGAACTGATCGACGACCCGCGCGGCTCGCGCTCGACGAGGTACACCGTGACGCGCACCGACAACCCCGAGGTCGGGCCGCCGCTTTCGCGTACCGAGGAGCTCTCGGTCACCGACTCGATGCGCTTCTCGTTCATGTTCGGCAAGAAGATTGACTACTTCACGTTCCGGTTCGGCATCAAGGAGAGCACCGGTGGAGCGGGCATGGACCTGCACCTGCTGGACAACCGGCTCTCCATCCACGCGGACCTTTTCGACTTCTCGGCCAACCTCTTCCCGCGCTTCAAGCTCGGTGTGGTCTGGGAGTTCTACCGCCGCATGTTCCTGGTCGCCGGCGTCGACGACCTGATGAACGAACGTCCGCGCACCGGCGCGGGCGGCGGCCGCGACTTCTACATCGGCGCCCAGATCCGATTCTCCGACGAAGACCTCAAGGCCCTGCTCATGTTCGGCGGCTCTGCCATCGGTGGCATGACCGGCGGGAAGTGACGCAGCTACCCCTCACCCAGGAGTGTTTCATGGACAAACTGAACAACGAACGTTCCTTCCAGCTCTACGAAGAAGCCCAGAAGCTCGTGCCCGGCGGCATCGCCGGCATCCGGCGGCCCTACAACTTCGTGCCCGGTGAATACCCGATCTTCCTGGACCGCGCCGCCGGTGGCCACGTCTGGGACGTCGACGGCAACGAATACATCGACCTGCTGTGCTCCTACGGCCCGATCATCCTGGGCCACCGCGAGAAGGAGGTCGACGACGCCGTGATCGCCCAGATGGAGAAGGGCTTCTGCTTCAACCTCGCGCAGGAGCACCAGAACACGCTGGCCCGGACCGTGGCCCGGCTGATCCCGTCGGCCGAGATGATGGTCTTCGTCAAGACCGGCTCCGACGCCACCACCGCGGCGATCCGCGCGGCCCGCGCCCACACCGATCGCAAGGTCATCCTGCGCTGCGGCTACCACGGCTGGCACGACTGGTGCGTCGAGGTCAAGGGCGGCGTCCCCGAGAAGCTCTTCGAGGACGTCTACGAGTTCCATTACAATGACATGGAGGGCCTCGAGAAGCTGGTGGCCGAGCACAAGGCCGACCTGGCCGGCATCATCGTCACCCCGGTGGGCCATCCGCTGGCGCACCCGGTCGAGGATCCCGCCCCGGGCTTCCTCGAACTGACCCGCGACCTGGCCCACGCCGCCGGCGCCGTGCTGATCTTCGACGAGATCCGCTCGGGCTTCCGCATGTCCCTGGGCGGCGCCCAGAAGCGCTACGGCGTGACGCCGGACCTGTCCACCTTCGGCAAGGCCATGGCCAACGGCTACCCGATCTCGGCGCTGGTGGGCAAGGCCGAATACATGAAGGTCTACGAAAAGAAGGCCTTTTTGTCGTCGACGTTCTTCCCCAACAGCCTGGAGATGGTCGCCGCGATCAAGACCATCGAGATCCTCGAGCGCGACAACGTGCTCGACATCCTGTGGGAGCGCGGCCTCAAGCTGCGCCGGGACCTCGACACGATCTGCGCGAAGTCCGGCCTGCCCGTGGAGATCACCGGCAACCCCATGATGCCCTATGTCTGGTTCTCCCACGACGAGGCCGGCAAGTACAAGGCCCGCCGCACGCTGTTCCACACCTTTGCGATCCGCGCCGGCGTCTTCATGCAGCCCTACCACCACTCCTACATCGCCTGGCGCCACACCGACGCCGACTACGCCCGCATCTGCACCGTCTTCGAGGACGGCCTGGCCCACGTTCTGAAGGCCATCCCGTAGGATCCTGTCTGGAATGGCGCTCCTAACCCAGTAATTCCCTCAGACGCTGGTGCCCGGCACGCGAGATGCGCAACTGCTGGCCGTCGAGCAGGACGGCCTCGTAGTGATCGCGCTCGACCAGCTCGATGCGCGCGAGCTTCTCGAGGTTGATGATCGAGCCGCGGTGGATCCGCACGAACTTCTCCGGATCCAGGGACTCCTCGAGGCTGGCGATGGTCTGGTGCTTGAGCACGCTCCCGCTGCTGCTGCGGATGTTCACGTAGTCGTCCTCGGCGCAGAGGCTGGTGACATCGCGGCAGGGAATCACCGAGACGGCCGCCCCGTCCCGCACCACGATCCGGCTCAGGTACTTCTCGTCGGGCCGCAGCGTCCTGCGCAACTGGTCCACGCCGGGCAGCCCGCCGGTGAAGTTTCGCCGGACCTTCGCAAGCGCCAGGGCCAGGCGCTCGCGGGAGAACGGCTTGAGCAGGTAGTCCACCGCGTGGGCATCAAAGGCCTTGAGCGCGTACTGGTCGTAGGCCGTCACGAACACCACGGCCAGGGCGCTGCGGTCGACCAGTTCCAGCACCTCGAAGCCGTCGAGGCGCGGCATCTGGATGTCCAGAAACACCAGGTCCGGACCGTGCTCGGTGATGGCCTTGACCGCCTCGAAGCCGTCGGAGCAGGTCGCGACCACCCGGACCTCCGGAAACTCACCGACCAGCTCGGCAAGGTACTGCCGGGCCAGCTTCTCGTCGTCCACGATGACGGCTGTCAGAGCATCCTTCATTTCAACCTCTCCCGTTGCACGCGCAGGGTGACGCGGAACTCCCCGTGGTCCGCCTCGACGGTCATGGCCGCGCGCTCCCCGAAGAACCGCTCGAACCGCTCGCGCGTCGCGGCCAGCCCGGTGCCGGTGCCCGGGGCCGGCAGACCGTCCCTGTCAAAGCCGTTGTGAAAGCAAAGGACCGCGTGCTCCGGCTCCAGCGTCCCGGTGAGGGTGATCCGCACCGGCTCGGCCGAGGACGACACGCCGTACTTCACGGCGTTCTCGGCCAGCGGCTGCAGCAGCAGCGGCGGCCATTGCAGGTTCAGCAGCGCCGGATCGATCTCTTCCTCGACCACCAACCTCTGGTCGAAGCGCACCTTCTCGATCCCGAGGTAGTTGCGCAGAAGCGCCAGCTCGTCGGAGAGCGGGATCGACTCCTGCCGGCCCGCGGCGATGGTGGCGCGGAAGAACGTCGCCAGGCGCACCACCATCTCGCGGGCTGCCGCCGGATCGGAGCCGATCAGCGCCGCCACCGAGTTGAGGCTGTTGAACAGGAAGTGCGGGTTCACCTGGGCCCGCAGCGCCCGCAGTTGGGCCATCCCCAACTGCACCCTCGCCTCGTCCTCGCTGTGCAGGGCGCGGCGCACCTGCTCGGCGGCCTCCACCAGGTAGTGGTACAGCAGCGTGAAGATGAACGCAGCGACGCCCAGCAGGAAGAGCTCCAGCGCCGTCGCGTCGATCTGCGCCGGGGTCCGCAGCCGCGACAGGCGCAGCACCAGCACGAAGAGCCCGGCCCAGATCCCGGAGAACACCAGGCCCGACACCAGCACCGAGGACAGCACGATGGCCATGCGCTGCCGCTTCAGCGGGAGCGCCCGGCACATGAACCGCGCCCCTGCGCCCACGGCGGCCATGGGCAGGCAGAACAGCAGGCTCACGATGATGGAGAACGCAGGCCCGTTGCCGCGGTTGAGCAGCAGCATCGTGACCATCACGGCCATGGGAATCCAGGCCAGGTAGTACGGGACCAGGTTCCGGCTGAGCCAGGTGCGTTCCATCGGGGTGCCTCTCTACAGACGAATTTCCATGCCGCCCATGATGATGGTGCCCTGGATGACCAGGCGCTTGGCGGGGCGCCCATCCTGGCGCGGGGCTGCAGCCTTGCGCGCCTTGTTCTCGATCTCGCCGAGCACCGGCGAGCAGCGCGACACGATCTCCCAGTGCGGGGGCACGAGCAGCTGGACCCCGCTCATGATCACCTTGACGTCGAGCACCGCCTCCTCACCCCGGATCTCGGCGTCGCGCAGGTCCAGCTCCAGGCTGCCCATGACGCAGGAGATGGCGCCCCCCTCGAACTCGCGGGAGGTCACCGTGTCCTCGCGGCCGCCCATCACGATGTTGGTCTCGAACCGTCCGGCCTCGATCCGCTGGCCGTCCTTCTTGTGGTGCTTCTTGCTGGAGAAGAACGTCCCCCAGACGATGGCCAGGCCGGCCGCGATGATCAGCGCCGGCCACAGCAGGCCCCACTGGAGCTCCACGTAACCGAGCTTGTCCGCGCCCAGCAGCGCGCCCGCGGCCAGCAGGCCCACGCCCCAGCCGATGTGCCCGCCGCGGCCCAGCAGCAGGAAGTTGACCACGCCACCCCAGATCAGCAGCGCCGGCCACAGGGACCAGGCCGAGCCGATCCCGTCGGGCAGGTACCCCAGGTGCTCGACCAGGAAGGCCGTGCCCGCCAGGATGAACGCCCCGCCCATGAAGACGCCCCCGCAGCGCTCGTCGCCGGAACTGTTCATCACGCAGGTCGTCGTGAACGTGCTTTTCTCGTGGTTGCCGTTGTCGTCGTGGTTTTCGTGTTCGTCATTGTCGTCGTGCATCGTGTGAAACATCGCCACACCTCCTTGCTAACGGCAATCTGACGCCGTTTCGGATCGATCGCCAGGGCCTTTCGGCCAACCGACGCGGTCCTTCGGCCAACGCCCGGTTTTACCAGTTGAGGCTGAGGCCGGCGTCGAGCTGGACCACGAAACTGTCGAGCCCGAGGTCGCGCGGGCGATCCCAGGTGACGTCCAGGTCGACCGTGTCGAGCCACTGGCCTCCCAGGCCGGCGCGGGCGTACAACCGGAAGAACGACCACGGCGACCAGCTCAGGCCGGCGCCGGCGGTGAGCCGCCACAGCATGCCGCTGTTGCCCTCGATGTTGAACAATCCGGCGGTGCCGCGACCCCAGATCGTGGTCTTCACCGGGCGAGATGAGGGGAGCTCGTACTCCAGTCCCAGCTGCAGGCCGCCGCCGGAGGTCCTGTCCTGGGTGAGGCTGCTGTGCACGAAGAAGGCCAGGGTCATCTCCAGCGGCGTGCCTTCAAAGCCGAAGCCCAGCCCGAAGGCGTAGTTCTGCAGACTCAACCGCTCCCAGTCGGTGCGGGCCTGATAAAAGGGGATGTCCTGCTTGACGGTCTTGCGGGTGAACAGGGCCGTGGTGTTGGTGGTCTCGACGAAGAAGCCGCCGCTGCGCGGGGGATCGGTCCGCCAGGGTTCGAGGGTCCCCCGGATCTCCAGCCATCCCAGGGTCCGGCGCACGACCAGATCCTCGGCGCTGGGACCGTCGAGGGACGGTCCGTCGAAGGTCAGCAGCATCCGGGTGCGCCCCAGGACCCTCCGCGTCCGCATCTCCATCAGTTCCACGGTGACGACCTGCCGGGGTTCGTCCCCGGGGGCGCCGCCGGCGTCCTTCTCATGGAAGCCGACCTGCAGCCGCAGCACGTAGGTCTCGGTGCAGGTCTCCAGCTCGCCGTCGGTGATCCGGCGCACGGCAAATCCCCGGGCCTTCAGCACCCGGATCAGGCGTTCGCTGGCGGCCTCGGGACTCGAACTGATCTGCGAATCCACCGGTCCCTGTCCGACGGTCAGCACGGCGATGGACGCGCCGGCGGGCACCAGCAGGCTCCCGGGTTCGGCCACCAGCGTCCGTGCGGAGTAACCCGGCCTCGCGCCGCATCCGGCCAAAAAACTCATACCCAACAGCAAAACAACCAACAATCGCATGACAACCTCCGCTTTATTGCGCAAGGCAGTGTACCAGATTCTCCACATTTTTCGAACGACGCAGTTTGCAAAGTGTCCGATTTGAGGGATAGTACGGGCACCCAAGGAGGTCACGTCCCGCCATGAAAGTCATCCGCACCCTGAAACAAGTCGTCGCCGGCGCCCTCTCGGCCGGCGCCACCATGCTCATCGCCGCCTGCTACGGTCCCATGGAACCGGGCTACGAGCTCGCCAACGGCTCCGTGACCGTGCCCGAGGGCACGCCCACCGACTACAACGTGCAGGTCTGCGCCGAGCTCGCCGAGAGCGGCACCCAGTGCGACTTCGTCCGCACCGACGGCAGTTACTACATCAACGTGTACGAGATCGCCCTCGACGACGCCCAGCTCCACGGCTACCGCCTCTGCGCCACCAGCGACAGCGGCCTGTTCATCGATCAGTGCGTGGACGTGCCCCCCAACAGCCAGATCACCACCCAGGACTTCGATCTGGAGTTCATCCCGCAGGAGTAAGGACCTACCGCTGCCTGGCCCTGCAGGACAGCCCCCGCTCCAGGGGCGCCGGCTGTTCTCCGTAGGAACAGGGGCGTCGATCAAACGCTCGCTCACGCCCTCAGCGCCGGTGGAATCTTGGGCATGACCCTTCTGCTGCGGGCCACATGATCTGCTTTCAATATTGACTTAACCATAAAACATGCTACCAAGCATTTAGACCTACGTCCTTTTTCTTGCGTTTTGTGAAGAACCCCGACTTGGAGGAGAATCCCATGAAACACATAACCCTGCTTTCTTCGATGGTGTCGTTCCTGGCGATGACCAGCTTCATCACGGCCTGCGACGACGGTGGCACGGCCGCCGTCTGCGGCAATGCCCAGCGGGAGGCCGGCGAGGACTGCGACGGCGCGGATCTGGCCGATGCGACCTGCGCCGATCGCGGCTTCGTCTCCGGCGAGCTGGCCTGCGCCGCCGACTGCACCTTCGACACCGCCGCCTGCAGCAGCACGGCCTGTGGAAACGACGTCCTCGAGGACGGCGAGGACTGCGAGCCCGGCCTTGCGCTGACCGCGATCTGCGCGGAGCTGGGCTTTGAAACCGGCGAGCTCGCCTGCGCCGCCGACTGCACCTTCGACACGGCGGCCTGCGTGGTGCCGCTGACCTGCGGCGACGGCGAGGTCGACGGCTGGGAGGACTGCGAGGAGAACGACCCCGCCGGCACCACCTGCGAGTCGCTGGGCTTCGCCTCCGGCGCGATCGCGTGCACCGACGGCTGCCTGCTCGACACCGCCGGCTGCGTGAGCGAAGACCTCTGCGGCAACGGGGTCGTCGACCCCGGCGAGTTCTGCGACGGCGCCGCCCCCGACGGGATGACCTGCGAGAGCATCGGTTATCCGAATGGAGGCACGCTCGCCTGCGCGACCAACTGCACGCTGGACGTGGTCGCCTGTGATTCCTGGTGCACGGAGACGCAGTGGGGCAGTCCATGCGACCCGGAGACCAGTGTGTGCTGCGCCGAGGACAACCGTCCGGTCGAGTGCATTCGTCTGGGCTCCTGGGGCGACGCCTGCTGGTGGACCTGCGAGGAGCAGTTCGAATGCGGACTGAACTCGGAGTGCATCCACAGCATCGGCAACGACACCGGATTCTGCTTTGCCACCCCCCAGTGCTTCTCGCCGTTCGGCACCTGCACAGCGGCCGACGGTTCGCTGGGCTACTGCACCATCGGCGGCATCGCCAAGGAGGCCTCCCAGTACTGCGGCGTCAACGGCCACCGTCGGCAGGGGCAATCCTGCGACCCAACGATCCGGGGCAGCCAGCTCGTCTACGACCTCAACGACATCTGCTACGAGGGATGGTGCCTGGCCGACCCGCAGGACCCGCAGCGCGGCGTGTGCGCAAACTACTGTGACACGAAGCGAATCTTCGCGGGCATCATCGAGGACACCTGCCCGGACCACTACAACTGCCTGAACACCTCGGAGATCTTTCGCGACTATTGGGCTTACGAGGACGGCTATCGTCTC
The DNA here is from genome assembly GCA_018817795.1 of Myxococcota bacterium. Lineage (GTDB taxonomy): Bacteria > Myxococcota_A > Polyangia > HGW-17 > HGW-17 > HGW-17. The sequence continues at coordinate 13,038 of JAHITJ010000148.1, read as the reverse complement.
GTGGACATCGGCCAGTGTTACCCCTCGTCCGACGGAGTCGACCCGGTCTTCACGAGGGCGCATGCCGCCTGCCACCTTCTCACCAACCTCCAGACCCGATCGGGCCGCCCCTGCGACGACGGCACCGCCTGCCTGCCCTTCAAGGACGGCAGCCTCCAGGGCGTCTGCCGCCCGGTGTCGACTTCGCCCAAAGCCCCCGGAGAATCCTGCGACCCGGCCTCGGAGATTTCCGAGTGTGACAACGCCGCTGCCTGCGTGATGGCCGACCCCTTCCGCGAGACGAATCTAGAGACACCTGCCACGGCCTGCCGCCGCTTCTGCGACGCCACCGTCTTCGAGAACAACGACCGATGCGCGGAGCTGGCCAACGGTCCCTTCGTCTGCCTCACGACCTCCCGCTTCTACACCTCCAGCCATGAGCTGCCCACCTCTTACAACGGCGTGGAGACCCAGCCATCCTTGCAGGGCTACTGCGTCCCGCCGCGGTAATCCGCGCCCGCTGTACCCAGCGCCCGCTGTACCCAGCGCCCGCTGTACCCAGCGCCCGGATCAATCCCTGCAGGTCTCGATGTGATATTCAGGCGTCAGACCGGGTCGACCGGCGACGGGAGGTCCCTGGCCCGGGCGCGCACCGCCCGCAGCAGCAGATCCTTGTTGAACTTGGCGCAAATCTCGGCCTGGCCGTCGAAGGCGATGCGGGCGATGGTGTTGAGCTCGTCGACCAGGTCCAGGATGCGGCCCTTGCGCTCGAGCACGGCCGCGGTGTCAGCCGGCAGCGCCGCACGCGCGGTCTCCTGGGCGGTGTCGGCCTGGGCGAGCCGGGTCCGGGCCTGGGTCATCAGTTCGGAGACCTTGCTCCCGCCGAAGAAGCGCGCCAGAGGCGCGTCGATCCGGGCCGCCAGCGGGATCGTGCGCTCCAGGTAGGTCAGCATCAGGGGCGTGCCCCGCATCTGATCGCCCACGGCGAAGTGCTCGGCCGTCAGCCCCTCCACGGCGCCATCACGGCACAGGATCTTCACGGCCCCGGCGACCTTGCGGACCAGGGACTTGACCTCGAGCCGCGCGCCCTCCTCCCGGAGGAAGAACTCATGGGCGTCGATGCGCGCCCCCACCTTGGCGGCGTCCTCTTCGAGCAGGCGGGCGACCTCCGCCTCGAGTTCTCCGGTGTTCGCCTCCGTCCAGCCCGCGGCGCCCAACTGCTCCTGGTGGGCGCTGGCGTTGCCCACGGCGACGCGCCCGAGCTGGGCGACCGTGGGAATGGAGTGGGCCTTCCCCTTGCTGATCAATCGTTCATTGGCCATGACTTCGGTTTCCTTTCATCGTCCTATGGGTTTCTTCTCCCGACCGTCCCCATGACGGCCGTGACCATCCGATTTCGTCGCTCCACTTCCCAATTCCGGCCCCCGACCGCCCGGTTGCAGCCCCCGACTGCCTCCTGGCAGTCGCCCGACCACTCGTTTGCAGCCCCCGACTGCCTCCCGGCAGTCGCCCGACCACTCGTTTGCAGCCCCCGACTGCCTCCTGGCAGTCGCCCGACTGCTTCCTGGCAGTCGCCCGACCACTCGACCTTCCTTATCGCCACATGTGTGGTACGCATCCATGCGTAACAATCCGGTATTTATAAAAACAACCGCACGCTGTCAACCCTGTTTTTACGACCATGGGACTTTGACTCAGAACCACTGCACGCAATGTAGAACATTCAAGGCAAGGCTGGATATCCTGGACTTCATTCCGCTCGACGTTCCCGTCGCTCTCCCATCAGCGGTTTTTCGCGTTGACTTCCCGGCGGCGGCCCGGGATACTTTCCCCACAAGAGGAGTGACCATCATGAAAAAGCACCTACTGTTGGCCGTTTTCGCGCTGGTTCAACTGTCCGCCTGCCAGTGGCTGCGCGGCATCGAGGGCAGCGGCGTCATCGTGGAGGAGAAGCGAGAGATCAAGGGCTTTACGGAGGTGCGCATCTCGGGCGGCTACGAGGTGAAGATCACGGCAGGCCAGGAGGAGTCCCTGGTCCTTGTGGGCGACGACAACCTGCTGCCGCTGATCACGACCGTCGTCGAGGACGGCGTCCTGATCGTGAAGAACAAGAAGGCCATCTCGCCGAAGTCCCCGATCCGGCTGACCCTCTCCGCGAAGGCGCTGACGCGCGTGAAGGTCTCGGGCTCGGCCCGGGGCACCGTCTCCGGCATCGACGCCGCGGAGTTCTCGCTGGCGTGCTCGGGGTCGTGCAGGCTGGCGCTCACCGGCAAGGCGGTGCTGCTCAACGTGGGCGTGTCCGGCTCGGGCGAGGTCGACGCCGTCTCCCTGCCGGCCAACAAGGCCGACGTGCGGATCAGCGGCTCGGGCAAGATCGACGTGACGATCTCGGAGGCCCTGAAGGTGAACATCAGCGGCTCGGGCGCGGTGACCTATGCCGGTGACGCGGCCCGGATCGAGCAGACCATCTCCGGCAGCGGCAAGGTCGTCCGCCGGTAGGCGCGCCGACCCCCTTTATCACACACAGACGCAACATGGTGATGACGAGCCCGGGGACATTCATTCATTCATTCATGTCCTCGCAGTACTCCTGCAGCGTCTCGGGGGTGCACACCGGCGCGTCCGGATCGCAGTGACCGGAGAGGCACCATTCCGGATGATCGGGATCACAATCAGCCCCGTCCGGCAGACGCGCACCGCACCGGCCGAACACGCAGATCGCATCGAGGCTGTACTCGCTGCCGCACTCGTACGACCGGGTGCAGGAGGTGCCCGGCGGAAGCGGCGCCTTGCAGCGATCGCCGGTTGCCTGCTCCAGGCAGATCAGGCCGGAACCGCACTCGGCCGAGCTCAAAAAGAGATTGCGGTCGCAGGCGCTGCCCTCGTCCTTTTTCGGTGCGCAGTAGCGTGTGTTCACATCGGCTTCGGTGGGCTTGCAGTACAGGCCGGAGGCGCACTGCTCGAGCAGGGTGCAGGCGCGCCCGACGCCGAGGGGGCCATGAAACACCAGCGCGCATTCGTCGAGGCTGCGCCGATACTCGTCGGTGCACTCGCCCGAGACCTGGGCGATCCGCGCATCGAGGCAGGCCGCCATCCGGTCGGGATCCACCGAGGCACCGATATAATCCAGGTACCAGAACCCGAAGATGGTGGACTCGACGCAGTCGGTCTCGTCGTCGTAGGCCCCGGTCGGGTTGCAGCACTCGAACAGTTTCGCGCACCGGATTTCGGCGAACTCCCGCGCGCGCTCCAGGTCGATGCCGCCTCCGGAGTCGTCGTCGCAGGCGGCGATCTGGAGAACTGCGAGAAGTGAAATCAAGGACAGCACCAGGGGTTTTCCAGGAGGTTGCAACATGACCATTTATTGCCACCCAATGCGTGAAATTGCAAGTTGAAAGCCGGGAGAGGACTCCGAGGAGACGGCGAGGCGGACCAGGATCACTTCTTCGAGTGGAGGCGCTGGACCGCGGCCGATCGCAGGGCCTGGGGCACGTTCTTGGAGCGGGCCAGGGAGCGCAGGTCGCTCTCGCGCAGGTGGTTGAGCAGTTGCATCGAGGTGGTGACCGGCGTCTTGGGGTTGTTCACGAGGTTGATCTTGACGCGGTAGTTCTTAATCCAGTCCTTGCGGTGGCTGATGTAGCGGATGATGTCCTCGGGCAGCTGCCGGTTCTTGGAGTACTCCTCGACCTCGGCGTCGCTCATGCCGGGGCTCTTGATGACGGCCATGGACACGAGCTTGTTGGAGTCGCGGATCAACTGGGAGCGGACGAAGCGGTTGCCGAGCTGGGCCAGGCGGATGCGCGCGAAGATCGGCATCGCGCCCATGTTGCGGGGGACGTCGTCGGTGGGCTTCATCTTGTTGATGTCATCTTCCTGATCCTTCTCCTCCCCGTCCTCGTCGCCCTCCCCGTCGGGGTCCCCCGGCGTCCACTCCTTGCCCGCGACGTGCTCCTGCACGTTCTTGAACTGCTCGTCGAGCTCGGCCTGCGCGAACTCGGCGTCCATGGGGTCATCGAAGTGGAGCTCGTCGAGATCCAGCGCCTTGACCATCTCGTCGTACGCGGGCAGCGCCAGTTCGAGGTGGTGTCGCGCGGCGAGCTCGATGATGCGCATGGCCAGCGACATCGGGGTGTGCTTGTTCAGATACAGCGCCTCGATGATCGGGGGATGCGTCAGCAGGCGGGCCTGGTTGTCGCCGATGATCACGCACAGGGTTTCGTTGGCGTTCTTGGCGATCTGCGCGATGGTCTCTCCGGGCGTGTCCGGCAGCATCACGAGCTTCTGGATCGCCGACGCCGGGATCGGGAAGCCGCCGACGAAGTCCAGCACGCGGGCGGGCATCCCCGTGTTGAAGGCCGAGAAGAAGGCCACGTCCGGCAGCTTGATCAGCGTGTCGCGGACGTGCTCGCGCCACTCGCCGCCGCGCAGGGCCAGTTGATACAGTCCAAGGATGATCGAATCGGGCGGGACGCCGGGGGTGATGCCCTTGGCGAAGCCGAGCTGGATCTTCTCCGGGGTCGTCGGCAGGAACAGGCGTGCCAGCTTGGGGCCGAGCTCTTCCTCGGTCAGCGGTGTTTGGTCAATCGGCATGGTCTACCTCGGCGGACGGGAACCCGGGAAAGGGTGGTCCGCAGAAAAAGTCTATTCCAGGCGCGTGCGGATGCCAACCCCCAGCATGAGCAGGTCGATGCGCGCAAACCGCCGCGCGTCGGCATCCACGATGAACTGCGAGGCGGCGCGGCCCCAGACGAACCAGCGGCGGTTGACCGAGAACCGGGTCTCGAGGCCCAGCGTCCAGGCACCCAGCTCCACGTCCCAGGCACCATGCGCGGAGAGCAGGAAGCGCCGGCCCAGGAACGCATCCACGGCGCCGTCGAGGGTGCGTTCCAGCGGGGTGGCGAAGGCGCCGGCCCGCAGCGTGATCCGCTCGTCGAGCTCGAAGCCACCGGCAACCTGCACACCCCAGCCGGGCTCCGTGCGGGCGCCGAGCCGCTGGGACAGCGTCTGCCCGTCGTCGATGGTGCGCAGGTCGGCGGACCACTCCCGCACCAGGAAGAACGGTCCCAGGGGCCAGGGAACCCAGTGATCGCCACCGGCGCCGGCCTCGATCAAAAACGAAAGACCATGCCAGGTCCGGGCCGTTCCCAGCGCGAGCAGCCCGCCGGTGGCGGCCGGATCCCGCGCGTCGAGGTTCACCAGCCGGGCACGGGTTAAAAGGCCGGAGAACTCCCGCTCGACCCCCAGCCACTGGGCGGAGAACCAGCGGGTGGTGGCCGGCACCACGAGTCCGCGTTCTTCGTCGAGCTCGACGTCCCCGAGACCGTCGGCCAGCGTCACGGGGAGCCGCGAGATGCCCCACCACCCGGCCGTCAGACGCCAGGGCTGCGGCCAGTCCACGGCCACCGAGGCCGTCCCCACGCGCGGATCGGTGACATCGAGCAGGCGCAGGCGCAGCGTCACCGGATCCCGCTGCAGTTGCAGCGACGCGAGGGTCGACGGGTGCTCGAGCCCAATCTGCGGGAGCAGGTGCCTGGCGACGCCGTCCTCACCGAGGCGCGTCTCCTCTCCGAGGAACCACTGGAACTTCAGATCATCGGACTGACCACGGTAGGACAGCACGCGAAGGGCGTGGGCGAAGTCCCGGGCGTCGTCCCAGGTGCGGGCCAACACGCCGTCGGTGGTGAACACGACCGGGATGGTGACGGTGAGGAACATGTTCGAGGTGCCCGCGAACAGGGCGCTCTCCCAGGTCAGGGCGGCGCCACGGTCGACCATGCCCCCGGCGAGCCCCGTCTCCACCTGCGCAGGGACGCGCACGGGCTCGGCGGCCTCGACGGGCAGGCACCATCCTGGGCCGACCAGCAGCACCAGGGAAAACAGCAGTTGGAGCCTCATGGGGGACCTCAACCCTGCACCAGCAGCGCGCGGGCCTGCCTGGCGATCCTGGGCAGGAAAAACAGCATGATCTCGGCCCGAAGGAAATGGTCCCGGGCGTAGTCGCGCTCCCCGAGATGGGCCCAGGTCAGGCCCAGGTGATAGTAGCAAAAACCCGACAGCACCGCGTCATCCTCGATGGAAGCCCGCTGCCGGGCGACCGAGAACGCGCGCAGCGCCGGACGGGTCTCCTCGAGGGCCTCATAGCAAAGACCCCGGACGAAGTGCGCCCGCGCCATCGATCGTTCCTCGAGGGCCAGATCCGCCAGATCCATGGCCAGAAGCGGCCGCGCCTTCTGGTGCAGCAACAGCCGCGCCAGGGACACCGCATAGATCGGGTCCTTCTCGACCGAGCCCGTGCCGTGCCGTGCCAGCAGCGTCGCGGCTTGTGCGTCCTGATCCAGATCCAGCAGGATCCACGCCGCCTCGGCCGCCAACGTGGTCCGCCCGGCCCGCGACGGCGCCACGAGCAGCCGGACCATCCACCCGGCCAGAGCCAGGCGCGGCTGGCCGCGACGGTACCAGAAGCGGCTCTGCCACCGCAGCGTCGCGTAGTCCAGGAACCAGACGCCGAAGAAGACGAGAAGCGCCGGTCCCGACGACACCCGTCCCCCCTGCGCCAGCAGCCACAGGATGACGCCCAGCGGCAGCGGGATCAGGAAGAAGCGGAACAGGACCAGCGAGAGATCAATCATGGTGTCAATACCTGAGGGAGTTTCCCCCCGGCGTCGGCACATGTCAACTTTCCTGGAACCTATGCGGAAGATAGCCCGGGGCAGGGCGACCGGCGGACCGGTCGCGGCGACCGGCGGACCGGTCGCGGCGACCCGGGGACCAATTGAAAGGGAATGTGAAGTCAGGCCTGAAAGGCCCTTAGCGACGCAGGCCGAGCTCGGCGATGATGGCGGCGTAGCGCTCGACGGCGCGCTTCTTCAAATAATCCAGCAGGCGGCGGCGGCGACCGACGAGCATCAGCAGGCCGCGGCGGCTGTGAAAATCTTTTTTGTTCGTCTTGAAGTGTTCAGTCAGGTGCTTGATCCGCTCGGTCAGCAGCGCGATCTGAACCTCCGGGCTACCGGTGTCGTACTCATGCTTCTTGAAGTTACTGATAATCTGACCTTTCAAACTGGTGGACATTCCCATGGTGTTCAACCTCCTGTTACTGGGTTTTGGTGAAAACTCGCCGAAATGCAAGTCGTTTTTTCGAAACCACCGGGAAAAACCCGGATGGGGTGTAAATTCGTTCCCTGCCACACCGCGAGGGCGAGGGCCCGGCCGGCGTCATCCGTTAGCACGACCGGTTCGTCGGCCCCTGCGGAAGGATCTTCCAGACTCAAATCCTGGCCACACAGGACGCCACGCGCTTGTTCGGACGTGATCCCGACCGCAGCGAACGACGCCAGCGCGTCGCGCAGCGGAATCAGGGCCTCGCCGAGCTGGTCCTGCGAGAGGGCCAGCACTGCGTCCAGGGGCATCGCGCGATCCACGGTGAAGTCCCCGCTGCGCACGCGTCGCAGGGCGGTCACATGGGCGCCGCATTCGGCGAGCTGGCCAAGATCGTGGGCCAGGACGCGCACGTAGGTGCCCTTGGAGCAGTGGACCCGCGCGGTCAGGTGCGGGGATTCCCACGCCTCCAGCGTCAGGGAGTGGATGACGATCCCGCGGACCGGTCGCTCGACCTCGTGGCCGCGGCGCGCGGCGCGGTGCAGCGGCTGCCCGTCGACCTTCACGGCGCTGTACATCGGCGCGGTCTGCTGCTGCGGACCGGTGAAGCCGGCCAGCATCGACAGGATCCGCTCCTCGGACATCCGGGGCACCGGGCGAGTGCTGAGCACCTGCCCCTCGGCGTCCATGGTGTCGGTGTCCTGCCCAAAGCACAGGGTGAAGACGTACTCCTTGTCGTGGTTCATCAGGTGCTCGGAGATCCGCGTGGCATCGCCGAGCAAAACCGGCAGCACCCCGGTGGCCAGCGGATCGAGGGTCCCGGCGTGCCCGCAGCGGACGTAGCCGGCGGCGCGGCGCACGCGGGCCACCACGTCATGGGACGTGTGCCCGGCGGGCTTGTCCACCAGCAGCACCCCGTGCATCCGGGCGTCGATCCGTCGGGCTCTCGGGCTCACCGAAGACCTCCGATTTCGTCTACGGCATTGAACACACGGTTGGTCACCTCGTCGCGATCACCGGTGATCCGGCAGCCCGCGGCGTTGCGGTGTCCCCCGCCGCCGAAGCGGGCGGCCACGGCGTCGACCGGGTGCGTGCCGCGGGACCGGAAGGCCACGCGCCACAGGTCCGCGATCTCCTCGTCCTGGCGCACCAGGAAGGCGATCTCGACGCCCGCGATGGAGCGCGCATAATTGATGAAGCCCGAGCTCTGGTCCATGGTGGCGCCCACGGCGTCGGCCATCTCCCGGGTGATGTGCATCGAGGCCACGCGGCCGTCACAGCGCACGTCGAGGGTGCCCAGGCACAGCCCCAGCAGGCGCTGGCGCTCGGCCTCGAAGCTCTCGTAGATCGACTGCGCGGCCTCCCACGGGTTCGCGCCGGCCTCCAGCAGCAGCGCGCCCATGCGCAGGGTGCGGCCGTCGGTGGAGCTGTACCGGAACGACCCGGTGTCGGTCAGGATCGCGCACCACAACGGGCGGGCGATGGCGGGGGTCAGCGTGACGCCGGCGGCCAGCGCCAGCTCGCCGATGAGCACGCCCGTGGCCGAGGCGGTCGGATCAACCCACTCCAGTTGGCCGAAGGGCTCGCGGGTGCGGTGATGATCGATGACGATCAGCATGGGCGCTTCCGGAAGGGACTCCACGCCGTCGGCGACCTGCTGGGCCGATCCGCAGTCGACGATGAACACGGCGTCGAACGCTGACGCGTCGTCGGCACGCTCCACGATGTCGTGGCCGGGCCGCAGGTAGGCGAACACTTCCGGCAGCTTCGGGAACACGACCTGGGACCTGCCCCCCAGCGCGTCGACGATGGCGGCCAGGCCCAGGGCACTGCCGACGGCATCACCGTCGGGCGTCGCGTGGGTGGCGATGAGGACGCGGCCGGAGAGATGAGGGAGGAGGTTCGCGGGGACGTTCACTTCTCACCCCCCGTTTGCGGGTCTGTGTCGTCGGTCTTGATCCCGGAGATCACGTCGTCGAGCTTCCAGGCCTCCATCAGGACCGTGTCGGGGAAGAACTTCAGATCGGGCACCCGGCGCAGGGTCAGCGCCGCGGCCAGCTGGCGGCGCAGAAAGCCCGCGGCCTTCTGCAGCGCGACCACGGCAGCGCCCAGGTCGACGGTCTTGGAGGCCGACGTGATGTACACCTTGGCCTGGGACAGGTCGGGGGTGATCTCCACGTGGGTCACGGAGACCTCCAGCAGGCGCGGGTCTTCAAGCATCGAGGTGACCGCCAGGGACAGCACCTCGAACACCTGGGCGGCGACCATCTTCGGGCGCCGGCCGGGCTCGCGGGTTCCACCGGAGGGACCGCGGGATCCACCGGAGGGACCGCGGGATCCACCGGAGGGGCCGCTCTTCTGGGAAAACAGGACGGGCATGCGCATGAAACCAGGTTCTCGCTTTGGCGACGTGGTCTTGCGGATTCAGTCTTCGGACACAGGCTCGCAGGAGGCCGCAACATCCTCCCACGACTCCGGGTCCGGGTCCTCGGCGTCCCAGAATCCGTCGGCGAGCGGGCCGAAATGGAGTATCTCGCGCTCGCGCAGGATCATGGGCGCCAGGTAGGTGTTTTCCATGAAGGAGACCACGTGGTCGAGCATGGACATGGCATGCTGCGCGTCATTGCTGACGACGGAACACCCCAGGACCAAGGCTGCGTGGTTGTCGTTCTCTTCGATCTCCGCTACGGCCACAGGGAACCGCCGCCGCGTGCGATCGATGAGGGCACGGGCGACACGGCGCTTGTCCTTGAGGGACACGGCCGTGAGGGAAAAGGCGAGACGGGCTACAGCGACAACCAGCATGGTTCCACACAAAAAACCCTAAACCCGGCGGATCTCCACGTCAGAAAACATCCCGTCGCGAGGGCCGACCGCGTCGAACCCAAGGATGAATCTCAAGGAAATCCGGCCGGTGCACCGAAAAACCGACACACCGACGGCGCGCAATATACCGAAACTGCCGGCAAGATCAAGCAATATTTCAATTCCACCTCCGACGGCCGGCTCGCCGCCGGCCGATCCATCTCAGGCAGGTGAGCAAACATATACTGGGGATCCCCCACGCCTCTGCTTTTCCACTTTTCTGCCACCAGCCACGTCACTGGAATTTTACACTCCTGCTGGAAATCGCACGGGCACTCGACACTGCGGAATTCGTGTATTTCACCCCGGACCCTCCTTCCTTCGCATTCCGCCATTCGGGGTGGTGATAAACCAATGTTTTACATTGTACTGTGCTATTTCAAAACAGAGGCGTGGAGTGATCATTCTGCATTCTGAGTGATCATTCTATCGGCACCAGCGCTGGGCCTTGCGTTTCGTCCATACTTCTTCTAATGTATGGGCGGTGAATCATGGCTGAACCGAACCTCAAAAAAACCAAGAACTGGTCCCAACTGGCGTGGCTGTTTCCGCTGATGGCGACGGTGCTGATCGGGTCGCTGCTGTACTTCGCCCAGCAGTCCCGCCACAAGCGCGGCGACTCGGATCTGGCGCGCACGCTGATCCGCGACCGCATCGACCGCGCCTATTCCCCGCTGCAGTTGACCGCGGCGCACTTCGGGTCGATCTCGCCGGGCATCCTGGTGCCACAGGAGACCGTGCTGCGGCACTTCCGCTTCCTGCTGGACACCGGCGAGTTCACCGACCTGGTGCTGGTGTCGAGCCGTCAGCAGGTCTCGGCCTTCCTGGGCCAGGAGGCCGACTTCCTGGCCGGCACCACGCGCCAGCGCACGCCCGGCGCCACCTACCTGCACCTGTCCACGCGCGCGGGCCAGCTCGACAGTCTGATCCTAGGCGTGCCTTTGACCCCCACCGGGACCGATCCGCAGTGGATCGTGGCCCGCTATCCCATCTCGCGCCTGCTCGTCGGCCTGCCGACGTTTTTGAAGGTGCGGGCGCTGGACGAACCCGAAGATCCGCCGGTACACCCGCTGGCGCCGCGGCTGTCTGTGGGGCTGTCGGCCCACGAGCGCCCGGTGTGGCCGCTGGTCCTCGGTGAGATGATGCTGTTCGCGGGCCTGCTGCTGCTGGTCCTGGTCCCCAAACGCCCGGCCGGCCAGGCGCCGAAGGCTCCCCAGGCATAGTCGCTTCGCAGGCAAGGAAGGTAACCCCATGCGCACATGGATGTGGCTCACGTTGATCCCGCTGTTCTTCATTCCTTCCACCGGGCCCGTCGGTGCGACCGGGCCGACCAGGGCCACCAACTCCGGGCGTGAAACGGCCGAAAGGGAGCTTGCCGGGGAGGAGATCCGCGGTCCCGTGGGGCTGCCGCCGGTGCCCGCCCGTGACTGGGAGGTCCCCGGACAGACCGTGGGGCCCCTCGTCACGCGCATCCGCTCCGGCCTGCACAAGTCCTGGACGCCCAACGCCCAGGGGGCCCTCTGGGGCAAGACCATATACCTGAGCCCGGGCCACGGCTGGTACTGGACCGGCGGCTCGTGGACGACCCAGCGCGGCTGGAGCGAGGGCATCGTCGAGGATCTGTCCAACGCCGAGAGCGTGGATCAGTTCCTGGTGCCGTGCCTGATGGCCGCCGGCGCGCAGATCGTGCCCCTGCGCGAGATCGACACCAACTCCGCGATGGTGATCGTGGACAACGACGACGGCACCGACGCCACCGCGCGTGGACAGTACCAGGAGATCGGCGACGCCGGGCTGTTCTCGACCAGCTCCATGACCGGCTACTCCCACGCCGGCGCCCCGCTGGCCTCGGGCACCAACCCGTTCGCTGCGGGCACCAACCGCCTGATGAACACGGCCGCCACCGAGACCGCCCGCGCCCTGTACACGCTCTCGGTGCCCGCCGACGGCCATTACAACGTGTACATCTCTTATTCCGCGTGGACCCAGCGCGCCCCCGACGCCCACGTCATCGTGCTGCACCCGGGCGGACAGACCCACTATCGAGTGGACCAGCGCCACCATGGCCAGACCTGGGTGTTCCTGGGCCGCTTCTGGTTCCGCGCGGGCTTCTCGCCCACCGAGGGCGCCCTCGCGCTGGCCAACGACTCATCATCGCCCGGCGTCGACGTCCAGGTCAGCCTCGACGCCGTGCGCATCGGCGGCGGCACGGGCCTGATCAACCGCACCGGCGGCGTCTCGGGCAAGCCGCGCTATGAGGAGGCCTGCCGCTACCACGCCCAGTTCGCCGGCGCCCCAAGCACCGTCTACGACGCCTCCGACGCCGACAACTCCGACGACGTCTCCTGCCGCTCGCGCCTGGCCGCCTGGCTCCACGAGGACGGCGAGGACTCCGTGTTCGTGTCCTGGCACTCCAATGCCGGCGGCGGCCGCGGCACCTCCACGTACGTCTACGGCCCCAACCCGGTCGACGGCACGTACAACTTCACCGGCACACCGGGCTCGGACCGCCTGGCCGTGCACATCCAGGACCGCCTGGTGCACCAGTATGTCCAGTACGAGGCCGGCTGGCGCGATCGCGGCGTGTACTCGGCGTACTTCGGCGAGCTCAACCCGTCCTACAACAACGAGATGCCTTCTGCGCTGCTGGAGATCCTGTTCCACGACAGCGCCGCCGACATGGTCTTCTACCGCGAGCCCAGGATCCGCCAGCAGGGCGGCCGGGCTGTGTGCCATGCGGTGCTCGAGTACTTCGCCGAGCGCGATGGCGCCGCGCTGGTGCTGCCGCCGGAGCCCCCCGTGGGCCTGCGCGTGCGCAACGCCGGCCTCGGACAGGTCGAGGTCGCCTGGTCCCCGCCGCTGCCCGACGCCGCCGGCGGTGACGCGCCCACGTCCTACCGCGTCTACGTCGGCCTGACGGCCAACGCCTTCAACGAGGGGACCGAGGTCACGGGCACCTCCACGATGCTGACGAACCTGACCCCGGGCCAGGGCTTCTTCGTGAAGGTCCACGCCGTCAACGCCGCCGGCGAGAGCGCGTTCGGCACCCCGCCGGCCGCCGTGGGCGTCAGCGCCACCGGCCGGGCCAACATCCTG
>JAHITJ010000019.1 GCA_018817795.1 Myxococcota bacterium | reverse complement strand
TGGCCCTGGCGCTGGCCCCCGAGTCGGGCACCGAGAGCCAGTGGTGGCCCATCGCGAGGAAGATCGCCGATGACCTGATCCTCCGCAAGGACTGGGACCAGTTGGGCGGCTTCCTGCCTGTGCTCGCCCGCGCTTCGAAGTCGGGAAAGTACCTGGAATACGCGCTGGATCATGCCCATCCTTCGGTTGTGCTTGGCGCGACGCTGGCGCTGGGACTGAACCCCCGCAAGGAGTTCACCCCGAGACTTATGCGGCTGGCCCGCTACTCCCGCAAGGCCGTGGCAGTGAACGCCGCGTTTGCTCTGGCCAGGACACCGGATACGCTGCGGGAGAACCTGGAATTGGTCAACCATCCGCAGCCAGAGGTGGCCGCCCACGCCGTGCTGGGCCTGCGCTCGATGGGTTCCAACCCGATGGCGTGTGCCGCGCTGCTCGATCAGATGCGATCAGCCCGGCACACTGTGTCCTCGATGCAGAACATCGCCTCGGGCGTGCTCGGGTCCTGCGGTCCCGCGATTCGCGCCCGTGGACTGCGTCTGCTGGCCGTGCTTCCGCCGACCTTGGCCGAACTGCTGCTCAAGACGGTCTGGGTCCGCCGGGATCGAGGTCATGACCTGGCGCCGTTCTTCATGCGGCTGATCAACCTGCAGCATCTCGGTGTCGTGGGCAAGAAATTCCAGTTCACGCTGCCCGGACAGGTGACGGTCCAGGGATTCTCCACCTTCGGAGGTATCGTGTTCATTCCAGGGCTCACACGGGAAACCGTTAAACTGGAATGGATCCAATAGCCCGGGAGCACCTCGAAAAACAGTGTTCGCGCAATCGGAGGTCTCATTTGCGGCGCCCTTTGGGGCAGGCCCGGGTACTTTCGCCAGGAAAAACAACAAAAACCTCCGGACTTGAAAAAAGGTCTTGTTTATATGGAAAAATTTTCCTATATAGATTGCGTGGCATTTCTTCGGTTCGGAGCGGCTTGTTCTCGGGACCTCGGCTTCACCCTTGACAGTTTGAGTTGATTTCATGAAATAAAACTCCGTTGAATACGGGGAGAAGAATAAGAACGCAAAAAAACCATCCAGTCCCGATTTCGGGGGGCTGTTCTTCCTGCTCCAAAAGGAGGCTGTTTCCGTGCGCTTGATTGAATTTCTCGAAAAGACGAACTCGGTGGACAAGAAGTACCTCGCCGGCGAGAGCGCCTTGAAGTTGCTGAATTTCATGGAGGCCGGAATCACCATGTCGGATCTGGTGCAGCAGCACCGTGATCTGTTGACCGCGATGGCAGGTCCCCAGCTTCGGAGGTTGTCCGAGGCCCGCCGTCTCTGGCAGGAACTGGAGAACCTGCGCGAGTCCATCATGGCCACCAATGCGGGCGTTCCAGAAGAAGTGTTCGCGCTGGCCCTGTCGGCCCGTCGCATGGAGGCGTTGCGCCACATCCTGCCGCATTTCCCAATGGCCGATTTCGAGTCCACCGCCATTTGGCTCGAGGCCGTGCGCGCTGCGCTGGAGGTCTGGACGGGCGCTTTGAACCTGAGCACCAAGAAGGGGACCCTCAAGGCCGCGCTGCTTGGGCGCAACCTGCCTGAATACCTCGAATCCGTGGTTGAGAAGGCCCTCGACATCTTCAGCATCACCCGTGATGTATGGTACGCACTGAAGAGGGGTGAGGCCGGTGGCCTGATCCGTCTGGAGTTCGAATACCCCATCTCCTCGATCGCCACGCACCTGGACGCGGTCAAGGGCCGCATGGGCGCTCCAGGCACCCGCATGTCCACCCAGGAGCTGCAGCGGATTCTCGTTTCCGAGGCACTGCCCGGCGCCCTGCGCACGTTTCTGGACAACCGGATGCGCGAGGAGACCTACAAGGAGGTCTCCGTCTCCTATCTCGAGGTGCTCAAGGTGCCGCCCGTCAAGGCGCAGCGTCTGGGAGCCTTCAATCCGGACAGCGTCGCGGGCACCTGCGGGCTGGTCGTGCTCAACGAAAAGGGAAAGTCCCTCGCCCACGCTGTGCTTCCGCTCACCGGCGACTGGTGTGAGCGGGCCCGTGTGTTCTTTGTGGAACAGAAGACAGCCTACGTGGTGATTCCCTCGTTCATGATGGAGTACAACGCCATCCTGGACGAGTTCCGCGAGAAGGAAGGCGGTTTCCTGGTGTTCATGCCGGTTCGTTCCGATGGTATCTCCGAGGCCGTGGAACTGCTTGAGAAGTCCGGCGAGGCCACCCCCGGCCCCTCGGCCGGCGCAATCGTCCTGGGCCGCCGCTTCATGTTCCCATCCCGCGAGTGGTCGCTGATCGATCCCATCGCCGCGCTGGGCAACGAAGTGCCCGACGATGTGTCCGAGGACGAGCTGCGCGTGTACCTCCTCGAGCAGAGAGGTCTGATCCAGATGGACGCCGGCCTGGATCGCATTCCGCCGAGGGTGCTCCCGGTGGCGCACTCTGGCGGGCTGCTGGCCGCTGGCAAGCTCAACCCCCAGATCACCCACTTTGAGGACGTGAAGATGGGCATGGTGCTCACGGGCATCATCATCAACATCACGAAGTTCGGTGCGTTCATCAACATCGGGCTGTCCCAGGAGGCCCTGGTGCACGTGAGCGAGTTGTCCGACGACTTTGTGTCCGATCCCTTTGAGGTGGTGTCGCTTGGCCAGCAGGTCAAGGCCACCGTCGTGGCCATCGACACCGACAAGAACCGCATCTCACTGTCCCTGCGCACCAATCCCAAGCCCATCGAGCCACGCAAGCCCCGGCTCGACGATCGTCGCAAACCGATGCGCGATGACCGCTATCAGTCCACAGCCTCCCGCTCCCAGGCGCTCAAGGATCTGGAAAACCTGTTCAAGAAATGAGGAGGTCCCGGCGTGAAAATCCTGTTGGGAATTTCCGGCGGCATCGCAGCCTACAAGACACCTGAGCTGGTCCGTCTGCTGAAGAAGGCCGGCCACCAGGTGCGTGTAGCCTGCACGCGCAACGCCCTGGAGCTGGTCTCGCGCATCGCCCTCGAGACGGTCAGCGGGGAGCCCGTGTTGTTTGAGACCTTCACCCCCCGGACGCATCCGGGCGTGGAGCATATCGATCTGGCCGGCTGGCCCGACGCCGTCGTGATCGCGCCGGCCACGGCCAATGTGATCGCAAAGCTCGCCTGCGGTCTGGCCGATGACTTCCTCACCACGGTGCTGCTGGCCACCCCGGCGCCTGTCTGGATCGCGCCGGGCATGAACACCCGCATGTGGGAACACCCGGCCACGCTTGAGAACGTGCAGCGTCTGATCGGCCGGGGTGTGGGGGTGATCGGTCCCGACAGCGGCGAGCTTGCGTGCGGCACCTCCGGTCCCGGGCGAATGAGCGAGCCCTCCGTGATCGTGGGTATCCTCGAGGAGCATTTCGCGCGTCCACGGCCTTTGGCAGGCCGCAGGGTGCTGATCACGGCCGGAGCCACACGGGAGCACCTCGACCCGGTCCGGTTCATCAGCAATCCATCCACGGGACGCATGGGCGTGGCGCTTGCGCGGGCGGCCAGGGAGCTGGGCGCGGAGGTGACCCTGGTGCACGGGCATCTGGAGGTTCCGGTGCCCGATGGCGTGGTCGCCGTGCCGGCCGGCTCGGCCATCGAGCTTCACCGAGCGGTGTTCGAGTGGAAGGACCGCGCGGACCTGCTGATCATGACCGCCGCCGTAGGCGATTACATGTCCGCTTCACCGGCCGCGGAGAAGATGAAGAAGGAGGCGCTCGGCGCCACACTGACGCTTCAACTGGTCCGCACGCCGGACATCCTGGCGGAGCTGGCCCAGTCGGGGAATGACCCGTCCGGTGCGGGGACCGCCCCGCGTGCGCCGCGACCGAAGTTGGTCGGGTTCGCCGCCGAGACCGCCGGTGGGGATGAATCACGCCTGCTCGAACTGGCGCGACAGAAACTGTCACGCAAAGGCTGCGATGCGTTGTTCGCCAACGACGTGAGCATTGCCGGTGCGGGTTTTGCCGCCGAGACCAACCAGGGAGTTCTGCTGTTTGCAGACGGTCATGTTGTTTGGGTCCCTCAGGGCACCAAGGATCAGGTGGCCGCGTCGCTGCTCGAGTCGGTCGTCGCTTCGCTTCTGCTGTAGCGCCACAACAGGAAGAGCCCCGCCGAAAACATGGCCAGGGAACCGTACTGTGCCGGTGTCAGGTACAGGTAGCGACGGTCCACGGCCCGCAGGAAATCCATGTAAAAACGCACCGGGGCGTAACTGACGAACACGATCGCCGTGGTGAAGCCGGGCTTCCAGTTCCACCGGCGGTGGGTGAAGTAAAGGATGCCCAGCATGATGAAGGTGTAGAGGAACTCAAACAGCCCCAGGTCAAAACGCCCCGCGAGACCGTGCACGTTCAGCGCCTGATCGGGGTGGTTGATCGGCCAGCGCACGGAGAACCAGGAGTCCGTGAAGAGGCCGGGATGATCGTGGGCCACCGCGCAACCCAGCCGGCCGAAGATCCAGGCGTGCACGCCTCCCCACAACAGCACGTCGGTGGAGGTCAGAAAGGACAGTTTCCCGCGCACGGAGAAATAGACCGCCGTGGCCAGCAGCCCCAGCAGCCCGCCGAAGCTCGCGATGCCGTCCCAGACGCGCAGCAGCACCCAGGGATCCTCACGGATGCGTTCGGGCTGGTAGGCCAGGATCTCGAACAGGTGGGAGCCGACGAAGATCATGATCACGGTCACGGTCGCCAATTCGGACACCGTGAGCGGATTGAGCCCGAGCCGCTCCCCGCGTTGCTGTACAAAGTACATTGCCGTAAAGATCGCCGCGGCGACCAGGATGCCGAAGGGGTGGATGGTGAACCCTCCCCATTGGAGGGGACCAATATTAATGTATGGAAAAATGGGGGCGAGCGCAGGGATGGGGAGAAACATGATTGAGAACTCGGAGGTCGGACAGGTCAGACAAGTCGGACAGGTCGGACAGTGGTCAGACAGATAATGGGTAGACTCATTCGACTAGTCGGGCGGGGCGACGGAGGTGACCCAGCGTGCGTACGAAATGATGACTTCGTAGGGCGGGTAATCCATCGGTTGGCCAAGCAGGACGATGCGGTTGGAGGAAGCCTTGTAATTGAATCCGGCCGTCTTGGAGCGCGGGATCGCCTCGTAGTCGGTGAGATCCGGATTGGCAGCGTTCTTGCGCTCGATGGCGACGGCCAGGGACACGGGAATCGGGGTGTGCGTGAGCACGATCGGTGAGGCGGCGCCGGCCATGTCCTCGATCATGAGCTCCATGGTCGTGGTCAGATCGGTCTGGCACAGGGAACCCATGAGGCCGCCAGTGCGGTTGATGACCTCCTGGTAGCCGTGCGGGGAGGTCGCGTTGCCGTTGTCGCCTTCCTGGCACTCCTGGGGATCGGAGGCCAGGATGTGCAGGCCGTACGCGGTGACTTCGTTGTATTCAGCCCATTCCACCCAGGTCTGCACGACCGGGTCGCACAGCATGGGATCCCAGGCCTCGTCGCTCATGTCGCCCATGCAGCGGTAGACCTCGTCGCAATCGCTGTGGTTCCACATGCCGTCGGAGTAGCCCTCGCAGGTGAGCATCTGTGCGGTGTTCATCATGACGGAGGTGCAGCCACCCATATCCGACGCCATGCAGCCGCCGAAGAAGTGGCATTCGTTGGCATCGTACGGGGCGTCGGCGTTGCAGTAGTCAGCGCTCTGGTCGACCTCGTTGGCCACCTCATCGGACATGAAGAACACGATGCGGGCTGCATCCGGGCGATATTTCACGGTGGAGTCCTGCGTGGGCGGCATGTGCCGATCCACGGCCGCCTGCATCTGCGTCAGCCCGAACTCATAGCCTCCGTCGGCGGTCTGGGCTCCGGCCGGATCGCCGATGCATTCACGGAACTTGGTGTCATCGCCGGGGACTCCGGAGGACAGCCAGATGTCGCCCGACTGGTTGTTGCCGGTGCAGCAGGAGCCGTCGTTGTCCTCGGTCATGTCCACCACGCACATACGCCAGGCCAGTCCCAGGGTAGAGGCAATCTGTAAAAATGTGTTGGATGCATTGGACAGGCGGTCCTGGTCGTCGGACATGGAGCCGGAGTCATCCACGACCCAGACGATGTCGGCAACCGGTGCGCGGTACAGGTAGCTTTCGCATTCGTTCTCGGTGGTGTCGCTCACCGCCGCGATGCAGGCGCCCGAGCCGGCGTCGGCCACGTGGAAACTGACCTGCTCGCGGGCGTCCCAGTCGCTGTAGGTGGCCACCGCGCCCATGACGAGGGACTTGTCGGTGGCGTCGCGCTGCACCATGAGGTTCACCAGGAAATCATTGGAGGAGTTGGTGAAAGGGGAGTTGATCGGAGACGGGAAATCCGCCAGGTTTCGGTTCAGCAGCAGCGCGATGATGCGGTTGCGGATCACGCCGGGGTTGGTGGCGGCCGACACGCGCATTGACAGGGTCACATTGACGATCTGCTCCTTGAGTGCATGGCTCTGCATGAACGAGCCGCCCGACAGCGTGACGACCTCGCCGATGGTGCGCAGGCCCGTGATGATGTCCGAGGCCTCGCGGGAGAGCAGCGCGTCGGACGGGCCGCGGGACACCACGAAGCCCGAGCTGGCGTGATCGACGTCGGTCATGTCGAAGCCGGAGGCGCCCTCCACGGGCGTCGGATTGGGGGGATCCATATGGGAGAAAACGGCCTCCTGCTCGATGGCGATGTGGAAGAGGTTGTTCTGGTGTCGCTGATACTGAACGGGCCGCCGGCCCTGTCCCTGCTCGGTGCTCGCGTTGCAGATGAAGGTGCCTTCTTCGCCGTCGAGGATGCCGTCACCGTCGGTGTCGGCGGTCTTGGGATCGGTCTCGCCCTTGAGACACTCGGCGTTGACGCAGATCGAGAGCCTGGGATGGCAGTAGCTCTCCGGATCCACGCAGGAGCCCTGGCAGACCAGGGGGTTCTCCTCGCAGTTGCCCAACTTTCCGTCGCCGTTGCGGTCCTCGTCGCCGTCGAACACGCCGTCGTTGTCGGAGTCGGTGTCGATGTAGTCGGGCTGTCCGTCACCGTTGGTGTCCACGGGGGGCGTGTTGATGTCGGGCGTGCCCTTCTCCACGGCGTCGGGGATGCCGTCATTGTCTGAGTCCATGTCTAAATAATTAGGCATACCGTCGAGGTCCGAATCCAGGCGGCACTCGCAGCCCTCATGGCCGTTGGAGATGCCGTCGTTGTCGTCGTCGGCAAGCGTGTTGCACTCGAAAGTCTTGGTGGTGCAAAGATCGGTGGTGTGGTTATTGGTGGCGTTGTTGGTGTTGGAACTGTTGAAGCCGGTCTTCTTGCCGCCGTCGTCGCAGGCGGCCAACAAGAAGACAGCACTCAACAAAACCAGGGCAATTCGGGAGTTCAGGGTGATCATGAGCATGCCTCCGGAAACGAGTGGACACGAACAGGTGACTCACTATACCGAAAAATGGGAAATGTGCACCCCGAAATAACAATTGTGATTGACAGCGAAAAAAAGCGGAGCGGGGAGACTGCGGGTGACTATTCCTCTTCGAACTGCGCGTCGACGACCTGGTCGCCGCCGGGAGCTCCACCTGCAGGGGCTTCGTCGCCGGGCTGGGGCTGGGCGCCGGCCGCACCTGCCTGCTCGTACATGGCCTTGGACATGTCCTGGGCGGCCTTGTTTAATTTTTCATAGGCTGCCTTGAGGGTCTCGGTGTCCTGCGAATCCAGGGTGGTCTTCGCCTCGGCCAGCTCGCTCTCCACAACAGATTTCTTGTCGCCCGGAATCTTGTCACCGTTCTCTGAGATCAGTTTTTCGAGATTGAAGATCAGGCTGTCGAGCTTGTTCTTGGCTTCAATCTGCTCCCGATGCTTCTTGTCCTCGGCCTCGTGTGCCTCGGCGTCCTTCACCATCTTCTCGATGTCGTTGTCGGACAGGCCCGAAGAGGCGGTGATGGTGATGTGCTGCTTGCGGCTCGTGGCCTTATCGATGGCCGACACATTGAGGATGCCGTTGGCGTCGAGATCGAACGTGACCTCGATCTGCGGCACGCCGCGAGGTGCCGGCGGGATGCCGTCAAGGTTGAACTTGCCAAGCGTGCGGTTGTCCCTGGCCATCGGACGTTCGCCCTGCAGCACATGGACCTCCACGGAGGGCTGGCTGTCCGAGGCGGTGGAGAAAAGCTCGCTCTTGCGCGTCGGGATCGTGGTGTTGCGCGGGATCAGCACGGTGAGCACGCCGCCGAGGGTCTCGATGCCCAGGCTCAGCGGGGTGACATCGAGCAGCAGGATGTCCTTGACCTCGCCGGAGAGCACGCCGGCCTGCACGGCCGCGCCCAGGGCCACGACCTCGTCGGGGTTCACGCCGCGGTGGGGCTCGCGTTCGACGAACTCCTTGACCTTCTGCTGCACCAGCGGGATGCGCGTGGAGCCGCCGACCAGGATGACCTCCTGGATTTCGCGGACGTTGCGCTTGGCGTCGGCCAGGGCTTTGCGGCACGGCTCGATGGTGCGCTCCACGATCGGCGTGATCAACTGCTCCAGCTGGCTGCGGCGCATCTTCAACTGCAGGTGCCGCGGCCCGGAGGCGTCCATGGTGAGGAAGGGCAGGTGGACCTCGGTCTCCTGCACGTTGGAGAGGTCGATCTTGGCCTTCTCGGCAGCGTCCTTGAGGCGCTGGATGACCATCTTGTCCTTGCTCAGGTCGATGCCGGTGTCCTTCTTGAACTCGCTGATGAGCCAGTCGATGATGATGCGGTCGATGTCGTCGCCGCCGAGGTGGGTGTCACCGTTGGTGGAGATGACCTCGACGACGTTCTCGCCGATCTCGAGGATGGACACGTCGAAGGTGCCGCCGCCGAAGTCGAACACGGCGACGATCTGCTCCTTGCCCTTGTCGAGACCGTAGGCCAGGGCCGCCGCTGTGGGCTCGTTGACGATGCGCTTGACCTCGAGGCCGGCGATGCGGCCCGCGTCCTTGGTGGCCTGGCGCTGGGAGTCGTTGAAGTACGCCGGCACGGTGATGACGGCTTCGGTGACCGGCTCGCCCAGGTAATCCTCGGCGGCCTTCTTCAGTTTCTGCAGGATCCGCGCGCTGATCTCGGCCGGCGCGAATTCCTTGTCATGCAGGGAGATGCGCACGTCGCCGTTGGAGGAGCGGTTCACCTTGTAGGGGACCTTCTCGATCTCGCGGCCCGCCTCGGAGTGGCGCAATCCCATGAAACGTTTGATTGAATAAACAGTGTTCTCGGGATTGGTGATGGCCTGCCGCTTGGCGATCTGGCCCACGAGGATCTCTCCCTTTTCGTCCATCGCGACGACCGACGGCGTGGTGCGGCCGCCTTCCTCGTTGGCGATGATTTTTGGTTCCTTGCCATCCATGATGGCCACGCAGGAGTTCGTGGTTCCCAGATCGATTCCGATGATTTTTCCCATAGTACTGCCTCCGGCTGAAAATCATTTGCCGGTGCGGGCCTTTTCGGCTCCCGAATCACTCGGCTGGCGCGGAAAATAAGCATGGCAGATGGGATGTCAATCGTATGGGAGAAAAAAACTTGCCGGGCTGGAATGAAATTCAGGGCCGATCCGGCCATTCGGTCAGGGCCGATCCGGCGGGACGGGCGTTGGCCTGGTCGAGATACATGCCGCAGTTGGAGCCCACGCGGTTCTCGGCGAGCTCGCCGATGCTCAGGATGTGGGCGTAGCCGGCGTCCCTGCATCGTTCAATAATCCATTGATTGTTTTCCGGGTTGGCTGCATCGACGGCGCCCTCGATTCCGTTCTCGACGCTGCTGCGCGTCGGATTCACAGGCGTGATCTTCAGCAGGAAGCGCTCGGGCGGGAAGACGCCGACCAGCCTGGCGGGCTCGAAGGGGACACCGAGCTGGAGGGCGAAGTTGAGTGTGATCCGGCGGTCGCCGGGCTCGAACCAGCGCTCCCCGTACGCAGCGATCTGCTCGAAGGACCACAACTTCACCGGGATCAACGTGCGCCGGGTGTCTTCGCATGTGGTGTGAAGGCTGAACTGCAACTGGAAGCGGGCGCCGAACGCGAGCCGGCGCTTGACCGCGATCAGTTCCTCGAAGAAGCGATCGCAGGACGCCGGGGCGATCGTCGAGATCGAGGGGTGGAAGCCGGGGGCCCTGTATCGTTCTCCCACCCGTTCGATGACGCGGACGACCTCCCGGTTGAAGGCGGGATCACCCATGCGGGCGAACTGGATTTTCCATTTGGGAATCGGCACGATCCCGTCAGGGAAGCGGCGCGCCACCAGATGATCGATCTGGGCGAGCATCTCCTCGGCGGACACGGTGCCTGCAAACGAGCCGCCTGCGTCGCAGAACGCGCAGCCGACCGGACATCCGCGCAGCACCGAAACAATGTTGACCCACTTCAGGTCCGCGGGCACCGGGGGCTGCACGGACTCCACGAACTCGATGCAGGCGCCGTCGGCAAGGCGGGCCACGAACACCGAGGCCAGATCCGGCTCGGATTGCTCATGGATGACCTGCAGGACGTCGGCGGGCATGGTGGAGATCAACGGGAACACCTCAGTTTCGTGCGCGCCAAAATACTGCGCACCCGCATCCTTTATCAAGGAGATTTTTTACGGGTTGGCATTTCCCGCTTTTTCAACTATATACAGCGTTTGAAACGATTCCGACCTGGAGAAATAGGCATGTGTAAAAATCTCATCGCGCTGGGTATTCTGCTGGCTCTGCTGGGTGCGTGCTCCTTTGATTCATCCGGACTGAAAAAGCCCGCCGGTCCCGCCTGCGGCAACGGGGAGTTGGATGAGGGTGAGACCTGCGACGACTCCGGGGTGGAGCCAGGGGATGGCTGCAGCGCGGTCTGCACGGTGGAGCCGGGCTGGATCTGTGACGAACTGACGCTGCTGTGCCAGCCGGTGTGCGGCGATGGCATGGTCGTCGGCACCGAGACCTGTGACGACTCCGGGGTGGAACCCGGGGACGGCTGCGACCAGGACTGCAGCGTTGAAAACGGCTGGTACTGCGAGGACGAGCCATCAAGTTGCTGGACCATCTGCGGCGACGGCATCCGGGCCGAGGATGAGCTCTGCGACGACGGCAACCTGACCCCCGCCGACGGCTGCGACATCGACTGCACCGTCGAGGAGGGCTTCAGTTGCCAGGGCAACGAGCCGAGCCTATGCACGGCCGAGTGCGGCGACAACCTCGTCGTCGGGGACG
>JAHITJ010000147.1 GCA_018817795.1 Myxococcota bacterium | reverse complement strand
TGTTGACAAACATGCACTTTCCCTCGGAAAAGAAGACCTTCCTGCTGAGCCTGGTCATCTATTTTCTCATCGGCACGGCGTTCGGCGTCTTCACCAGCGCCGACGTCATCGCCGCGCGCACCCTGGGCGCGGGCCCGCTGGCGATCACGGCGCTGATGTTCCTGCTCAACGGTTCGGCCATCTTCTCCCTGCCGCTGACCCAGTGGCTGGGCACCGGGGACCGCCGCCGTCGCTCCCTGCTGGTGATGGGGGTCGTCTGCACGGCGCCGGTGTTCCTGTATCCGCTGGTCCCGGGCGTCACGACCTTCATCTTCGGGATCTTCGTCGTGCACCTGCTCAACACGGTGCTGCCGCCGACGATGAACATCCTCTACCGCCGGCATTTCCGGCCGGACCAGCTCGGGCGCCTCTTCGGGTGGACCACGTCCGCCAAGATCCTGGCGGGCATGGGCGGCTCCATTGGCACGGGTCTCCTCCTGGACCACGACGAGACCCTGTACCTCCCGCTGCTGGTGGCCGCGGGGGTCCTCACCCTGCTGGCGATGCTCCTGCTCTCACGCATGGATTTCGGGAGCGGCGATGCCCCCGACGCGGCCCCGCCCCGGCCGTTCTGGCGGCTGGTGGCCCAGACCACCCGCACCGTGGGCGAGGTGCTGTCCCGGGATCGGACCTTCCTGCGGTTCGAACGCAACTTCATCATTTACGGGCTCGGCTTCCTGCTGCTCACGCCGGTCGTCCCCGTGTACTTCGTGCGGGTGCTCGATCTGGACTATTCCACCATCTCATTGTCCCGTATGGTCGTGGGGCAGACCGCCCTGTGGATGCTCTCGCCCATGGCCGGCGCAGTGTTCGACCGCTCCGATCCCTTCCACTTCACCGGGTTCTCGTACCTGACCCTGGCCGGATATCCCCTGCTCGTCGGGCTCGCCGCGCTGCTCCCGGACGCCTGGATTCTCGTCGCGGTGCTGGCCGGCTACGCGTTCTACTCCGTGGGCATGACGGGGGTGAGCATCTCCTGGCACATCGGCTCGATCCGGTTCGCCCGGGACGCGGATCCCTCCCTGTACCAGGGTGTCCACGTCACGCTCACCGGCCTGCGCTCCCTCTTCGGTCCCATCCTGGGCTACGTAGTCATGACCTGGTTCGGCTTCGCCGCCGCCTTCGGACTGGCGACGGTCTTCTTCACGGTCGCCGGGGTTCTGATGCTCCGCGAGCGTCGCGCCTAGTTTCCCCGCTTTGGGACTGGCGGCCACAGCTTTGGAGTGCGGCGACTTGGCGCCGCGTTCTTCATCTTCTCTTCTCTTCTCTTCTCTTTTCTTTGCTTCTGCTTCACCGGTCACGGCTTGAATCGCATGACCGGTCTTTTCCGACGACATCCTATTTCCTTGTTTTCGCGGCGCTGCCGGGGCAGACCTCCCGCATCCTGCATGAGGTGGCAGGCCTTGCCGTAGAAATAGCACCCCGAACAGAAGTGCTTCTTCAGCCGATCAACTGTTTCCCGATCATCCCGACGGCAAAACCCAGGACCGCGCCGAGGGATGGCGTCCAGTGTCTACTCATCTTCGATTGTGGAGCAATGTCCTGAAAAATCAGGTACATGATGCCTCCTCCGGCGAAGGTCATGATGCCCGCCGTCAACCTGGCATGGTCCTGAAGAAAGAAGTACCCGGCGCATGCCGCCATCGGGCCGAGCACGCTGACGGCCAGCAGCGACAGGATCACGGCACGGGGCTTCAGACCGACTTTGGCGATTTCACGGAAGGAGTTGAATCCCTCGGGCAGGTTCTGGGCGCCGACAACAGCGGCCAGACCTGCGGCCCAGGAGGCCATGATGATGATGGCAAGTTCACTCATAATACTTCATTCTCAACGTTGCAGATCAGCGGGCTGTTTGTCGCGGACGCTGGATTTGTCCTGCAGGAGGTCCTCTTCCTCAAAGTGTCCTATCCCTTCCACTTCTTCTATCAAGAGGTCTCCATTTTTCAATGCGGCCATTTTCGTCTCTTTGGTGACGAAGATACCTTGATCGGTTCGCCATGGGGCCCATACTGATATTTTTATATCACCCCGAAAGTCGTTCGGCAGCTTATGTATATACTCCCATGACTGTCCTGGCTTCACCATTTCGTACTGATCCGGGAATTTGCATCGACTGAAATCCACATGTAGCGACTTCATGCTTTTCGGATCCATCTCCGTCAAATTGACTGCTTCAGCCCCGCTCATTCCCCTCACGCCGCCGGATGACGCTGGAACCCAAAGATTGTTCTTTGTGTTGTTCTTTGCACGCAACACGACTTCTCTTACACCGTCCTTTGCCATTCTGAACGATACCGCGCCCATCCATTTTCGGATGTCTTTCCCGTTCTCACTGTTTACGATCCTGCTCGTCTCCTGGTTTGGAGCAGGTGGCTTAACGCATCCGGATACGATGGTCCCAACAAGCGCCAAGAATAAAATATGTTTCATAATCATGACCTCCAAGAAGGTAAGGGTGATGTACTGGTACCGTTTAGTCACGTGACAGAGAAGGTCGTTCATGGGGACTCCTGACTACTACTTGGCCGGATTCGCGTTGGACGCGGACTTACAGGTTCGGGTCGCCTTCGCACTTCTCGAAGGTGTCCACCAGCGGGGCGAAGGTGCCGTCGTCGAGGATGGGGTTGCAGACGATGGGCAGGGTCCGGTCCGTGGTGCAGCCGTCCTCGATGAACTGATTGTTGGCGTCGAAGACCTGGAGGCAGTCCATGGGGAAGCAGGCGCGCCAGCCCATGCCCAGGGAGGAGTGGGAATAGGTGTAGGTGACGTCCTGCTCGAGGAAGGTGAACCAGTCGTTGTGGTGGTTGGAGCCCCAGTCGTAGTTGGGGCTGCTCAGGGAGGTGACCTGGCCGTCGAAACTGATCCATCCCACGGTGTTGTATACTGCGATGTCCGACATCAGGGTCTCGCAGACCGCCGGGGTCGCCTGGAAGTAGAGAAAGCCCGAGCGGCCGCCGTACACGAAGGTGCAGATCTGGTCCGCGTCGCGGAACTCCACATCCCGGGTTTCGTTCAGCTGCAGTTGGGTGCATGTCAGGGTGCGGGTCTGGGGACGCCGAAATTCGAAGCCGTAGTCGCCGGGGGTGCCGTTGCAGGCGGAGGTGTCGTAGCCGGTGCAGTCGGCCCGACAGGCCAGGGTGCCGTCGACGAAGCCCTCGGAGGCGCAGGTCGCCGCGCCCAGCGCCGTGCCGTCGCACACCTCCTCGCCGCCGATGGCCGAGTCGCCGCAGGTCGCGTTGTTGATGTTGTTGATGTTGTTGACGTTGTTGATGTTGTTGACGTTGTTGACGTTGTTGCTGCCATCTCCGTCGTCGCAGGCGGCAGACGAGCAGAAGATGGCCGTCATTAATAATAGATTTTTGAATATTTTCATGATTCTCTCCTTCAGGGACGGTATAGCCCCTTTCAATCCGGTGTCCACTTCGGACAGATCCTTTTGGCGGCTACCGGGCCAAGGATGCGAGGGTTGTCTTTCATGTGCGGGTTCTCCTGATGGCACTATCCACGTGCCGGCGGCGCCTGTCAAGCCGAGCCCCTTCACAAACGGCGGGTTTTCACCTACACTCCCGAGTTCCGAAGATGAAGGAGTCTGCATGGCCACTTCCAAATTCAGAAAAATGACCGCATCCGAGAAGCCCGCGAAAAAGAACAGGCGCAAGCCCGCCGGGAAGTCCGTCGGGAAGTCCGCGGGGAAGCCCGGTGAAGCGGCCGGGAAGCCTGCCGGGAAGCCACCGGTTCCTGCGACCCCTGAAATTCCGCCGTCAGCGCCGGACACCTACGCGCACCTGTCGGCTCACGCGATCCTGGGCGCTTTCTATGCGGCGGTGTATTCGCTCACGCCGGGCAAGGAGGCGGGTTCGCACACGGAGATCTTCGCGATGGATCCGGACCGGTTGGCCACGGTGCTCGGCGGGTTCGTCGAGGAGAAGGAGGGCGCCGACGCGGCCGCCTTCCGCGCCAGGGACATCGAGCGTTGGTGTACGACGTTCGCCGGGCGCTTCCTGTTCAAGGTCGGGCGCACCAGCAACTTCACCATGCGGCTGGGCGGCGCGCGGCCCGTCGAGATCCCCCGCGCGGTGGTGTCCGAGGTGTTCGGCGGCATCGGCTTCAGCCTGTTTCCCACGTGG
>JAHITJ010000146.1 GCA_018817795.1 Myxococcota bacterium | reverse complement strand
GACCCACGTTGACCTCGCGGCCCCCTCCTTCGGCGTCGGCACGTGCTGGGCCGGCTTCGTCAAGATGGCCGTCGACGCATTCGCCCCGCTGCAGGCCGCCCTGGCGCTCACGGAGGACCGCAGCGTCGGGTGCGCCATGCTCCTGGGCCTCCCCCGGCACGTGGTCCAGTGCATCCCGCGCCGCAACCCCGCCGAGATCACCTGGCGCTGACGGATCGTTCCGTTTCGCACCAAACCATCATTCTCAACCTTCATCAGGGAAATATTTGTCAGCACATTCCTGACAAATACTATGGAATTCTGCTTCTAAATGGTCATGGATATATGACTCAATTTGATTCCAATAAACCCTGTCATCGCGAAATATTTTTATAATGTGAACATATGGGCAAGAGACCGCTTAACTTCTTTATTTCCTGCGGGCTTATTTGAAGATCGGAAAATAATTTTTTCCTTGATCCGGCCACCTCGAAACTGACGTGGATACCGTGGGACCACAACGAGGCCTTCACCGACGGCAAGCAGAGCGGCGTGTTGAGCCTGGGCATGACCGAGGTCAATTCCACCTGGCCGCTGATCCGGTACCTGCTCGATGATGCGTTTTATAAGGAGATGTACGAGTCCCACATGCAAGTGTTCGCCACCGAGGTGTTCACCCCCGAGATCATGATCCCCCGCTACACGGCCCTGTCGGCGCTGGTTCGCGCGGACGCGATCCTGGAGAGATCCCCCTACACCTTCATGAGGTCCTCGGCAGATTTCGACGCGGCCATCGACACCCTCAAGACGCAGGTCCAGAATCGTCATGACTTAGTGGAAACATACATGGGGCTGTAATCACAAATCACGGATCGACAGACGATCAGACCGTTCTCTCGATGTTCTCTCCAAGCCTTGATCCTTCACTGCCCTCAGGGAATTGAGGTGTGGGCGGATCATTCCCCAGCGGCGTCCTCACCTTCTGAGCTTTCTTCTCGCCTGCATCAGAAAAGCGGCACACAGCAACAATGGGAACGACCAGCCCGGATCGTCGCTCGAGCGGGTGCCCCCCGAACGGCAGGAGCATCCGTCCGGTGCAGCGGTCAACGACGGACCGGCGTCCGGGGCATCGAGGATTGTGGAGACCTCCACACGCACCTCCACCTGCGGATGGGGACATCGGAGCGGGCCCGACGAATCGGCGACCAACCGCAGGTCGGCGACCAGTGGATCCGTGCCAGTAACAGGAGCTTGGAATCCAAACTGCAGCAGCACCCGATCACCGGGGGCCACATCGGTTTCAAGCACGGCCGCGACGCCGGAATCCGCCCAGGTCTCGGAAATCCATGGAACCACCAAAATTGCCGTCTCCGGCGTGAGTTCAAGCCGGACCGCGCCGACGGGCCAGGTCTCGGTGCCCGTGTTCTCGAAGACGGCCCATGCCGAAAACGCCTGACCGGGGCGCACCGCCTGGGCCCCCCCCTGCTCTGTCAGACGCCCCGACCAGGGCGGGACGGGATCCCCCATCTCCTGTGGAAAACCGTTGTCGGCCACGCCATCACAATCCTCGTCGAGCAGGTTGCAGAGCTCCGGCAGCGGCTCGAGCAGGCGCACGCATGCCTCGCAGCCTTCGCGGCAACGCAGGCGGCCCTCGGCACAGTGGCTACCCTCTCCGGTGTCACAGGCGGTCTGACCGCCATCGGGATCCGGCCCCGCACAGGGGCTCCACTGGCCCCAGAGGCAGTCGGTGCTGCAGGTCCTGGTCTGTGTCCCGCAGTCACAACAGTCCTGCGTCTGCGTCTGCCAGGGGGTGCACTCGCCCTCAACTGCGCAAGCGTACTGGCACTCATCTGAAGGAATCGGGCGCGGGTAGGTGCCCTGACTGATCCAGTAACTGGTATCCTGAGAACAGGCGCCGGCAAAGGGATCAGTCCGAACACCTCCAACGCTGAAGCCCAGGTGCAGGTGCGGACCCGTGGAGCTGCCCGAGCTGCCGGAGTAACCCACCAACTGGCCACAGGTGACGGCCTGACCCTCGGCCACCACCACTCCGTCCTGCTGGAAGTGGCAGAACCAGGACCTCGTACCGTCCAGATGGTCGATGTTCACTTGGTTCCCGCAACCGTTGCCGCAGGTGTTTCCTAGCCCGCCGACGCTCGGGCAGGCGTAGTAAATATGGGTGACAACACCGTCGGCGGCTGCCAGGACCGGTGTTCCCATGGGCAGGGGAAAGTCTGTTCCCGTATGCCCGTCATAGCACACGGTGCCACATGCGTAGTCCTCGCAGCCGGCTGTGGAGCCGTTGTGATCGAAGCCATAGTTCACCCCGACGTTATTGGCAAACGGGCGCCGCAGCACGACGCCGTGGGCTGCCGGAACGCCAACACAGCAAAACAAGAAGAGAAATGCGAGCCTCATCGCCGCCTCCACACTCGCAGTCAGTCTAGCGCATTTGCAAATAAAAACAGGGGAAAAGTGGGACCGACGGCCCGAAAAAGGCAAGTGGCTCCGCCCCAGCGGATCAGGCCGGTCTCGACGCGCTTTTTCCACTTGGTGAGTTCCCTGGTTCCGTTTCGCCCCCCGACCATCATTGTCAACCTTCATCAGGTAAATAGTTTTTAGCACATTCCCGACAAATCCGGAGTTCCGCCTGCAGTGTTTCCAGGCTCCATGCACGGGTCGACAGGTGATCAGACCGGCTTCTGGAATTCCATGGTCACCCGGTTGCGGCCCGATTGCTTGCTCTGGAACATGAGTTGATCCGCCCGCTCCACGACCGACTCAATGGTGTCTCCGGCCTGGCAGAGCGTGGCGCCCACGGAGATGGTCACGCGGATGATCTCCAGGTCTTTCTGCAGCCCTGAATTGGCGACCAGGATCCGGAACCGGCGCGCGATCTGGAACAGGTCGCGATCCCCGGCAGAACCGATCAGGCCGAGAAACTCCTCGCCCCCCCAGCGCCCGAAGACGTCGCTGGGTCGCGTGTTGGACTGGAACGTCCGGGACACAAGTTTCAGGATTTCATCACCCACGGAATGTCCGTGCTCGTCGTTGACGTTCTTGAAGTGGTCCACGTCGATGAAGAGCACGCCGAAAATCCATTGATAGCGGCGGAATTCGTCGAGCTTGTCCTCGAGCCGCTTCTCCATGTACCGGCGGTTGAACAGACCGGTCAACGGGTCGAGATACACCTGCTTCTGCAGCTCCTCGAGGTTCTGGTAGATCAGGACATTTTCCGTGTTGTCACGCAGGATGTGCGCCACACCGACGATCTTCTCATCCTCCCCGAGGATGGGGGAGATCTTGAGCACCACCGGAATCCGGTAGCCGGACTTGTGCATGATATAACTGTTCTGCTCGCGGGGTTTCATATCCCCGAAGACCTGCTGCCCCAGGCAGCCTTCGGTCGCGCAGAGACTGTTTCCGTCTTCGTCGATCTGGTGCAGGAAGCTCCGGCAGCAGTGATGGCCTATGATGTCCCTGCCGGCGAAGCCGGTGATCCGTTGGACCGCGTCATTGGCGTAGATGATCAGGCCCTCCGTATCCACGAGAAAGACCGCATCCGAGATTCGATCTATCACATGCTTGAAGTAATGTTTGTCGTCTAATTTCATGGTATCGGCCCAGCGCAGAACTGTGCAGGCACGGTTTCGGCAGGCACATGGGAAGTTTCAACGCATTTTTTTGCTTCCGCGGTGACTATCCCCTTGAAGTCGGCAGTTGTCAAGGCGCGGGTGCTATCCAAGCAGGGCGATCGAGTTCTCATTTTTCTGGACAAGGAGATCAACGTCTGATCCGCCTAGAAGCTTCGGGGCCAAAGTGCCAGGTCGAAATCGATTTCGATTTCGATTTCGATTTTGAGGGAAATGGACCATTCACTGAACTAGTTGAATTAGAACTCAATTGCCCTGGCTATCCAAGGCAGTAGTACATGCCCTCGGCGGTGCCGATGTAGATCTTTCCGCCGACGATGCAGGGGGAGGAGAGGACGCGGCCCTTGAGCTGGATCTTGGAGATGAACTTGCCGGTGTCGGCCGCGACCATGTGCACGTGGGAATCATAGGAGCCGAAGATCACGCGGTTGTCGACGATGGCCGGGGAACTCCATATGGAATCCCCGGCGGTGTATTCCCAGAGCTGCTTCCCGGTGAGCGCGTCGAGGCAGTACATGCGGCCGTTCTCGGCGCCGATGAAGACGCGGTTTCCCACGACCGCGGGCGTGGCCCAGAAGCCGCGGGTGAACGAGCCGCCGAAGCGCCAGCGCTCGGCCCCGGTCTTCACGTCGAAGGCGAACAGGTACGGGCTGAGCTGCTCGGCGGCGGCAAAGACCAGGCCGCCCGCCACCGTCGGCGAGGCGTCGGTGTCGTCGCCGGTCTTCGCCTTCCAGATCAGGGCGCCGTTGTCGGCACGCAGGCAGAACAGAAACCCCGTGAAGTTGGCGACGTAGACGCGATCGTCGGCGATGGCGGGGGTGGTCTCGGCGCCATTGGAGCCGCCGGGGCCCTCCTTGCCGTCGACGAAGGTGCGCCAGATCAGGGCGCCGGTGTCAGGCCGGAAGCAGTGCACGAAGCCGCTCTCGCCGGCGATGTACAGGCGGCCCTTGTAAATCGTGGGCGAGGAGTCGCAGTCGGTGCCGGTGTTGTAGGTCCATAGCACCTGCCCGGTCTTCGCATGGAAGCAGTAGATGTGGTCGTCGACACAGCCGGCGAAGACGCGCCCCGCGAAGTACGCACACGAACCCTTGAACATGGCGCCGGCCTTGTACTTCCAGCGCAGGGCGCCGGTGTTGCGGTCCAGCGCGTAGAACCAACTGTCCTGGGAGCCCACGTAGAGCCAGTCGCCCACGGCCACTGCGGTGCCGGTCCATCCGGTGCCCGACCACACCTTGCCCGAGATCGGCGAGGTGAAGTTGCCCATCTGGAATGTCCATAATATCTGCAACTGTTCACGGATCGGGCCTGTTCCGTAGAAGGTGTGCGCCGGATTACCGCGGAACATGGTCACGTCCGATCCCGGCACGGGCACCGGCGCCGACGCCGGTGGCAGCATGGGCGGCTGCGCGAGGGCAGCTGAGGGGCGAAGGAGACCGGACGACGAGAGACGCGGCGCCAGAAAGGCGGCGCCGGCACCGGCGGCCAGACCCTGCAGGAATTTTCTGCGATCCATGGCCATCCTCCCTACCTGCGGGTCCAGCCCGAGAGGACTTCGTCATAGAAGCCTTCCAGGCGGCGGTTCGCGATTCGGATGTCGTAATCGCGCTCCATCTTTTCCCGGGCCGCGCGGCCAAAGCCCACGCGCAGTTGACGGTCCCCAAGCAGCCGCGACAGGCGATCGGTCAGGCGCCCCAGGTCGCGCTCGGGCACCAGAAAGCCGGTGACGCCGTCATCGACGATGTCGGGCAGCCCGCCGTGCCAGTGGGCGACCACGGGAAGGCCCACGGCGGCGGCCTCCTTGGCCACGATCAGGCCGCTCTCGCGATCCATGTTGGGCGCAACCATGCTCGGCGCGAGCAGCAGGGCGGATTCGTTCATCGCCTCGCGCACCGCGGCGTGGGGCACGGAACCGGAGAACACGACGCGATCGGCGATGCCCAGGTCCCGCACCAACTGCTCCAGGGCCCCTCGCTCGGGCCCGTCGCCGATGAGCCTGCACCGGGCGGAAACGCCCGACGAGAGCGCCGCAGCGAAGGCGCGCAGACCATAGTGGAAGCCTTTTTTCTTCACGAAACGCCCGACCATGAGCACCTGCGGGGTTTGCGCGGAGCCGTTTTCCTCCGGTTCAGATTCACGGAAGGCGAAGTTCGACAGATCCACGCCGAGGCGGTGGATCCGGATCTTCTCCGGGTCGCAGCCTGCCTCGACGAGCAGCTCGGCGAGCTCGGTGGAGGCTGCCAGGAACAGGTTCGTGCGGGCAAACAACTGCCGGGCGCGCAGGCTGTAGTACCAGAATTCGGGCTTGTGGCGGTCCGGGCCGGTCAGGATCGTGACGTCCCGGCCGTGGACGGTGACCACCAGGGGCAGGCGGGCGGCGACCGCGTAGGGCAGCGCGTACAGGCCGTTGTGCCCGAAGTGGGCGTGCACCAGCGCGAAGCGGCGGGTGAAAAACTCACGGAAAAACGGCGCATACAGGCCGGTGGCGCCGTAGAGCAGGCTCGCCGGGGAGTTGGCGCCGGCGCCGTCGGCTGCGTGCACCTCGTGCCCAGGGAACACGTCCGCGTTGAGGTGGCGTCGGGCGAACACGACCCCCGTGTAACGCTCGTGAAACCGCAACTCATCATGGATGAACGTCTCCGAGAGCGGCAGGAAATTGTTGCGAAACAACGCAAAAGTTGTCGGTTCCATCGGGGATCCACTCACTTCAGAATGGTGAAAGTATAGCGAAACAAGAACGATTCAACCCGCGACGCCTCTGCCGACGGGAGATCGGTCACAACCTGGTACAACTTCGAAGGGGTGACGTACAGTTCAATGATTTTGTAAGAATCCGGGCGCGTGAGCCGCAGCCGCAGTCCCTGCAGGCCGGCAGAGACGAAGGGCTCCTTTTGAACCTCGAACTTCTGGAACTTGGCCAGAATTCCCTGCGCCTGCGACTCGAGGATCTGTGCGGCGGTGCCGCTCAGGCGGGGGTCACGGGCGTGGGAACTGACGTAGAAGATGTTGTTGCCGACCTTGAAGTACGTCACCGGGATCTTCAGTTCCCCGACAGGCGTGGGCACCTTGAGTTCGCTGCTCGAGTGCTTGCGCGGGCCGTAAACGAAGTATCCCTCGGGGGCCGCCACATAGGGTGCCCAGTCGCGCTCCGGGGCCGATTGCGCCACCGATGCAGGCGAACAGCCGAAGCTCCAGAGGAAGGCACAGAGGCCGGGGACTGCCAGACTAAGTATTTTTCGGGTGGAGTATGTCATGTATTTTCTTGAATAAATCCTTGTAGTGATAGGGCTTGGGCAGAAATCCGTCCGCTTTGGCGAACGCTGCCTCGTTCTGCTCGGGGACGTGACCGCTGGTCAGCAGCACCGGCAGCGCACCAAACTCCTGCTTGAGCTGCACGACCAGTTCCAGGCCGGACATCCCCGGCATCAGCACATCGGCGATGACCAGATCGAATTGTCCGCCGTACTGCCGCGCCAAGGCCAGGGCAGCCTCGCCGTCGGAGGCGCAGAACACCGTGTGGCCGTGCCGCTCGAGGATGCGCTGGGCCAGCGTCAGCAGGCTGTCCTCGTCCTCGGCGATCAGGATGCGCAGGGGCTCGAGAGCCGGCATCTCCTCGGAAGAGCGGAACGACTTGGACTCAGCCATCCTGCGCGAGGCGGGGAGCCGCACCTCGAACACGGTGCCCGTGCCCACTGCGCTCTGCACCGAGATCGCGCCGGCATGATTGTGTACGATGCCCAGCACCGCGGCCAGCCCGAGACCCCGCCCCGTGAACTTGGTCGTGTAGAAGGGCTCGAAGATCCGGGCCAGCACATCCGCGGGAATGCCTTTCCCGTTGTCACGCACGGTCAGCACGACGTACTCGCCGGCCGCCGGCAGGTCCCGGTAGACACACCCCAGCATCTGTTCCTGGGTGAAGTGCGCCCGGGAAACGGAGATGTGGATGACGCCGTTGCGCCGGTCGATGGCCTCCATCGCGTTGATGACCAGGTTGAGAATCACCTGCTGGAGCTGGGTGGTGTCGCCGAGCACGGCGGGGAGATCCTGGGCGATCTCCGTTTCGATGCGGGCCCGTGAGGCTGCCGCAGCCTTGAGGACCTTCTCCATGTTCTCGAGGACCTGCCCCAGGTGGAACGGGCGGACCGACAACGTCGACTTGCCTGCATAGGCCAGCATCTGCCGGGCCAGTTCCGTGGCCAGGCGCGAGCTCTCGAGGATCGCGTCCAGGCTCTCGGCCACCCGGGGGTTGCCGCGGCCCTCCATCTGGATGAGGTGCGCGTTGCCCACGATGCTCGTGATGAGGTTGTTGAAGTCGTGGGCCACGCCGCCGGCCAGGTTCGCCAGTCCCTCCCACCGCTGCACCTCGGAGAGTCGGGCCTCCATCCGGCGCTCCAGATCCCGGCGGCGGATCTCGTCGGTGCGGTCCCGCACGATGATCTGCAGGCCCGGGGCCTCTTCGGAGCCATGCCTGGCCAGCAGCACGTCGGTGTGCAGGATGTCCCCGGCCTTGGTGCGGTGATCCCACGAAAACGCCTGCGGCTGGCCGTTGCGCGCACGGGTGATGT
Source organism: Myxococcota bacterium (assembly GCA_018817795.1). Lineage (GTDB taxonomy): Bacteria > Myxococcota_A > Polyangia > HGW-17 > HGW-17 > HGW-17. The sequence continues at coordinate 6,614 of JAHITJ010000146.1, read as the reverse complement.
AATCCATGGCCTGCTTGCGCGAGTCCATGCCGTCCTTCTGGACTTCCGGAGAAAAGTCCCAGGGCTGGCGACCGATGATCTCCTCCCGTGAGTACCCGAGGAGACGGCAGGCGGCTGCGTTGCAGTCGGTAAAACCGTCCACCACCAGGAAGTGCGCGTCAGCAGATTCCTCGAACAGTGTCCTGTATTTATTTTCGGACTCTATAAGACACAAGGCACTCTCGCTGGTCTTGCGCATGTAGATGAAGGCCCCCAGAATGAGCAGGCAGCCCAGCCACATGACCGTCAACGCAGGGAAACGGGCCTTGAAGAGCATCTTCTGCCACGAGCTCGCGTCGACGTCCATGCCCAGCACGGCCACGACGCCTCCACGACCTTCCCGGATCGGCACCAGCCCCGAGACCCAGATCCCCCATTTGTCGGGCAGTGGACCCTCGGTGATCTCGCCCCCTCGCTCGAACACGGACCGGAGCGCCGCCGAAGCGTCTACGTAGACCTGTCCTGGCGGCGAAGCCTCGGGACTGCCGGCAGGTTCGGAGTCGGCGAAGAAGAAGATGCGGCCGTTGCGCGACCCCATCAGGTACAGGAACCGACTGCCGGGGTTGACCTTGCGCAGATCCTGCAACTGTCCCTTGATGCGTAGGTAGGTCAGGTGGTTCTGGTCGGCGGCGGCCCCGGAGAGCAGGGCAATCTCCCGGGCGGAGAAGGCCAGCGAGGCGTTGCGGATGGCCTGCAGGATCTTCGCGCGCTCCTCGCGATCCTGGCGGATCTGCGCCCGCCCCATGAGGAGCCAGCCTGAGGCGATGATCGCCAGGATCGAGATCAGTGCGATGCGGAAGTGGCGACGCAGCGGATCCGTCAAGAGGGGCGATGCCACTTTCCGCCCGGGACGGGCATCGAAGTGCAGCAGACCCATGCCGAGCAGCAGCGCCCCCAGTTCAAGCATCTCGGGATTCACGATGGCGGAGGAAAACATCCGGTGGAGACTGTCTCCCCAGGCATGGGAAAAAATGGGATACGGAGCAATCGCATTGAGCAACACCGGCACAAGCAGCATCACAAAGGCCACGCGCTGGACCAGGGGGCGGCCCCCCGTCAGCACTCCTCCGCGCAGCAGACCGGCCACGGCCAGCGACAGGGCCAGCAGCCCCCCTGCCAGGTGCACGAGCATGTAATAGGTCGCAGCACCCCGGATCAGCCCAAGCCCAAGCAGGAGATAGAACGCCAGCGGCAGCCACCGAAGCGTCGGCCGGACCGTGACCGGCACGAAGACACGATAGCCGGACATCGCCAGGGCGACCCCCGTGGCGAGCTGGGTGAGGATCAGGGGCCACTGGCAGGCGCTGCCCGGAGTCCATCCCATGAACAACATGTGCATCCACGAGTGCAGCGAGGAGAAACCCAAAAACGCGATGAAGTACTGACCCTGCGACCGGTTCACGAAGCGCCTCAGCGACCAGAACAGGAACATCCCGGTCAGCAGGGTGGCCAGCCCCTGCAGGAAGAAAACCATATCGTGGGGCAGCGGCAGGTACGGGCTCATGGCCGCCCCTGGGCATCGACGGCCACGTGGAGGGAGAGACCGGCGTTGCTGGCAGCCTCCAGGATGGCCACGAAGAGGTCGTAGCGGGACGCGCGGTCGCCGCGGAGGATCACGCGGGCCCCTGCGTCGGAGCGGGCCAACTGGAGCAGGCGGGCCTCGAGCTCAGGCAGATCGACGATGGCGTTTTCGTAGTAGATGACACCGCTGGCCTGCAGGACGATTGTGACCTCCCGGGCCGGCGCTGGCGTGTCGGCGGCGGCAGCGGCCGGCAGGGCGACATCAAGCGTGGGATCGGGAGCGGGCGCTGCCGTGAGCAGGAAGAACAGGAGCAGCAGGAAGACGATGTCGATCAGGGGCGTGAGGTCGATGACGGCCCCAGTCCATTTGGAGCGGGATCCGGAGCGGAATCTCACGTCTCAACCTCAGGTCGGGTCGGAGCCTCGCCAAGGAGATCGCAGAACTCCTGGGCGTCGGTCTCCAGCTGGGCCACGACATTGTCCGCGCGCCCAGCCAGCAGGCGGTAGGCCAGGTACAGGGGAATGCCCACGGAGAGGCCTGCGGCCGTGGTCACAAGAGCCTCCCAGATACCCGAGGCCAGTTGGGAGGGGTTCACTCCGCGGACCCCGGCCTCCATCGTCACCTTGCGGAACACCGAGATCATGCCGGTGACCGTGCCCAGGAGCCCCAGCAACGGGCTGACCGCAGCCAGCACGCCCACGGTCTCGATGTGGCGGCCGATGATCTGCGCCTCGCGGCGTCCCCGCTCCTCGACGCGGGCGCGCAGCTCCGTCGAGGGAAGGTGGGTGCGTTCGAGGGCGGCATGCAGCAGCCGGCCCAGCGAACTGTCATCGTTTTCAACAAGCTGGTCGGCCGCGCGCGTCCCCTTCTTCAGGAGCGTCTCCCGTACACGTTCGAGCAGGCCCCGGGGGTAGATCCTGAGCTCACGCAGGGCCCAGATCCGCTCAAGCACCACCGCCAGTCCCAAAACGGAGGCCAGGCCGATGGGCACCATGATGATGCCCCCCTTGACGAGAAGTTCGAAGAGATCGGCCATGTGCTGAAACCTATCTGGAACTGAGATTGACCAGCGACAGCGCCTCCGGATGAAGGACCCAGAGCATGCCGTTGAGATCGATCTTCATGTCCAGGACCTTGGGATTGTGCAGGAATTTCTCCGCATCGAGGGTCTCGGTGCGGCCGTCGCGGAAGCGGTACAGGGCCGTGCCGGCGGCCGCATAGATCGTCCCCGTCTGCGGATCGCGCGCCAGGGTATAGGTGTGCCCGGCGTCGGGCATGGGGCCCTCCGTGCCGCACAGCCAGCGTGTGTTCTCGAACTTGCGGATGCAGACGCCCATGTCAGTGGCCAGCCAGACCTGGCCGGAGGGCTCGACGAGCACGTCCTCGACGATGTCGGTGGGGAGACCGCTGGTCGAACTCGTGATCTCGAGGATCTTCTTGCTGTCGTCGCCGCGGAACAGCGTGACCAGACCCTCGTTGGTGGCCAGGTAGCGGTTCTCGCCGCGCTTGTACAGCGTCTTGACCGAGTCGGGAATCTGGGCGGGCTTGTTCTTCGGGGTGCGGTAGTTCTGCGGCGGGTTGACCTTGCCCTTCTCGAAGTTCACGATCTGGATGCCGTTGTACTGCGAGGAGGAGGTCGTGATGCCCACCCAGACGATGTAGGGCTTGGTGTAGTGGGCGAACCGGATGCGCACGTTGGGGTCGTTGGTCTCCATGGTCACCGGGTTCTCGGTGCGCGGATTCCATACGCCGTCGCCGTTGCGCTCGAAGAAATTGACGGTCCCCTGCCCGTTGCGCGCCACAGCCGTGAGCACGCCGTCGGGATTGGTCACGAAATAGGACAGGCTCCAGCCGGGATGATCCACCAGCGGAATGGGGGAGAAGCCCGCGCCGTGCTCGTAGACGAAACTGTTCTTGCCCGCGGAGAAGAAGCAGCGCTTGGTGCCGGGCACGCACTCCAGGGACATGCCCATGACGTTGGAACTGACCAGATCGTCGGCCGTGTACTGCTGCATGTCGCTCTCGGTGTAGCGCGTGACGCCCAGCGTCTCGGTGCCGACCCACAGGTTGCCGCCGGTGCGGTACACAGAAGTGATACGCATCGGCAGCGGCTTGGAGAACGGCAAAGCGTCGAGACAGGGCGCCTTGCGGGTGCGGTTGACAAAGGAGTTCTTGCCGGGCTCCATGCACGGCACAACCGAGGCGATCGTGGAGCCGAAGTTCATGAGCGGATTGCCGCCGTAGCGCTGGATCCAGCCCACCCGGGACGGGGCGTCGTAGACGAAGGACTTCCCGCCGCGGAAGAGCACGAACATCGGGGAGTTGTCCGAGGCCAGGCCGGCGACCCAGATGTCGTCTCCCTCCATGTCGATGGCGGTGATCTCCTGCAGGGGCGAGGTCTTCGGGGTGCAGGTGCCGTTCTCGCAGAAGAACAGTCCGTTGGCCTTGGTGCCCAGCCAGACGCCGCTCTCGGTGTTGGGCTTGAGCGCGGTGACGTGGGCCTTGGAGGAATACACGACCCAGCGGCCGAACACATAGAAAGCCAGGCCCTTTGTGGTTCCCGCCCACACGGCATCGCCGGAGACGGTGGCCGCCAGCGCGGTGGGCTCGCCCTCCACCGGGAGGGTCCGGTTCTGCCAGGAACCGTTGGTCCACGAGGACAGTCCCTTGCCGGTGGCCGCCCAGACGGAGCCCGAGGTGCTGATGGTCAGGGCCTTGACGTTGTCGTCGGGCAGGCCGTCACGAGAGGTGATGACCTGATAGCGGTTGCCCTCCAGAGACCATTGCTGAAGGCCCTGGTTCGTTCCGGCCCAGAGATAGTCTTCGGTCACCAGCAGGCACGTGATCTTGCGGGACTGGCTGTAATACAGCGCCTGGCCCCAGGGCATGGACACCGAACTCACCATGTTGGGCTTCAACTTCAGCGGGGTCGGCGTCTTGGAACAACCAGGGAGCGTAAACACAAGGAGAATCAGGAAAAGTTGCAGTTTCTTCATCACAAAATCCATCTCCGGCACAGTCACCGGGTCCGCTCCTTAAAACATAGAATAAGGCTTTCCGTCAACCCTGGTCTCATCTATTTCGCGCGCGATAGATTGAGTCTCGGACCAAAAACCAGAGGCCGACGACAACCATCCTCCAGCATGAAAAGGGTGGTGCGCATACCAAAGATCTCAGGGTCGGCCAGGAAGAGCACCCGTCCGGCAGGCGCCGGAAGCGTGTAGCGATGGGTGGCGACCCCCTCGGACCGAAGCCGGACGATCTCCAGTTCGAGGCTTCCATCGACGGGCGGTTCCTCCGGGGCGGACAGGTTCACGCAGACCTCAAAGCCCGTGACGGCCGTCTCCAGGCCCCCGGACGCGCGCGTGACCCCGATCTCGAAAAGCACCGGCGGCCCGTCCTCGACGTCCTCGGGCTCGATGATAAAGGCGTCCCCGCCCCGGAGAGCATCCACAGGCAGACCCTGGGCCCTGTACAAATCTAGCATCGGGGGGTTGTCGAACACGGTCGAGCGCACGAACCTCGTGTGACGCACCTCGCGCTCATCGACGTCGGGCACCTGCCCGGGCAGGGCGCCCAGTTGGGCGATCAAATCAGGGATGTCCATGGGATCCTCCGAAGAATGTCGCGACCTGGGCGACGTCGGTACGCACCTGCCGGATCAGGTCCTCGTGGGTTCCGAAGCGGTTCTGCGGACGCAGGAAGCGGTGCAGGCAGACCGAGATCGGGTGCCCGTAGACGTCGCCGTCGAAGTCCAGGAGATGAGCCTCCAGCGCCAGGGGCAGGTCGTCCCCGAGGGTCTCCCGGCGCCCGATCGAGAAGGCGCAGGCCACGGGACAGGTGCCCACGCGGGCGGTGGCCGCGTACACGCCGTCGGCCGGGATCCACTGCTCCGTGCGAAGGTTGGCGGTGGGAAAGCCCAGCTTCCTTCCCCAGCCGAAGCCCTGCTCGACCTCGCCGTGGAGCGTATACGGCCCGCCGAGCATGGCATTGGCCGTCTCGAGGTCACCCGCGGACAGGGCCTCGCGGATGGTCCGGCTGTGCACCGGACGCCCGTCGACCGATTCCAGGGGCAGCACGTGCAGCCGGGCGCCGAAGCGGCCCAGGCAGGCTTCCAGCAGGGCGATGTCCCCTTCGCGACCCGTGCCGAAGTGGAAGTCCTCGCCCACGGCCACGTTGGAGACACGCAGGGATCCGACCAGCGCGGCGGCGAAAGACTCCGCGGGCATGCGGGCAAACTCGGCCGAGAACGGGAGGTTCGCCACCCCGTCGGCGCCGGCCTCGAACAGGTGGACCAGCTTCCATGCCTCGGGGGCCAGCGGCCGGTAGTCGAACTTGTGGAAGAAGGCGGCCGGGTGCGGGGTGAAGGTGACCGCGACGACACGTCTTCCGATGCTTTTGGCGAACGAGAACAACTTGCGATGACCGATGTGCACGCCGTCGAAGTTGCCGATCACGGCCGTGTCCGGCGCCAGTTCCCGACCAGCGTCGGCCGGCGTTGAAAAGACGGGGGGGAAGAGGGAGCGGTCTAGCTGCAACCCGACGTAGCTCCACAGTTGACGCACTTGTAGCAGGCGCCGTTGCGCACCATGACGAAACCGCAGTCCGAACATACGGGCGCGTCGGATGACACGACATATCCGTCGGTGGGCTCCGTTCCTGATCCCGGGGCGACCACCGGCGGGGTCGCCGGCTCACGGGACGGCATCTCGCCGGTGAACAACTGGCGTATGCGCTCGTTGACACCGTGGGGATGGTGGATCGACAGCCACCTGAACAGGTAATCCAGCAGCGACGAGGCCATCGGTATCGAGGCGTTGGAGGTGATGCCCGACGGCTCGAAGCGGGTGTGCATGAACTTCTCGCAGAACAACTGCAGGGGCACGCCGTGCTGCAACGCCACGCTGATGCTGATCGCGAACGCATCCATCAGGCCGGAGATGGTCGAGCCCTCCTTGGCCATCGCGATGAACACCTCGCCCGGGGTCCCGTCGTTGTAGTAACCGACCGTGACGTATCCTTCGTGGCCGCCCACCTCGAACTTGTGGGTCAG
>JAHITJ010000145.1 GCA_018817795.1 Myxococcota bacterium | reverse complement strand
CGGGGCTCGCATCGGTGGTCGGGTTCTCCGGGGGCATGTCGGCCATAGGAGTCTCCATGGCCATCACGGGTTCCATCGCGGGGCCGGTCATGTCGTTCACGACGTGGTTGTTTGCCGGCGCGTTGTCTGTCTGGGTGTTGTTCGTCGCGGGGGCCGCAGGGGCGGTCATCTCGCCTTCGTAGCGGGAGCGGAACACATACCAGATGCCGGCGCCGGCGATGATGGCGACCACGATGAAGTATTTCCATTTGGAGGAACCGGCGGTGACCGGATGCTGGAAGGTCTGGACAGGTTCCTTCGCGGGTCTCCGGTCTCGAACCAGTGCGGCAGGTTCCGCGTCTACCTGTGCCGCCAGCAGCGGCTGGCCTCCCTCGGGCAGCGGTGTCTGATCCTCGTGGGAGATGCTGGGAAGCGGCGTGCGGGCACTGTTGGGTTCTTCCTCGAAGTTGGGCACAGGGGTTTTGTTCAGACCCGGCTCGGGGGTCTTGTCGTTGTCGACCGGCTGCGCCGAGTCCGGCAACATGGCGGCCGGCAGCTCCCTCGTCTGGTGGCGGCCGGAACCCTCCTCCCGAAGCGGGATGCCGCCTGAATGATCCTCAGAGCGCAGCGACAGCAGCTCGAGCAGGCTGTCCTGGGAGACGCCGTCGCCGGAGGGGCCGGTCTGCCCAGGCCCACTGTCGCCTTCCACGATGGTGCCCTCTTCAAACTGCTCCAGAGGCATGGTCGGCTCGTCATGGAAGGCCTCCGCAGGTGACTGTTGGGGCGGGATCACGGACTCACCCGAGAGCGTAGGCGCGCTGTCGAGGATAATTTTGGGGCTGCCGGGACTGCCAATGACGGGATTTTCGACCGCGGCGATGTCGATGACTCCGGACGCTTCGGCGTTCTCGTCGACGACGTCGTCACCAAACTCGATGGTGTGCTCGGTCAGGCCGGGCACCGAGGGCTCATCGGTGTCGGACATTTTCAGAAGCATCTGCTGGCTCTCGCGCAGCAGGCGGACGTTGACGCCGCCCCAGTTGGACTTGGAGGCATCGTCCTCGGAGTCCTCCTCGAGGACCGGACGCAGCAGCCCGCCCAGTCCGGGCTGGGTCTTGCGATGGGGCCGGAACTGTCCGTCGCCGGATTTGCGCGACTTGAGGTTCTTCTTGATCTTTTCCTCGAGCTCACGGGCCGCGGCCACCGGGTTGAGCAGCCAGCCGGCCAGCTCGCTGGAGGAGCGATCCCGCATGGGGGCGCCCACTGTCCCCTGTCCGGCGGGGTTGTCGGAGAACATCGAGGAGACGGCGGCATGACTGGTCTGGAACACGTCCGAAAAGTACAGGTAGCCGATTCGCTGGGCTGTCTCCAGGGGGCGCAGGTCGCTCTCGAGGAAGATCTGGAACAGGTCGTTCTTGCCGTTGAAGTGCCGGATGACCGAGTGCACCTGCTCGGGCAGGCTGTTGAGGACCTTCATCAGCCGGATGTCGTCGATCTTGAGGATGTCGGACATGGGCGGGAACTGCTGCATCAGCGACAGGAACGGGTGAAGCTCCAGGCGGAACCGGCGGTACTCATCCTCGCCGATGGAAAACCGTGGTTCGGTGCCGGCCGGATCGACGGGCTCTTCGAGGTGCTCCATGGCGAATTCCGCGCCGTCGAGGGCGAACGGGAACAGGACCTTGTCGTTCTTTAAACTATTATCAATGTATAAAGATATAAGTTTTCCGTTCTGGATCAGCAGCTCGGAAGTGTGGAGCCCGGCATAGCGGATCATGATCCGGACATGCTTCTTCTGCAGCAGGCAGTGGTCCAGCAGGGCCAGCAGGTAACCGCGCTGGAGGATGCCGCGGGTCGGATAACTGTGCTCGTCGAGGAAGGACAGCCGCTTCAGGATGGACTCGGGGGAGACCGGCTTGATCAGATTGAAGACGCGCGGGCCCCAGTCGATGGAGGCATGCAGCGGCTCGGGTAGCAGCAGCACCAGCGGAATCTCCGGGAAGGTGAGGGAAATCTTGGAAAGGTGTTCGAGGGTCTCGAAGTCCTCGTTTTCGTGGATGTTGGCGATCACGGCTCCGTTGGAGCGGCTGGAGATGGACTGGGCAAGTTGATTGGTCGCCTGCAGGGATATGACTTCCACCTGTGGGGAGGTGATCGATTCGGCCAGGGACTGGCTCCGGTTCTGCGTGTCGACAATCCAGATGGTCTGTGAAACCAAGATGCTATATCCTCCACGGGAAGGTTGGGTCTGCGTTTCCGGCTTTCCCCGGACCTTCGCGTGGCAAACAATATAGACAGGTTAGAGGAAAAAACTCAATACTATAGTGAACGACCGGCAAAACCATTGAAAACGGGAGTCGAATTGACGTAGATTCCCCTGTCTCCGGTCGTTTTTCAAGTGATCGGGTTTGCGAGGGGGTTCTCCTGGCCGCGTTTTTTCAGTTCTCTCCGTCAACCATTTTTTTTCTTCGGCACATCCGTGGCAGTGTTTGGTTGTACCTGGTCATCCTGCTTCATCTGGTGGCCGGAATCACCTTCGTTTCGCTCCCGCTGACGCACCTGCTGGATTACGAGAGCAGCCTGCTGGGTGCGGCCGTGCACGGCTTCCTGCTGGCGCCCACGGTGGTGGTGCTGGCACGTCGGCTGGGGAAAGCACCTCTGCTCTTTTTTCCGCAGATGCTCCTGCTTGCGATGGTGCTGCAGGCGCCGATGTTTCTCATGCTGTTCGTCAATTCCGCGATGAACTGTCCCTTCGGGCTGTCCACCGGGCTCGCCTTCTGGTTCATGTACCCCGTGCTCACGGGGGTGTTCACGGTCTCCCTGTTCCTGTCGCTGGCGCAGCTGCGGCCCACGCGGGGCATGGTCGCGGTGGCCGCGTTGATCCCCTGGATCTCGCTGGTCTGGGCGCTGGTCCGGTTGCTGATGGAACCCCCCGTCTTCATGTTCGATCCGTTCTTCGGGTTCTTCTCGGGCGCCATTTATGATCGCTTGATTGAAATCCAGCCAGCCTTCTTTGCGGCCCGGGCGCAGCACCTGGCCTTCGCGCTGACGCCTGTGGCCTTCCTGGCTTGGCGCGCTGAGATGTTGCCGCGTCGCGCCGGGGTTGTGCTGACGGTGGGCCTGGGGGCGCTGGCCCTGGCCCTGTACGTGTTTTCCCCGACGTTCGGAATCCGCTTCCCCCGCGCAGCCCTGATCGATCGCATGGGCCATGAAATGGTCACCGAGCACTTCCGCTTCGTGTATTCCCAGGAGGACGAGGAGAACCGCATCCGGATGCTGGCAGCCGAAGCGGAGTGGCACCACACGGAACTGGTAAAATTCTTTGGACGAGGCCCGTCCGTGCGCACGACCGTCTTTTTCTTCACCAGCGGCGATGAGAAACGGTTTCTGTTCGGCACGCGCGACGTGGAGGTGGCCAAACCCTGGCTGAAGTCAGTGTTCATCACGGACAACGGGTTTCCGCACCCGAGCCTGAAGCACGAGCTGGCACACGTCTACGCGGCCGGCTGGGGAGATTCCCGGTTCGGCGTGGGTTGGTCGAAGTCCTTCTTCATCGGTCCGCTGCCGGTGTACCTGCCCGATCCCGGCTTGATTGAGGGCGTGGCCGTGGCCGCGGACGGGCTCCAGGAGGACGAGGACCTGCACGCCCAGGCGCGCCTGCTCATGGAGATGAACGGTTTCGTTCCCCTTGAGGTCCTGTTCTCGCTGAAGTTCTACGGGGTGTCCTCATCCCGGGCGTATGTGCAGGCCGGTTCGTTCCTCCGTTACCTCGTGGAGACCCGGGGGCCGGAGCCGGTTCGCAGGTTGTATGCCGGCGGCGGGCCGATCTCGCGGGTGCTGCCCAATATCGCCGTCGTCGAGCGGGAGTACAGGGAGTTCCTGAAGACCGTGCCGGTGCCGGAGCATCAGCGGGCCATGGCCAAGGAGCGCTTTTCGCGTCCGCCCGTGCACCTGCAGAGGTGCGTCCATTCCGTGGCCCGTTCGCGTCAGCGCGCGGTCCAGTGCGTCCGTGCCGGCGACGTCGAAGGCGCGAAGCAGGAGCTGGAGCAGGCGTTGAAAATGGATCCCGACAGCCTGGAGTCCTGGATGCTCCAGTTGTGGGCGGCGCGGCAGATCCTGGGACCTGCCGCCGCGCAGACCGCAGCGGATCGGGTGCTCCAGTTGTCGGGGGAGGCCACGCATCTGCAGGTCCGGGCGCATCAGGTGAAGGCCGAGGCCGCCTGGATCGCCGGAGACGTCCCGCGGGCCCTCGAGCACCTGGATGCCGCCGGTGCGGTCCTCTCCCCGCCGGGCGTGCAGCGGGAAATCAAGTTGATCCGGGAGTTGATGGCCATGCCGCGCGGGGCGTGGCCGATTCTGCAGACCATCTTCACGGGGCCGCTGCCCTACTGGTTCTGGCGGGGGACGTTCCTGCCGCTGGCCGAGCGAAGTCCCCTGCTCTCCTACCTGATCGCCGGCTCGGATCTGAACGCCGGCCTGTGGGGGCAGGCTGCGATGCGCTATGCCACGCTGGATTTCCCCCGGCTGCCCGATGTGAACTTCCTCTGCGAGGCCCGTGCGCGGCACTTCCTGGCGCTGCTTCTGTCACGCAAACTGGGGCAGGCCCGTGCTGCCCTGGAGACTTATTCGGGCTGTCCCGTGAAGGAGCGCTCGGTCGACTATTACCGCGGTTTCATTGCATTTCTCGAGGCCAACCCGGGCTTCTCATGGGATCCGGATCCCGCCGTAACCTGGTGACCTGAATTCGTTCGTGCAAACGCGATCGTTTTTGGCTACATTGATTCCATCGGAGGCGAGATGCGTTTATTCAAGGTATCCAAGATGCCCCGCCAGGAACTGCTGTTCCTGGCCAAATTGATGGCACCATCGGAAGTCTTTCCGCTCGAGAGCTCCTCCAACTCCATCCTCGAGGAGACCATCATCTCCTCGCTGGGATCCATGTTCTCCACCGAGCCGCTGCTGATACCGGAGCTGGAGACCTTCTTCTTCCACAGGCTGTCGCGGATCCTGCAGGTGAAGCCCCAGCCCGATGCGCTCGAGGACTGGTCCCTGGCCCTGGATCTGGCGCTGGGGGAGCGGATCCTGCGCGAGATCCAGCCGCTGCTGCAGGTGTTACACTTGATGGGGTGGGCCGACGGGAAGTTGTCCTCCGAGGAGCTCGAGGTCTACGACGCCGTGTTCTCGCGGCTCAACGTGCTGCGGCCCTTCCGCAACCGCATCATCGAGATCTGCACCCAGCCGGTTCCGCGCGCCACGATCGTGGCGGATCTGCAGCAGATCACCCACCACCGCGAGCGCGCCGAGCAGCTGCTCTCGTTTGCGTGGGTCGTCGCCATGGTCGATCAGGAGACACACGAGGAGGAGATCAACGCGTTCCACGATCTGGCCGACATCCTCCAGTTTTCCCGCGACCAGCGGCGCGAGATCGCCGAACGCACGGTGGTGAGCCTTCGCCGCATCAAGCGGGAGGAACCCGGCATCTCCGGTCCCGAGGCGGCCCTGCGCGCCTCCGGCGCCGACTCCTTCGTGCAGCGGGTCGCAGGGCTGTCGTTTCTGCCCGTGCTCAGCCGTGGCCGGTTCGGTCACTCCAGTTCGATGCCCACCGGCGTCGAGGCGCTGCACTCGCTCACCCTGTTCTCGAAGCTATGCATCCTCTCCGGCCCCGAGTTCTCCCTGCTGGACCGCGTGGTCCTGCTGCTGGCCCTGCTGATCGTCGAGACCGACTGAAGTCCGCGGATTCAGGCTCATGCGCATCCTTGTCGCTCCCGACTCCTACAAACTGACCCTCGACGCGGCCACGGCCGCCGGTGTGATCGCCGCCGCCGCCCGCGCGGTGTTTCCGCAGGCGGAGATCGACGAGTGTCCTGTGGCCGACGGAGGGGAGGGGACGCTCGCCGCCTGGGCGCGGGCGCGGAACGCCACAGTCACCAGGGTGCCGGCCTGTGACGTGTTCGGCACCCCGCTGGACTGTCCGGTCGCGACCGACCCGGTCACCGCAGAGGTGCTCGTCGAGGCCGCGCACACCTGCGGATTGCCGTTGCCCGAAATGCGTGACCCCGGTCGATCCCTCTCCACGGGCCTGGGATTGACCCTGAAGGCCGTGCTGGCGGGGAACCCCGAAGCCCGTGTCCGTATCGCGCTGGGCGGCACCGGGACCGTCGACGGTGGCCTGGGAGCGGCGATGGCGCTGGGGATGGTTCTGTCGGGTCCCGTCGGAACGGTTAATCCTGTTGGAACGGTTCAACCCGTCGGGCTTCCGGACCTGCCAAAAGGTCTGCGCGTCTCCTTCGACAATCCGTTCCTGGTGCCGCCGGTATTCCTGTGTGACACACAGTCGCCGCTGCTGGGTTCCACCGGGGCGGTGCCGGTGTTCGGGCCCCAGAAGGGCGTGGCCCCGGAGCGGTTCCTGCAATACGAGGCCGCGCTGGAACATCTCATGGCAGCCGCGTCCATGGCGGCCGGTCGCCCGTTCACCGACGGGCCGGGCCTGGGCGCCGCCGGAGGGCTTGGTGCGTTGTTTTCAATCCTGTGCGGCGCCCCTTGCGTTTCAGGATCAAGATATATGTTGACGGTGCTGGAGTTTGTACGGCGAATGGCCAACGTCGATCTGGTCGTCACCGGAGAAGGGTGTCTCGATGACACCTCGTTCAACGGCAAGATCGTCGGAGAGATCGCCACCCTCTGCATGGCGGCCCATCGACCGCTGCTGGTGCTTCCCGGCCGCTCCCGGCTGACCGCGGAAGGCCAGGTTGGACACGGGGCCTTCTCAACCGGACCCATGGTCGTGCGTGCCACGGTTTCGCCACGACAAGCCGACCCGGATAAAAGAATGGTCAATGCTCTTTTGTACGATACAGCCCATTCTGCATTTCTTGATTTTTCAAAAAAACAGCTTTTCCCGGGAGGCGGATTCTGATAGATTTTTACATCAATGACCTGTTTCGAGCCTGGAGTTCCGAATGATGCGTTTCAAGCCCGAGGATAAACCAACGCTGAATCCCCAAAAGGAATGGAAGGGATTTCCGTCGGATCCGATCGAGCTTCTCCTGCTCTCCCATATTAACGGGAAAAATACGGTTCGGGAGCTTGCCGGGTTTTGTGCACGTACGCATGATCAGTTGGTTGCTGTGCTCGAGAAGCTCGCCGGCATCGGCATCATCGCCTTCCCGCGCCCGGAACGACCGCAGCCGGCGTCCGATTCTCCCAGGCCCCCGACGGCTCCGATCAAGGCCGCGTCTGCGCCTCTGGAATCCGAAGCGAAAGGGGTGGAGACGACCCTCGTCGATCACCGACTGCTGCGGCAGCTCAGCGAGATCGACACGTCGGTCCTGTCGGAGAACGTGGACCTAGAGCCCCGCCGCAAGGAAGAAGTCCTGCTGCTGTTCCACAGCCTGACGCGCCTGACGCCGTTCCAGTTGTTCGGCATCCCGGGCGACGCGACCGACCGGGACGTCAAGCGGTCCTACCAGCGCCTCTCCATGCGGTTTCATCCCGACCGGTACTACGGCAAGAACCTCGGGTCCTTCAAGCCGATGATGGAGAAGATCTTCCGGGTCATCTCCGAGAGTCTGGAGTTGGTCTCCACCGAAGAGAACCGCCAGAGGCTGGCCACCGTCTATCCCGAGGCGTTCGGGGACGGCAGCGATGCGAACTCGCAGCCCGGACTCGAAAAATCCAATCCTGGCCCCACGGATTCGATCCTTGAGGAAGCGCCCGAGAGCCACAGTGACCAGGCGCCTCCGCGTCGTCCGCATCGCCGGATAGGCCTTCGCAACCAGATCGCGAACGTGCTTTCCCGCGCGAACTCGAATTCCATCGTGTCGGGGGATTCCGACGATAGCGATGATGGTCCAGATGAATTGATTCTGCCTCCGGTGGGTGGCTACAGGTCCGCTCCGGCGCGTATGGATCCGATGCATCGCGCTGCCCAGGAACGCGCCCAGCGTGTGCTGGTTCACCTGGCCGAGGGAAAGCGTGCGCTGGAGGCCAAGAATTATAGCAACGCGGCTTCGCATCTGAAGACGGTGTTGTCGCTGGATCCGCGCCATGAGGAGGCAGCGGCCCTGTACCAGGAGGCTGATGGAAAGAACCGTGAGACCATGGGCGCGTCGTATGCAGCCCGGGCACGCATGGAAGAAGAGATGCGCGACCTGCAGCGTGCCTCGGAGCTATGGTCCATGGCTGCCGAGCTCTCGCCCACGCCGGAGATCCTGACGGGCGCGGCCAATTGTTTTTCTCGCATCCATAATCACTCCAGGGCCCGCGAATACGCGCAGCGTGTGGTGCAGGCCTCGGGCAAGCCCGAAGCCACCTTGCTGCTGGCTCAGGTGTACATCAATGCGGGCATGGGATTGCGTGCCCAGAGCACGCTCAAGGAACTGCTGGAAAAATACCCGTCCCTTCCCGAAGCCCAGCGCATGATGCGCGAAGCGCAAAAATTGTAGCATTTCCGGCCCTCCATAATTTCGCGCGCGCTCTTTAAAGCAAATAGACATTGACTTTTATGTGATTTTTGCTTGAATATGGCCTTTTCAGGCGATTGCATTATCTGCGTTTAGCATACATGCTCGCTATTTTTCATAGGAGAACCCGATGACGGAACGTGTGATCGGCATTGATTTGGGTACGACCAATTCCTGCGTCGCCATCGTCGAAGACGGCAACGCAAAGGTGATCCCCAACCGGGGTAGCTACGATACAACACCCTCGATCGTGGCCATCGCCGAGACCGGCCGTCGGCTCGTGGGTCATATGGCCAAGCGGCAGGCCATCACGAACGCGGCCAACACGGCCTTCGCGTTCAAGCGCCTGATCGGCAGGGCCTTCGACAGCCCTGAGGTGGCCAACCTGCTGACCACGCTGCCGTACAAGATCGTTTCGGGTCCGAACAAGGACATCCGCATCGTGTTGCGGGACACGACCTACAGCATCTCCGAGTTGTCGGCGTTCGTCCTGCAGGAAATGAAGGCGGTCGCCGAGGAGTACCTCAACGCCGAGGTCACCAAGGCCGTCGTCACCGTCCCCGCGTATTTCGGCGACTCCCAGCGGCAGGCCACCCGTGACGCCGGCAAGATCGCCGGCCTGGACGTCATCCGCATCATCAACGAACCCACCGCAGCGGCGCTGGCCTACGGCTACGGCAAGGACCTGGAGCGTCGTGTAGCGATCTTCGATCTCGGGGGCGGCACGTTCGACATCTCAGTGCTCGACATCGGCAACGGAGTCTTCGAGGTCATCACCACCGCGGGCGACTCCCTGCTCGGCGGTGAGGACTTCGACCGTCGCATCATGGATTGGCTGGTGTTCAACTTTGCCAAGGAATATCACATCGATCTTCGCAAGGACAAGATGGCCCTGCAACGGCTCAAGGACGTCTCCGAGAAGTCCAAGTGTGATCTCTCGGGCCTGCAGGAGACGGAGATCAGCCTGCCGTTCATCACCTCCACGGGCAAGTCCGATCCCTTCCATCTGCAGACGGTGCTCACCCGCGAGAAACTGGAGCAGTTGACCGGTGATCTGGTCGAGCGCACCATCCGCATCTGCGACGAGAGCCTGAAGAAGGGCGGCATCGATCTAGCCTCCATCGACACGGTCATCCTGGTCGGGGGCATGACGCGCATGCCGATCGTTCAACGCCGCGTCCAAGAGTTCTTCGGCAAGGAGCCCAGCAAGGGTGTGCACCCCGACGAGGTCGTCGCCATCGGTGCGGCCATCCAGGGCAACGCGCTGCTGAACACGTCCGAGACCGAGACCGAGTTGCTGCTGCTGGACGTGACCAGCCACAGCCTTGGCATCAAGATGGCGGACCGCACTCTCTACAAGTTGATCGAGAACAACACCACGATTCCCACCTCGCACCGGCACATCTTCACCACCGTGCGCGACAATCAGGAGGCCGTCACGATCATCGTGCTGCAGGGCGAGCACGAAGAGGCGGACCTCAACGACAAGCTCGGCGAGTTCACGCTCACCGGTCTGCGTCGGGCCAAGAAGAGCGAAGTGGACATAGAGGTGGATTTCGAGGTAGATGCCAACGGCATCATGAAGGTCACCGCCCGGGATCTCGGGACCGGCAAGGAACAGGCGATCACCATCGCTGCGCAGAGCAAGCTCAGCGAAGAGGAGCTTCGCGGTCTGGTGGCCAAGAACTCACCCGGCGCGGCCGCCCAGGCCCAGGTTCCTTCTCCACAGCCGCAGCCCATGCCTTCGGCCTCAACCTTCAACCCCTCACCCGTGATGGCACCTCCTGTGTCCTCGTCGCCGACGCCTTCGGCCGGATTCGAGCCCGCAGCGCCGCTTTCACCGCACTTCATGGGGATGGACACGCGTCAGTTGCGTCCCGACCGCGTCAACCAGGCCTCCACAGGTCGCTTTTCGCCGCCGAGCTCGTCTCCGCTGCTTCCCGGTGACGGTTCCGGCGAGCCGCATCCGCTGGTGCGTGACACGCCCGAGCGGCCCAAACGCATCACACCCACGATCCCGATGAGCGTGGGTGCGGCGATCGAGGAAGGCGCCATGCGGATGAACGCTGCTCGCGCCACGCCACATACCAAGCTCCATGAACTGGTGGCCGACGTCACGCGTCTGCTGCCCGATGTCGAGCGCCTGATCGCCCACACCTCCTATGGTCCCGAGGCGCTCAAGCGCGCGAGGACCAACCTCGACAACGCCAAAAGGCTGCTCTCCACTTCCGGTTCGCCGACGACGGACGTGTCCGCAGCGCTGCAGGATCTGGAGCGCACCAGCACCATGTTCCAGAACATCCTGTCCCGCCTCAAGGGATCCTGAACGAATCCCGAACCATGAATCCGACGTGGCAAACCAAGACCCTGAAGCTGCCCTGTCCCTTTGCCTGCGGGGTCATCTCGGACACGCACGCAAGCTTCCTTGAGCCGGCGTACCAGGAGGCCCTGAAGCGGCACTTCACAGGCTT
>JAHITJ010000018.1 GCA_018817795.1 Myxococcota bacterium | reverse complement strand
CCGGCACCGTGATCAAGTCCGGCGGCGGGCTCGCCGGGCGTGCGCTGGTCGGCCGGCGCGTGGCCGTCCTGGCCTTCTCCACCGCCCAGGGCACCTGGGCCCCCTATCTCGTCGTTCCCGCGTCCCACTGCGTGCCGCTGACCTCGGGCGTCTCGCTGGCGCGGGGCGCCACCCTGCTGATCAACCCCCTCACCGCCATCGGCCTGCTCGAGCCCGAGCTTCACGCCCACCGGAGCGTCCTCGTCACGGTCGCTTCGGGCGCGCTGGGCCGCATGATCCTGGCCTGGGGACAGCACAACGGGCTGCACATGATCGGCTGCGTGCACCGCGAGGCCCAGCGGGAGGCCCTCAAGAAGTCGGGCCACTCCGAGATCTTCAACGCCGCGGCGCCGGAGTTCCCCGCCCAACTGCGCATCCTGTGCCGCCGGTACCAGATCCACAGCGCGCTGGATGCCACCGGCGGTCCCCTCGTGGGCCAGCTGCTGTCGCATCTGGAGGAGCCCGGCCGGGTCGTCATCTACGGGCTTCTCGCCCGCGAGAGCGCCCCTCTCCCGGGTTTCCCGATCATCTTCCGCGACGTCGGCGTCACGGGCTTCTGGCTGCAGCGCTGGTGGGCCGGACGCTCGCTGATCGAGCGCATGCGCCGCGCGGTGACCATCCAGATGAAGCCCGAGATCTTCGATTCGCCCGTGCAGGCGAAGGTCCCCCTGGCCCACGTCCGCGAGGCCATCAGCCTGGCGATCCGCAACCGCTCCGAGGGCAAGGTCCTGCTGCGCCTGGATCCGGAGCTCGACGACACCGAGTGATTCTTGACAAAGTTGGTCAGGTCCGCTGATCCCTCCAGCATCCGATTCCATTTTACCCGCGACGCGGGTTGACCGAGGATAGACGGGTTGCTCCGCAACCCGGGGAAAACATCAAAAGAAAGAAATGACCCAAAGTCCATTTCCCCCACGCTGCAAGGGTTTCAGACGGTATCCGTGGACATGATCAGCGATGTCATTTCCCCGCGGGGCCGGGCTCAGCCGATGCCCATCGATTTCATGCGGTTGACCAGGGTGGAGCGGGGCAGCTCGAGGCTGCGGGCCGCCGCGCTGGTGTTGTTGCCCTGCCGCGCCAAAGCCGACAGGATCATCTCCTTTTCCAGGTCCTTGAGCTGCCTGGGTCCCGACACGGCTTCGGGCAACGTGGTCTCAGGACGGGGGCGCAGGTCGGCCAGGGCGATCTCCGGACCGAACAGCCGGATCTGGTTGAAGACGTGGCGCAGTTGGCGCAGGTTGCCCGGCCAGTCGTGCCCGAGCAGGCGCGCCAGCGCCCAGTCGGGGAGCTCCGGCGCATCGAAGGCCTCCGCGAGCAGGGGGAGGTCGGCCTTCCGCTCTCGCAGCGGCGGCAGCTCCAGCCGGATGTCCATGAGCCGGTACAGCAGGTCCTCCCTGAAAAGCCCGGAGGCGGCGCGTCCTGCCAGATCCGCATGCGTGGCCGCCACGATCCGGGCGTCCGAGGTCAGTTCTCGATCCGAGCCCACCGGCCGGTAGGTGCGGTTCTCCAGGAAGCGCAGCAGCGCGGCCTGGTGATCCGGGCGCAGCTCGCCGATCTCGTCAAGGAACAGCGTGCCTCCCGCGGCCCGCGAGATCAACCCGGCCCGGGGCCCGTCGGCGCCGGTGAAGGCCCCGCGGGTGTGCCCGAACAGTTCGCTCTCGAGCAGGTCCCGCGCCAGGGCGCCGCAGTTGACCGCCACCAGCGGCGCAGCAGCCCTGGGCGAGCGTTCGTGCAGAAAGCGCGCGAGCCACTCCTTGCCCGTGCCGGTCTCGCCCGCGACGAGCACCGGCTGTGTCCCCGAGGCCACCTTTTCGGCCAGTTGCAGCAACCGGCAGAACCTGGCCGACCGTGTGAAGAACCGCTCACCGAAGCGCCGCCGCAGCGTCTCCGGCGGCGGGGAGGGCGTGACCACCAGCGGCGCGCCGCCCAGCATCACGGTCCCGTGGATCCGCAGCGGCGTCCGCGCCACCCGCAGGCCGTCCCGGAACACGCCGTTGGAGGAGTCCAGGTCCAGAAGCACATGGCCTTCGGGGGTCCATTCGACGCGGGCGTGGCGCCGCGACACGGTCCCATGGGTCAGCCGGACCTCGCAGGCCGGATCCTTGCCGAGCAACCTGGGCCGGCGATCCAGCGGAAAGAACGCGTCGGCCAGCGGATCCCACAGGCAGAGATCCTCGGGCGGACGCAGGGATGGATCACGGGACAGCGGGGCGGTCTTGTCGTCGGTTCGGCCGGGCATGGGCACTCTCCTGCACCCCCCTATTATCGCCCTGCCAGATCCGAAGTTGCCGGGAAAATGCGCCTGCTGGATTTCAGGGCGTCCAGGTGCTATGCTCCCGCGCCGACAAGGAGGTCCTTTTCATGCATGTCCTGATGATCAACGGAAGTCCCAAACGAAACGGAAACACGGCCCGCCTGCTCGCCGAGGTCGCGGTTCCGCTGCAGGCGGCCGGCATCACCACCGAGTTGGTCCAGCTGGCGGACACCCCGATCCAGGGTTGCCACGGCTGCGGCGCGTGCGGGAAGAGCAAAAACAACCTCTGCGCGATCACCGGCGACGCCCTCAACACGCTGCTGCCGAAGATGTTCGCCGCCGACGGCATCGTGCTGGGCAGCCCTGTCTATTTCGCCGACGTGTCCTCCGAGATGCTGGCCCTGATCCACCGCGCGGGCATGGTCACCCGCGTCAACGGGGATCTGCTCCGTCGCAAGGTCGCCGCGGGCGTCGTGGCCGTGCGCCGCGGCGGAGCGATCCACGCCTTCGACACCCTCAACCACTTCTTCCTGATCGGCCAGATGATCGTGGCCGGCTCCAACTACTGGAACATCGGCCTGGGCCGGCTGCCCGGAGAGGTGGAGAATGACGCCGAAGGCATGGGGACGATGCGGGTGCTCGGCGAAAATATGGCGTGGTTGCTGGAAAAAATCAATCACGACTGAGGGATTTCCCTTTAATTCCCTGCCGGTTTGACCGATCTGTTTGTATGGAGAAAGAGCACCGGCCTGACGCCGGGGAGAGACCATGACCGAACGCGACGGTTTGAGCAATCCATCCCTCGAGGGACAGTTCGTCGGGAACTACCAGGTGCTGCGCCTCATCGGCTCGGGCGCCTTCGGCGACGTGTACTTCGGGCGGCATCCGGGCATCGACAAGGCCGTGGCCATCAAGGTGCTCGACGCGGAGATGGCCCAGAACAAGGAGATCGTCCAGCGGTTCAACGCCGAAGCCCGCGCCGTGAACATGATCAACCACCCGAACATCGTGCAGGTGTTCGACTTCGGCCAGCTCCCCGACGGTCGTCATTATATCGTCATGGAGTTTCTGAACGGTCAAGATTTGACTGAACTGATTGAAGAGAAGGCGCCGTTCCCGATCCGAGACACCCTCTCGATCCTGCACCAGATCGCACTGGGGCTCGAGGCCGCCCACAAGCGCGGCGTCATCCACCGCGACCTCAAGCCAGACAACATCATCGTGGTCCTCGACGAGGAGGGCGGCCAGAACGTCAAGATTCTCGACTTCGGCATCGCCAAGCTCGCCGACTCGGCCCTGGCCGGCGTGCACAAGACCTCCGCGGGCGTCATCCTGGGGACGCCGCTGTACATGTCCCCGGAGCAGGCCTCCGGCTCGAACGAAGAGATCGGCCCGGCCTCCGACGTCTACTCCCTGGGCGTGATCGTCTACCGCATGATCTCGGGCCGCTTCCCCATCGACGGGGACAACCCGCGCGAGGTGCTGTTCAAGCAGGTCACCGAGCTGCCCAAGTCGCTGGCCAAGATCACCAAGGGGCTGTCGCCGCGGGTCTGCGAGGTGGTGCACAAGGCCCTCGAGAAGAGCCCGAAGAAGCGGTACCAGTCCGCCATGGCGTTCTACCAGGACTTCGAGGGGGCCGCTGCCCTGCTCGACCCGGATCTGGTGGCTGCCCTGCTGCAGACGGCCGAGCTGGCCAAGTCCGGGTCCACGGGGCAGAACCTGCTGCCCGAGACCACCTACGTGCCCCCCAAGGCGAAGTCAGGGCTGGGCTTCTGGCTGGTGATGCTGCTGCTGTTCGCCGCCGCCGGGGCGGCCCTGTTCCTGATCTGGGAGCGCGCCCGCACGCTGCTGGCGCCGCCGCGACCCGAGCCCGCCACCGCGGCCGCGACGCCGCCGCCGATGGAGCGTCCCATGCCGCCGCCGATGCGGACCGCACCGGTGGTCAGGCAGCACCGGATCACGGTGAACTCCCGCGACGGTGTCAGTTCGGTCGATGTGTTCGTCGACGAAAAGCTGGCTCATGAGGCCATGAACACGCCATTTTCGATCCAGGTGACCTCGGGCGCCCCCGTGCGCCTGCTGGCCCGCCGCAAGGGCTTCGCCGACCAGAGCGAGCGGTGGATCGCCGATTCGGACATGGAAATCACCCTGGTCTGGAACCGGAAATAGTACAGTTTGTTTTTTTCGATGCCCCGGGGCCGGTTTCTGTGGTAAAAACAGGCCATCCGGAGCCTGGAGAGTCCGACCGTCTCCCGGCCGGGAAGTGAGTCCATGCGCACACACTTTCATCTTTTCTTCATCGCAGTTTGCGTGCTGCTGTCGTTTCCCGCGGCCGCGCACGAGATCAACCACGTTTCCGGCAGCCCCTACTACTGGGAGGAGCACAAGGAAAACCCGTTCGGCCTGAAACTGAACTTCGGGTTCGGCTACGAGAACTACGCAGCCGCGATCAACAAGGAGTATCAGGGCAACGGCGACCTCCAGGTGGTCCGTGACCTGCAGTTGAGCCGCACCACCACCACGTTCAACGTCGGGGCCGAGGCGGGCATCAAGGGCGTCGCGTTCTTCCTCAACCTGCCGGTGATCCTCAGCCAGCAGAGCGTGTTCAAGTTCCAGGGCGGCGCCCGCTATCCGAACTACGACGGCTACGCCGAGTGCGTGGCCGCCCACACCGGCGTGGGCACCGACGGCAAGGTCTGGCTGTGCAACCCCGACGGCGTCAACGCGCTGAACTCGCGCACCGTCCTCGAGGAGATCGCCGCGGGCATGAACTTCTCCGACGTGCCCGGACCCGGCGAGCCCGGCGTGCGCACGCTGTACTCCGGTCCCAAGCGTTCGGGCCTCGACCAGCTCCACCTGGGCCTGCGCTGGAACGTCCCCGTGTTCAACCAGTTCCAGGACCACACCAAGCCCTACTGGGTCCTCAGCGTCGACCTGGGCCTCCCCATCGGCGATCCGAAGGACTTCCGGCGCTCCCCCGACGGCATGCCCCTGTGCGCCGGCGGCGTGCGCTGCACCGATCCGCAGTCCCAGCGTCCGCAGTTGAACTCGGCCGTGGGCCGCGGCGTTTATGACATCACCCTGGCCTCCACCATGAGCAAGCGGTCGTCGATCTTCGACAGTTACTTCCGCGTCTGGGCGACGCTGCCCTTCGCGTACACCTCCGACAGCCTGTACGCGGGCAAGTACGACTTCTCCGGCGACTGGGGCGCCAAGGCGCCGTCGGCCCCGATCCGCGGCGGCCTGGAGTTTGGCAGCGACTTCAACGTGTACCAGGACAACGAGAAGAAGTTCCGCATCAACGCCTTCGCCACGGGCTCGATCACGGGCGTGTTCGAGGGGCAGGACTACTCCGAGGCCTACGAGGTCCTGGCGGGCAGCCCCACGCTGAACTTCGGCTGCGGCACGAACCCGGCGTATCCCAACTTCTGCGGGGACAGCCGGCTCAATTCGCTCCAGTATTTTCCCGGCATCACCACCGTCGAGAACCACGCGATCCTTGGTGGAAAGATCGGCGTGAACATGCGCTTCTCGCGGCACTTCTTCATGGAGATCGCCTACGGCCTGTCCCACCACACCGAGCACTTCATCACTTACACCGACGCCGGACAGGACAACGGCCTGGCCGACGCCGACCACACGCCCGGCGTCGTGGATCTGGACACCAACGAGGCCAACCCCTCCTACCGTCCCGTCATCGATCAGGTCGGACACCGCTACCGCGTCCAGGAGACCATGGTGCACACCCTCCTGATCAACTTCCACATCCTGTACTGAGCGCCGTCTTCACCGTCCGCCCGCTTCAATGAACACCCCTTTTCCGCCGTTCCCTTGCAGTTCGTGCGATCCGCCGCACCCCGTGCTGCCCCCGTCCCTGCGACCGCTGCGGCGCCTGGCCGAAGGGCCGCTGTCGGAGGTCTGGGAGGCGATCCCGGCCGCCGGCACCGGGGACACCGTGGCCGTAAAAATCCTCACGGCGGCCACCCCCGGGGCTACTGCCCGGCTCGCGCGTGAGGCCCGGCTCCTGGCCAGCCTGGACCATCCCAACGTGCGGGGGCTGTGCGAGGTCGTCGGACAGGGCCGTCCCGAGGCCCTGGTGCTGGAGTACATCGACGGAGCGGACCTCGGGTGTCTGGCCGCGGCAGGGCCCGTCCCGCCGCGGATCGCCGCCTGGTCGGGGTTCTTCCTGACCCGGGCGCTGTCCTGTCTGCATGACCGGGGCTGGGTCCACCGGGACGTCAAGCCCGGCAACGTGCTGATCTCCCGCGGGGGCCGGCTGCTGCTGTCGGACCTGGGACTGGCCTGGCCCATGGGCGTGGCCGATCCGCCTGGGGACGACGCGGCCGCGGGCACCCCGTCCTATCTCAGCCCGGAGCGCCTCGACGGGCACCCGGCCGACCCGCGCAGCGACCTGTGGTCCTGCGGCGTCTTGCTGTACCGCCTCCTCGCGGGCCGGCGCCCCTTCATCGACGGCGACGACGGCGACCTGCTGGATCAGATCCGGCACCGTACGCCGCATCCGCCGGCCGGCGTCCCAAAGGCCCTGGCGCGGATCGTGCTTTGCTGCCTCGAGAAGCGTGCCGAAGACCGTTTCCCCGACGCCGACGCCCTGCGCGCCGAACTGGAGGACTTCCTGTCCCCGGCGTCGGACCCCGCCACGGGCGAGCACGAGCTCGCGGAGTTCTTCGCCTCCCGCAGCATCCCCGATACCATGATGGGTGTGTGAGGTTTGAAAGTGGATGGCCTCGCAGTATTCTAAAGGGATGCTCGAGGTCATAGAATGCCTCATATGAGTCATCCAAAAGGAGGCCACCCATGGCGATTTATATCGGATTTGACGTT
>JAHITJ010000144.1 GCA_018817795.1 Myxococcota bacterium | reverse complement strand
GCGGCCGGGCCTGCCCGTGCCTGGCAGACGTTCCTGAAAGCGATCTCCGAGGCCCTGTTTCACCCCACGTTCGACGCCGAAGAGCTCGAGCGGGAGAAGGAGGTCGTCCTCGAGGAGATCCGCCATGGCGAAAACAGCCCCATCCACCGGGCCTCGGACCGCATCTTCGAGGTCAGTTATCCCGCCGGCGGCTACGGCCGGCCGATCCTGGGCTCCCACAAGAGCGTCGCGGCCTTCACCCGCAGCGATCTGCAGGCGTTCCACGCCCGCTGGTACACTCCCGGCAACATCACCTTCTTCGTTGTCGGAGACATCGACCCGGAGACGGTCCACGCCACCCTGAAGTCCCTGATCCCGCGCCGGGCCAAAACCAAGGCCGAGGCGCCGCCGATTGCCCCGCTGCCGGCCCGCGGAAAACTCGAGATCCTGCGGGGACCCACCTCCGAGGCTTATTTATTTTGCAGTCTGCCATTACCTGACTATAATTTTGATACCACGCCAACATACGATCTTCTCTCGACCCTGCTCGGTGACGGCGAGAGTTCCCGGCTGGCCGTCGCGCTCAAGCACCGCGACAACCTCGTGCTCGAGGCGTACGCCACGGCGTTCACGCCACGAGGTCCGGGGCTGTTCATGATCTCTTCGATCTTCTCACCGGAGAACACCGAGCGTTTGTTCGAGGCGATTTCAAACCAGTTGCGCGGCCTGACCCGCGTGATGCCCTCCGAGCTCGAGAAGGCGCGCGCCACGATCGCAGCCGAGCAGGTGTCCTCCATGCAGACGGTACAGGGAATGGCCCGTCTGCTGGGCTTCTTCCAGGGCGCCACCGGAGACCACGGAGCCGGCGCACGCTACGACGCCGCGCTGGCCGAACGCACCCTGGCCGATCTTGAGGCCGCCGCCGCAACCCTGAACACCCGGCCCATGACGGCCGTGCTGCTGCTGCCCGAGGACTTTGAGGCCGACGAGAGCCATCTTCGGAAGGCTTATGCCCGCCTGTTCAAGCCCGAGAAGAGCGCCGGCACCCTGATCGCCTCCACCGGCACCGATGAGAAGCCCATCTTCGAGTACCGCATTCCCCGCGGTCCCAGGCTGCTGGTGATGCCCGATGCGCGTCTGCCCTACGTCTCGGCCCGGGTGGGATTCATCGGTGGACTCCTCCGGGAGACCGCCGAGATCTCCGGAATCAGCCCGCTGACGGCAGGACTGCTCACGCGCGGCGCCGACGCGCTGCCCGGAGACGCCATCTCCCAACTGATCGAGAGCAAGGGCGGCGTGCTGCAGTCCTTCTCCGGAAGAAACAGCCTCGGGATCCGGCTGGACACCCTCTCGGAGGGTCGCGAAATGGGGCTGTCGCTGTTGTGCCGCAGCCTGCGCTCCCCGGCGTTCTTCGAACGCGAGGTGCGCAAGGAGCGCGAGCTGGCCCGTGAAGCCGTCCGCGCAGAGGCCGATTCCCACGCGGTGCAGGTCATGCACCTGTTCGAGATGGCCCGCTATGGCGATGACCATTGCTGCGCGCTCAACATCACCGGCGAACTGAAGTCGCTGGCCCGGCTGAACCGCGAACGAATCCGCGATCACTGGGAGCAGAACTATCTCCCCGCCGAAGCCACCTTCGTCGTGGTCGGAGACGTCGATCCCCAGTCGGTGTTCGACCAGGTCTCCGCCGAGCTCGCAGGCCTGGGCAAACGGGCCAAGTCACCGTCACCGGACCTGACCGCCCCGGCCCTCCCGGCCCGCAGCGCAGCCTATGTCCGCAAGAAGATCACCCAGAATCACATCGTGACCGGCTTCCCGGGCGTGGACCTCCATCATCCGGATCGGTTCGCCCTCGAGGTGGCCGCTCGCCTGCTCGACGGCCAGTCCGGACGCCTGTTCATGGACCTGCGCGACCGCCAGGGGCTGGCCTACCAGGTCAGTTGCTTCTCGCTGGAGGGTCTGGCGCCGGGATATTTCGTCGCCTACATGGTCACACGCCCGGAACAGAGCCAGCGCGCGCTGTACGGCCTCCTGGAGCACTTCGCCCGCCTGCGGAGCGACGCGCCACCCGAGGAAGAGGTCGAACGTACAAAGAATTTCATGCTGGGGACGCACGATCTCGGCATGCAGCGGCGCTCGGCCATCGCGGCGGCCGTTTTCTTCGGCGATCTCTACGGCCTGGGCTGGAATTCTTTCCTGCATTACCGGAAAGCACTTGAAAGCGTCACCCCGGACGATATAAAAAGGGTTGCCCGGAAGTATTTCCAGCCCCGTACGCTGGTGACTGCGATTTACGGGCCTGAAAACATCCTTGTGGATCGTCCCTGGACCTGAACGGAACCTGTGGAATGAACCAACCACCCTCCTCCTCCAACGACCTGAACCATCTCGGCGCTCCCGTCTCCGGAGAGCCGGAAGTTCAAGAGTCGGGACGGCAGGAATCCGGCCGGCAGGAATCCGGTCGTCCCATCTCCGGGCCCTTTCCGGAAGTATCGGGGGACGCCACGCCCATCGAGATCACCACGCCGGTTCCCCAGATGCACCGCATCGCGCTTCCCGGCCCCGAAAACGACCCCGTCGACGTGGATGCCCACACCCACCTGGGCATGCCCGTGACACCGCCGCCAGTCAGCGTCCCCTCCGATCGGGGACCCTCATCTCCCCGGATTCCGACCCTGGATTCCGGCTCGATGTTCCCGGCAGCGGAGCCATCCGAAAACCGGGATCGGCCCACGCGAGAACTCTCACCTTCCTCCGACGGCGACCAGAATCAGGACTCCAACGAGGTCGCCACCTCGGTCCTGCACAAGAAATTTTCGAACACCATGTCCGTGGAGGGTCCCTTGTCGGGCGTGCTGTTCGAGGGTAAGTACAAGGTCGGATCCCTGCTCGGCGAGGGCGGCATGGGGCAGGTCTACAAGGCCACCCACATCATGATGCGCAAGGACGTGGCCCTGAAGATCCTCCATCCGACCATGGGTCTGCGCCCGGAGATCGTCGAGCGCTTCCGCCGCGAAGCCGAGAGCGCCGCCCGCCTGTCGCATCCCAACATCATCCAGGTCCTCGACTTCGGACGCGCCGCCGACTCCACGTTCTATCTCGTCATGGAGTTCGTCGAGGGCAGCTCCCTTTCGCACGTCATGTACGAAGGCCCCATGAACTGGCGTCGCGTCTGCCGCATGGGCATCCAGATGCTCTCCGCCCTCGAGGAGGCCCACAAGGCCGGCGTCGTGCATCGCGACCTCAAGCCCGACAACATCATGTTCCAGATCGACGCCGGCGGCGAGGAGCACCTCAAGATCCTCGACTTCGGCATCGCCAAGCTCGCCGAGAGCGAGGGCGGGGTGCAGGTCACCCAGGCCGGCATGATCTTCGGCACCCCATCGTACATTTCTCCCGAGCAGGCCCAGGGCAGGATCGTCACCCACAAAGCCGACCTCTACGCCATGGGCGTGATCCTGTTCCAGATGCTGACCCAGCGCCTGCCCTTCGAGGCCAGCTCCCCCATCGACCTGCTGGGCAAGCACATCCACGAGCCGCCTCCGCGCGTCCGCTCGTATGTCCCCGACATCCCGGCCCCCCTCGAGGCGCTGATCCTTAGAACCATGAGCAAGAAGCCCGACGACCGTCCCCAGGACGCTTTCGAGATGCGCTCGGTCCTGGGCAAGCTTCTCGAGATGGACCACTACCGCAACACCATGAGCGTGCCCATCCGGGCCCGCATGGACGACTTCTTCACCAGCCGGGCCGGCAAGGTCGTCATCGGGCTGCTCGCGGTCTTCGCCCTGGCCGGCATCCTGTACTTCGTCGCGACCTCCCTGACCTCGGCCGATTCACAGAAGACCGTGTCCGTGAGCCCGGACGATGGGACCGAGCCACCCTCCAAAGTCGACGCTTCGGCCCCCGACGCCAAGAACGGCGGGTCCAAGTCGGCCGCGATGATCCTGCTCGAGTCGAAAAAACTCGAGGAGGCCCTGAAGACGGCCGAGAACGCGCTCACGGCCAACCCTGGAGACGAGATCGCCGTCGGTGAACTGAAGCAGATTCGCAAGGTCATCGTCACCGAAGGCAAGAAGACCTTCTCCGACGAGATGATCGCCCTTTCCGACACGCGGGCCCTCGAGGAGAAGTTCATCCAGTTGCGCCGCTGGATCGAGTGGTTCCCGCAGGACGGCGAGCTGCAGTTCCTGCACGCGCTTTCCTATGCCAGGGTGAAGGACTTCCGCAAGTCCATCGACGTCATGAGCAAGGCACTGCTGCTGGATCCGTCGCTGAAAAAGCACAAGGCGGTGCCGACCTACATCAACCGCAACCTGATCCAGGGCAGCCACTGGATCCGCCAGAACACGCTGACTTTGATCAAGGAAAATTTCGGGCAGGACAAGGCCGAGGACGTGAAGTTCCTGCTTACCACGCTCAACGACGAGAAGTTCGACGCCGACGACCGCTATGAACTCTACCAGTTCCTGAAGTTCCGCGGCGTCAGCGAGGGCATCCTCGAGGAGTCGTTCTGGACCGCCCAGTTGCGCTGGTCCACCTCCTGTCGCAACCGGATCGCGGCCGCGACCTGGTTCTCCCAGAACGGCCACCGCGGCCACGTCGACTTCCTCAAGTCCGAGGCGGCCAAGAAATCCTTCAACCTGAGCTCCGGAAAGACCCAGAGCTCTGCCTGCTACAAGACCCAACTGAAAGAGGCCATCGCAGCCTGTTCCAGACGGAAACCCGCTCCGTGATCCGCCCATGAGCCTCCCCGAGCCCGAGAAAACCAGTTATATGACGCCCCCGCCGGAGGACTTCTCCGCGCCGCGTCCGCCGGGAGCCGGCGCGCTGCTCCTGTTCACCGTCATCTTCATGATGATCCAGACGCTCTTCATGGTGCTGGTTTTGGTGCTGGGCAGGATCTTCCCCTTCCTTCCACCGACCCTGCTGATGCTCGCCGGCGGCGTGGTCTCCACCCTGCTGTGGGGTTTTGCCGCCTGGTTCTGGATCACCGTGCGTGCGCTGCCACGGTCCTGGCTGTCCCTGACGGTGCCCCCTGCGCGTGGCCTGCTGTGGCCGCTGCTGCTGCTGCTGGTGCCGGTGGTGGTCGTGTTCGGATCCAACCTGGACATGCTGGTCATGCACGCCTTCCCGAGGTTGCAGCAGCCTGACCCCACCCTGCAGAGCCTCACCGAGGCCACCCTCGAGACTCCGCTGGCCTGGCTGCTCGTGATCGGCCTGGCCGTCGTGGCCGCGCCAATCTGCGAGGAACTGTTCTTCCGCGGCGTGGTCCTGCGCAGCCTGCGCCTGCGTCGCTGGGCCTTTTTGCCAGCGGCGCTGTTCACGTCCGCGCTGTTCGCCGCGATCCACCTGAAGCTGGCCGGATTCTTCCTGCTCTTCACGGTCGCGGCCGTGCTCGCGCTGCTGGCCGAGCATTTTTCGTCCCTGCTGCCCGCGGTGCTGTTCCATGCCCTGTACAACGCGTTCGTCCTGGCCGTCTCCCTGGGGGCCGCCTGGATGAAGGCCCCCGAACTGCAACCCTTCTCCATGAAGCCGCCGCCCCCGGTCACGTCCGAGATCCCGCCGGTCTCCACGTCGCTGCTGCTGCTGGCCCTGTCCGGCCCCGCGCTGGCCGTGCTTCTGATCCTCATACGCCGGTCCCGACCGGCCCCGGAGTCCATTTCGTGAGCCTCCTCCTCGTCGACGACATCCACAAGATCTTCCACAAGACCCATGCCGTGCGCGGCGTTTCCTTTGAGATCCGCCCCAACGAGATCTTCGGCCTGGTCGGTCCCAACGGCGCGGGCAAGACCACGACGCTGCGTATGATCGCTGCGCTGCTGCGCCCCTCCTCGGGCACGATCCGCTTCGATGGCAAGGACACCGCCATCGATCCCGACGGTTTCCGGCCGTACATCTCCTACCTGCCCGAAGACGCCGGCGTGTACAAGAACCTCACCGGACACCAGTACCTCGCGTTTATCGCCCGCTTCTTCGAGGACCGGGAGCCGGCCACCGCCATCGCGGCCCGCGGCGCGGAGATGACCGGCCTGGGCGAGCGGCTCTCGTCGCGCGTCTCCACCTATTCCAAGGGCATGACCCGCAAGCTGGTCATCGCCCGTGCGCTGATGGTCCGGCCGCAGCTGGCCATCCTCGACGAGCCCACCTCCGGACTGGACGTCATCTCGGCGATCACCGTCCGGGAGCGCATCCGCAACGCCGCGGACCACGGCTCCGTGCTGCTGTCCTCCCACAACCTGCTCGAGGTCGAGAACCTCTGCCACCGCATCGCCTTGTTGTTCGCCGGGACCATCATCGAGTGCGGCACCCCCGAAGAGCTGCGCGCCAAATACGACAGGAAGACCATTGAAGAGGTCTTCCTGCATCTGGTCCGCGAGAAGCGCCCGCAGGAGGAGAAGTAGCCGCCATGCTGTGGAACATCGTGCTCAAGGAAGTGCGGGAGATGCTCACGCTGACGACCATCGGCACCATCATCGCAGTCACCGCGATCTTCGCGTCCATGGGTGGCCTGGTGAGCATGACCAAGGGGGAGACCACCAAGAAGCCGGTCATCGCCGTGCTCAACCTCGACACCCCCGGTTCGAAGCTGGCCGCCGTGGTCGTCGTGACGCTCTCGGAGAGCTGCGAGGTCATCTACCTGGGCACCGACGACCGCGCCGGCCTCAAGACCCTGCGGGCCAACTCCCGCGGCGCGGCGCTCATCGAGATTCCGGCGGGCTTCGACGCCCGGCTGCGCTCGGGGCACCAGGGGAAGCTCGGCGTCACCTGGATCATGCGGGGCGCCGGCGCGCTGGACACCATCTCCTCGGCCGTGATGGAGCGGCACTTCCTGTCGGTCAGCCGCGCGGTCTCCCGCGAGCTCGTCACAGCCCGCATCGGCGGCGCAGACATCGCCGCGGCCGACGTGATCGTGGATCCGATCCAGCGCATCGAGAACACCTTCTTCAAGGAGAAACTGATCCCGATGCTCTCGCCGGCCAAGATCTCCCAGATCCTCGCCGCGCAGTCGATCACCGTCCCGATCATCATGATGATCATCCTCATGCTCGGCGGCGCCGTGGTCGTCTCCTCCATGGGTCTGGAGAAGGAGAACAAGACCCTCGAGACGCTGCTGACCCTGCCGGTGAGCCGCCGCACCCTCGTCATGGGCAAGCTCCTGGGCAGCGCCATCGTGGGCATCCTGATGGCCGGGATCTTCGCGATCGGGTTCCGCTTCTACATCCAGAACTTCGAGGCCCCCGCCGAGAGCCTGGCCGTGCTCGGCCTGGACCTGGGCATCGGTGATTATATTTTGGTTATTGTCTCCCTGTTCGCCTCGCTGCTGTTCGGGCTGGCGTTTGCCCTGCTGCTGGGCGTGCTGGCCCGGGACTACAAGTCCGCCCAGATGCTCACCTATGCCATTTTAGTTCTGGCCATGTTCCCCATGATGATTGTAATGTTAAAAGATTTCGATACAGTCCCGTTATCGTTGCAAATATTATTATTTATTATTCCATTTTCCCATCCAATGATGGCCATGCGCCAACTGGCGCTGGAAAATTCCGGCTTCGTGATCTGGGGCATCCTTTACAGTTTCCTCGCTGCAGGGCTCCTGACCGCCGCCGTGGTGCGCGTGTTCCGGGCCGAAGTCCTGGTTACCGGCATCCTGCGCTTCCAAAAACGGCCTCCCACCGAGGATTCCTGACCCATATAAGTTGGGGGTGGACTTTTCCCCCGTTTCTGCTATGTATCCGCCTGTGTCTGACCGCGTTTTTTCTTTCAACTAAAAGGAGCTGATATGAAACGCACATCCCTGTTATTTATTTTGTCATTAACCTTTGTCGTTTCCCTTATTTCCACCGGCTGTGATGACGGCGGCAAGAAGAGCAACAACAACAACAACACAAATAACGCCGTCTGCGGCAACGACATCCTCGAGACCGGCGAGACCTGCGACGGCACCGACCTCGGCGGACTGACCTGCACCGACGTCGAAGGCGGCTTCACGGGCGGCACCCTGGCCTGCACCACCGGCTGCGCCCTGGACACCATCGGCTGCACCACCGGCTGCACCGACGCCTGCGAGCTCGACAACCGCGTCTGCAGCGTCGACACCCTGCGAGTGTGCGAAGCCAACGCCGAGACCGGCTGCACCGAGTGGACCGACACCGACTGCACGCTGACCTCCGAGACCTGCCAGGTCATCGGCGGCGAGGCCCAGTGCGCCTCCTGCACCGACGCCTGCACCCTCGACGACGAGCGCTGCAACGACACCGACGACGGCATCGA
This sequence comes from Myxococcota bacterium, assembly GCA_018817795.1. Taxonomy (GTDB): domain Bacteria; phylum Myxococcota_A; class Polyangia; order HGW-17; family HGW-17; genus HGW-17. The sequence goes on along the minus strand of JAHITJ010000144.1, from coordinate 13,641 downwards.
GGCCTGCGTGGTCGGCGCCTCCGGCTGCACCGAATGGCTCAACGGCGGCTGCCCACTGCCCACCCCCGCCTGCGAACTGCAGGCCGGCGTCCCCACCTGCGTCTCCACCTGCACCGATGAGTGCACCCTCGACGCCGTACAGTGCAACCTCGCCGCCGACGGCATCGAGACCTGCATCAACGGCGCCGCCGGCTGCACCGTGTGGTCCAACACCACCTGCGACGTGGCCACCCCCGAGTGCCTGGACATCGCCGGCGTGGCGACCTGCATCGCCAACGGCTCCGGTGAGAGCTGCACCGATGTCCTCACCATCACGCTTCCCTTCTACACCGAGGGTACCAACTTCAACGCCGATTTCACGACCGCCGACATGACCTTCACTGACGCCTCCTGCACGTTTGGATGGTCAATGAACGGTAAAGATGCCGTGTTCGCCGTGAATCTGGCGACCGATGAGACCATCGTCTTTACCCATGGCGGTGGTTTTGATGGCGCAATCTATATCCAGAGCGCCTGCGACGCCGCCGGCGTCTGCCTCGACAAGGCTGATGACGTGTTGAGCAATGCTACCGAGGAGATCCTTTTCCAGGCCCCGGCCGACGGCCTCTATTACCTGATCGTCAAGGCCTGGTCGGCCTCCCCCACCCCTTCGACCTACAAGATCGCCGCGTTCTACTATGAGGACACGACCGAACTGACCTGCGGCGACGGAGGAGACAACGACCTCGACGGCTTCGTCGACTGCGCCGATTCCGACTGTTTCGGCGTGGGCCCCTGCGCCATCGAGTCCCTCTGCGACGACGGCATCGACAACGATCTCGACGGCGTCATCGACTGCGTCGACACCGACTGCGACAGTTTTTCCCGTTGCCAGCCGGGCCAATCCTGCACCGACGCCCTCCCGGTCACCACCTTCCCGTTCAACGTGACCGGCACCAACCTGACGGCCGACTTCACCAACAGCCACATTTTCACGTATTCTGCCGGCGGCTGCGGCACGGCCAATGGTTCCGAAGCCGTCTTCTCGGTGGATCTGATCGCCGGACAGCGGATCAAACTCGATGAGACCAACTCATCCCTTGACGCGGTCATCCGCGTTCTGGGCACCTGCACCGACGTCACGCCGACCTGCCTGCTGTCGTCTGACTCACCTGAGACCAATTTGGTCTTCACGGCGCCGGCCGACGGCACATATTATGTGGTTCTCGAAAACTACTCCAGTACATCCACCTATGGCTACAACTTCACGATCAACCTGATCCCTGATTCCGAACTCAACTGCACCGACGGCCTCGACGACGACCTCGACGGCGACATCGACTGCGCCGACGCCGACTGTGCCAGCGCGAGTACCTGCGGTCCCGAGAACACCGACGTCTTCTGTGCCGACGGCATCGACAACGACGCCGATGGCCTGACCGACTGCGCCGACGCCGACTGTGCCAGCGCGAGTACCTGCGGTCCCGAGAACACCGATGTCTTCTGCGCCGACTCCATCGACAACGACGCCGATGGCCTGACCGACTGCGCCGACACCGACTGTTACGGCCATCCCGGCTGTCCGGCCCTCGTTCTCTTCGAGGACTTCAACACCTGGCCGCTGACGGGATGGACCATCGCCGACGGTGGTTCCACTGCCGATACCTGGCAGACCTCCGCCACAGGTACAGCACGTACCCTCAACGGGGCCACGGGCACTTATGCCAAGGTGGACTCCGATGCTGCCGGAAGTGGGCCGACCCTGGATGAGCAACTGATCTCCCCTGCCTTCGATTGTACCGGCTACACCACGGTCACCTTGTCCTTCCGCCATTACTACTTGCAGAATGGAAGTCAGACCGGGGTGGTCAACATCTCCACCGACGGTGGCACCACCTGGAATCCGACCCCTGTTGTTTCCTACACTGCGAGTTCGACCAACGGTGCGGTCGCCAACCTGGACATCTCCGCCCAGGCGGCCGGCCAGGCTAACGTTGCGATCCGCTTCCATTATACCGGTTCGTATGACTGGTACTGGCTCATCGACGACGTGACCGTGCTCGCTCAGTAATTCTCCCAGTCCTACCCCTGACCTGACCCCCATCCCACACACCAAGGCCTTCGCGCCGACCGCAATTCCCGGTCCAAACCGGTCCGTTTTCTGCTATGCTGATTTCCGGCGGACGCCCGGTCCAACGCGGCCCGGACCCGCCCGGAGGCCTCCCCATGTTTCGACCCTTCATGCTGACCGTCCTGTTGACGCTCACCCTCCTCGTCGCCTGTGACGACGACCCGAAGAAGACCAACAACCTCACCCCCGGCTGCGGCAACGGCGTGGCCGAGCCCGGCCTCGACGAGGAGTGCGACGGCGCGGATCTGCAAGGCCTCGACTGCCGCAGCCTGCTCATGGGCTTCGACGGGGGCCTCCTCGCATGTGACAGTTCCTGTCACCTGGACACCTCCGGTTGCCTGGGCTGCGATGACCTTTGCGACTTCGCCGGGCAGGTCCGCTGCAACCCGGGCGGCTCCGGCATCGAGACCTGCGGACCGACGGAGGCCGGCTGCCTGGCCTGGGAGAACGAGCCCTGCGCCGAGGCGACCCCGTTCTGCGTGCTTGACGGTGAGACCCCGACCTGCGCGGCGGCCTGCACCGATGCGTGCACCATCGACGACGTCCGCTGCGGCGCCGACGATGACGCCATCGAGACCTGCGTCACAGGCGGCGCCGGCTGCACGGTCTGGGAGGGCACCCCTTGTGCCATCGACACCCCCGTCTGCGTGGACTCGATCGGCACCCCGACCTGCACGATGGTGCTCTGCGAGGACGCCTGCACCCCCGACGAGACCCGGTGCAACGGAGCCGGAGACGGCGTCGAGACCTGCGTGGCCGGCTCCCCGTGCAACTCGTGGCAGAACACCCCCTGTGACGTCGCCACGCCCGCCTGCGGGCTCCTGGAGGGCAGCCCCGCCTGCGTCGCCACCAACGGCGCCGGCGAGAGCTGCGACGACGTGCGCCGCATCCCGGTGCCCTTCACCGCCGCGGGTCTGGACTTCACCGCCGACTATGCCACCCGCGACATGGACCTCTCCCACGCCTCCTGCGACGCCGGCGATGTCCCGGCCGGTCACGACGCCGTGTTCGAGATCGACTTCACCGCAGGCGAGGCCGTGGTGTTCACGCAGGGCGGGGGCCTCGACGGTCAACTGTATGTGCAGGGCGCCTGTGACGGGGCCGGCGCCTGCCTCGACGCCCTGGACCAGGCCGGCGGCGGCGGCGTCGAGGAGCTCCTGTTCGAGGCGCCCGCCACGGGCACCTACACCCTGATCCTGGCCGCCTATTCATCCGCACCGGTCGACACCCGCTACATCCTCGCCGTGTACCGGTGGGAGGATCCCGCCGAGCTGTCCTGCGACGACGGCTTCGACAACGACTTCGACGGCGTCGCCGACTGCGCCGATCCCGACTGCTTCGGCGTGGCCGGCGCGTGCGACTCCGAGACCGCCTGCGGAGACGGCCTCGACAACGACGGAGACGGTCACATCGACTGCTTCGACTCCGAGTGCACCGGACAGGCCCCCTGCGGTGCGGAGTCCGGTGAAGCCCGCTGCACCGACGGCGTTGACAACGACGCCGACGGCGCCACCGACTGCGCCGACCCCGCCTGTGCCGGGAATTCCTACTGCCCGGTGGTCCTCATCGCCGAGGGCTTTGAGACCTGGCCGCCGGCGGGCTGGACCATCGTCAATGGCGGCGATCCGGCCCACACCTGGGGCTCCTCGGCCGACTCGGGCCGCTCCCTGACGAGCGCCGTGGGCCTGTTCGCGGTGGTCGACTCCGACGCCCCCTCGGCCACCCTCGACCACGACGAGAGCCTGATCACCCCCGCGTTCTCCTGCGTCGGATACACGAACGTCTCCCTGTCGTTTCTGCATACCTACCGTGACTACTCCGGCACCGACTCCGCCTCCGTGGCCCTGTCCACCAACGGCGGCGCCTCCTGGACCCCCCTGGCCACCTACCTGGCCGACACCACCGACGGCGCCACGGTGGAACTGAGCTTGACCGCGGCCTGTGCGGGCAGTCCTTCGGCGGTGATCCGCTTCCGTTATGTCAGTTCATGGGATTGGTACTGGCTGCTCGATGAGGTGCGCGTGGTCGCCTGGTAGGCGGTCGCGGGTCAGACTATTTCGTGTAGGGGACCGGAGCCGGGGCCGGTGACGGCGCGGGAGCCGGGGCCGGATCGGACGGCGGGACCGGCATGGACGCCGGGGCGTTGGCGATCTTGAACTCGACGCGCCGGTTGTTGCCGCGGCACTCCTTCTGCTCGCGGCGCTTGAGTCCGGAGCAGTCGGTCATCGGCATGGTCTCGCCAAAGCCCCTGGAGGTCAGGCGCGAGGACTCGACACCCTTGGAGACCAGATACTTCATGACCTCGGCGGCGCGGCCGTCGGACAACTTCAGGTTGTCGTTGTCGTCGCCCACGTCGTCGGTGTGGCCCTGGACCTCGAGCAACTTGATGTGCGGATAGGACTTCAGGATCGACGCCACCGTGTCGAGGACCTTGAAGCTCTCGCGCTTGATCGTGGTCTTGCCGGTGTTGAAGAAGATCTTGTCCATGATCTGGATGTTGGTCCGGGTGATGATGGCCTTGACCTTGCCCTTGTCGGGGCAGCCGTCGTCATCCTCGACGCCGTTGATGGTCTCCTTCTCGTTGGGGCACTTGTCGAGGCCCTTGCAGACATCACCATACTTGGCGAGGTCCTTCTGGATGTCGGCGTTGTCGTCGCAGAAGCCGTCCTCGTCGTTGTCGGCGTCGGGGCAGCCGTCCTCATCGGCGAAGGTGTCCTTGTCCTCGGGTTCGTTGACGCACTTGTCGGTCGCGTCGGGGATCCCGTCCTTGTCGGTGTCACGCGCGGCGTCCGGGCAGCCGTCCTCGTCCTCGAAGTTGTTCTTGTCCTCGGGCTCGTTGATGCACTTGTCGGTCGCATCGGGCACGCCGTCCTTGTCGGTGTCGCGCGCGCCGTCGGGACAGCCGTCCTCGTCCTCGAAGTTGTTCTTGTCCTCGGCCTCGTTGACGCACTTGTCGGCGATGTCGAAGATGCCGTCCTTGTCGGTGTCCTTGGTGGCGTCGGGGCAGCCGTCCTTGTCCTCGAAGTTGTTGAGATCCTCGGCCTCGTTGACACAGGCGTCGGCGTCATCGGGGATGCCGTCACCGTCGGCGTCCTTGACCTCGGGGGTGGCCTTCACCTTCGGGCTGTAGCCCACGGAGAAGAACGCACGGAACTTAGAGGCCTGGCCGCCCGAAGACAGACCCGCGCCCAGGCCGCCGGTGAAGATCAGCCCGGTGCAGGAGCGCCAGCGCGCGGCCAGCAGGGCCTCGGCGGGCATCTCCTCGGCGTCGATGGAGGCGTCCTCGTCAGCCTTGGCGTCGTCGAGGCCGACGCTGCCGTAGATCTCGCCGACCACGGACAAGTGCTTCATGAGGGGCACCTCGGCGCCGATGGAGTAGGTGATCTCGTCGTCGAGCAGCATGTTGTCCACCTCGACGGGCTTGCGCATGCGGTAGCCGACCTGGCCGATGATCACCGCGCCGCCGCCGAGGCGGTAGTCGACGATCAGGCGCGGGTCGAACATGAAGCCCGCCTCACCGGCGGCCGCGTTGCCCGTGGCCGTCGGGAACTGCAGGATCGGCACCAACGCCAGTCCCAGGCCGGGCCCCTTGCTCTGCAGGAACACGACCTTCGGGATCAGGCGGAAGTCCGAGATGGCCTGCGCCTTGAGATCGCCCGAACCGGGGTAGCCCAGGTCGGCCGCGTTGTCACCGCTCTGCCAGAGGATCGCCTGCATGTTGGCGCCCAGCTGGAAGTACTTCCAGATGCCGATGCCGAAGGACAGGTCCATGGCCACTTGGTGCTCCACGATGGAGCCGATCTTGTCGCCGTTGAGGGCGACGGTCATCGGATCGTAGGCGTAGCCGATCATGCCGCCGACAAACCACTGCAGGTGCTCCATCTTGCGGGCGCCCTCGGAGGTGATCAGGCCGTTCGGATCCGCGCTCATCTTGAAGGGAAGAAGATTGAAATCATAGGGATTCTGGGCCGCGGCCTGCCCCGGCATCCACGACAGGATCATCAAAGACGCGATAAGAAACTTTTTCATGACGTGCTCCTTTGCACTTGAACCGGCACCGTTTCAGTAAAATCTTGGTCCGGTACGCAATTCGGGAACCGTAAATCCGCATTCGTTTTCTGTCAAGCTGAGAAACCCCGCCCACCCGATGCTTGGTCCTTTACTTTGCCCCATCAGCCGGTTATTTCATTTGCACGGGCCTTTTCCCGACGAACCGGGCCCGCGCCAGTCGAAAACGGGTGCCAAATGCCGAAAATCCGAATCACCGCACTGATCCTGTCGATCCTCTCCCTGGTCCTCCTCCTGGTCGGAACCTTCTCTCGGGAGTGGCGCTACCGGTTCTCCCGGCTCAGCGAGGGGAGCGCCCAACTGGAGTACTGGGAGGGCTGGGGACTCTCCGACATCACGATCTGCATCAAGTGCGTCAACGGCTGCGAGGGCATCGAGGGTGAGCGGCGCGCCTGCAACAAGATCCGGTACGCCGAGCACCTGGCGTCCCTGGAGTCCCGCCTCGAGCGTGCCCGGAAGATGTACTTCGACGACGCCCCCGACGTGGTGCGGCTGCAGGATGAAATCAAAAACTTCCGGGCCATCGACCGCTGGGGCCCCATCGTGCGGAAGGTCTCCTTCGCCGGGTTCGGCATCGCCGGCCTGTTCATTTTCTGGGCGCTTCTGCACCGCAGACGGCTGCCGGCCCTGGTGCCGCTGGTCCTGGGCATCGCCGTGGGCCTCGCGCTGGTCTCGCTGGACCTGGTGTTCATCACCTTCTCCAAGACCGCCATCGCACCCAAGCTCACCCACGCCGCCGTCCTCCACCTGCTCGGCGCTGCCCTGCTCCTCCCGGCCGCCTGGTGCCTCTTCAAGAAGCCCGTCGACCCCTTCGCCGCGATCATGGCCGAGGTCGACCCCGACGCCCCCGCCAATCCCCAGCCATAGACATTCATTGGAAAAAAATTGGGTGCAATTCAAACCCACAAGAGGTGAGCCTTTTCGGCCACCAGGATGGAACAGGAGCCCGCAGCGGAAGTACCAATGCTGTACTAATTCGGGTTTCGTAGCGTATTGCGAATTTCAAATTTCGTTGATAAGCTGAGCGGGGTGGACGGGACTCGAACCCGCGGCCTCCGGCGTGACAGGCCAGCGTTATAACCGACTTAACTACCACCCCAAGTCATGTGGGCGGGACAGGGTTCGAACCTGCGACCTATTGGGTGTAAACCAATTGCTCTTCCGACTGAGCTACCCGCCCGAAGGCGTCCCAACAGGCACGGTTCGTGCCGTGTCGCCACAACCCTGTCAAAACAGGGTGCGAGGGATTTACGAGAAAATGCGGAAACTGTCAAGCTGAAAAAACAGGGGAAGAGAAAAATCGAAAAAAACTTCCGGCCTAATCCGGCTTCCTTTCACGGTTGTACGGCGGGGTCCAGTTCTCACGCAGCTCCTGGGTCTTCGGGTTGATCACCAGGGCGCCTGCGGGCACATCGCCCAGCACTGTGGTGCCGGTGCCCACGTAGGCGCCGTCGCCCACGGTCACGGGCGCGATCAACTGCGAGTCCGAGCCCACGAAGACGCCCGCACCCAGCGTGGTGTGGAACTTGTTCTTTCCGTCGTAGTTGCAGGTGATCGTGCCGGCGCCGATGTTGCTGCCCTCGCCGATGGTGACGTCGCCGAGGTACGACAGGTGGTTGGCCTTCACTCCCGCGGCCAGGGTGGCCTTCTTCAACTCGACGAAGTTTCCCACGTGGGCGTTCTCACCCACGTCGCTGCCGGGCCGCAGGTGCGAGTACGGCCCCACGCGGGCTGCGGAGCGCACCACGGAGTCCTCGATGACCGTGTAGGGCAGGATTCGCGCCTTTTCGCCGATGCGCGCGTTCTCGAGCACGCTGCCGTGGCCGATCACCGCGCAGGACTCGATCACGGTCGCCCCGCGCAGGCTCACCTGTCCCTCGATCACGGCGCCGCCGGCGATCTCAACGTCGTCGTGCAGCTCTACCGTGTCTGGCTGGACAAAGCACACGCCCTCCTCCATGAAACGACGCACGCGCGCCTTCTGGGCCAGATGCTTGGCGCGGGCCAGGTCCATCTGCGTGTTGACGCCCATCACCTCGGACTCGGGCACCGTGATCGTGGGCACACGCACCTTGTCGACGGCGAGCATGATCAGATCCGTCAGAAAGAACTCACCCTTCTTGTTGTCCGAGCGTAGCAGCGGGATCGCCTCATTGAGCCACTTGCGGCAGAACACGTAGATACCGGAGTTGCACTCCGCGACCTTCATCTGATCGGGGGTGCACTCGGTCTGCTCCATGATGTACTCGACCTCTCCGGCCCCGTCGCGCAGTACACGGCCATAGCCGTGCGGATCCGCGGCCACGAACGTCAAAAACGACGCCAGGGCGCCTGCCCGCGTGTGCATGTCCATCAGGCGGCGCAGTGAATCCGCGCGCAGAAGCGGCACGTCCCCTGCGAGCACGACCACGTCGGTGACCCAATCGGGGAGCCCCGGCAGCGCGCATTGCACGGCGTGCCCGGTCCCGAGGGGCTCGCCCTGGTCAACGGCCTCTGCCAGGGGCAGCACGCTGCGGGCCGCTTCGATGATCTCGTCCTTCTGGTAGCTCACCACGAACATGTTCGCCTCGATCTCCAGTTCCCGCAGCACGCGGGCGACGCGGGCGACGATGGGAATCCCGCCGACCTCGTAGAGCAGCTTGGAGCGGGGGCTCTTCATGCGGGTGGATTTTCCGGCGGCCAGGACGATGCTTGCAAACCTGTACATGCGATGGACTCCTTCGAACGCCTTTGTACAATGGGTTGCCGGAAAACGCCAGTTGGGATATATGGTTCCCATGGGAATGCTTTCCCATGCCTCGTGGGAACGGCTTCCCACGGCTTGGGCGGGAGTGAGATCACGATGACCCTTCTGGATCGGGGAACCTGGAATGCTTCGACGTGGGCGCCACCGCCGGTGCTGCCGGCGATCAACGTACCGCTGACGGTGTCCTTCGGTGTGGCGCGCCCCCCCGTAGACGAACCTCGCGACGCCCCCGAGCCTTGCGGGATTCCCCCGTTCACCACGGCACGACCGATCCCGAGGGGGGATCTCGACGCCCTGCTCGGCAACCCACAGGTTGCTCCGGAGATCGTCGTCCGCGAGCTCGGAGACCGCATCGGGGTGCCCGGCTGGGATGGTGTGTCCGACGTGTCGTTTACCCGGCACCCGTGGTTCACGTCGACAGGACCCGACGACGCCACGCTGCATGTGCCCGGAGCCCGGCCCGTTCCCGGCCGCCCGTTCCCCTTGTTCGCCGGGTTCCTGCGCGCCTGCTCGAGCCTTCGGCGGGAGCGCGGAACCCTCACCCTGCGGGACGAGCGGGAGCTCGCCGTCCGCCTGGTCCTGTCCCTTTCCACCCTGCGGGAGACCCATGAATAAACTCTTTTTCGTGACGCTGGGATGCGCCAAGAACCGCGTGGACACCGAATGGCTGGTGTCGTTGCTGCGCGGCACCGCCGAGCTCGTGGACGAACCCGACAAGGCCGATTTCCTGTTGGTCAACACCTGCGCCTTCATTGAGGACGCCCGTGAGGAGAGCGTGGACACCCTGCTGGAGCTGGGCGCGCGGAAGCAGCCCCACCAGCGTCTGATCGTCCTGGGCTGCCTGCCGCAGCGCTACAGCGCCGATCTCGCCCAGAGCCTGCCCGAGGCGGACCTGCTGGTGGGCACCTCGCGCCTGGGGGATCTGCCCCGCCTGCTGGCGGAGAAGGCCACCGGCTTGCACGCCGATCCCGGTGCCGGATCGTGGCTGCCCGAGACGCCCCTGCCGCGCGCCTCCACGCTGAGCGGACCGGCGGCGTACCTGAAGGTCGCCGAGGGCTGCGACCGCCGCTGCGCGTACTGCGCGGTTCCCCTGATCCGGGGCCCAAGGCGCAGCCTGCCGCTGGCGCACCTGGTGGAGGAGGCGCGGTTGCTGGTAGAGGCCGGGGCCCGCGAGTTGAACCTCATCGCGCAGGATCTGTCCTCGTGGGGACGCGACCTTTCACCGCCGTCGCGGCTGATCGATCTGGTGCGCGAACTGTCGGCGCTGCAGGGCCTGTCGTGGATCCGCCTGCTGTATCTGTACCCCACGGCCGTGCTGGAGCCGGACTTCGCCGAACTGTTCACCGTGCCGCGCGTGGTGCCCTACGTCGACATGCCGCTGCAGCACGTGGCCACGACGGTGCTCGAGGCGATGGGCCGGGGCTACGACGGCCCGATCGCCCGCGAGGTCGTGAAGATGGTGCAGAAGCTCCCGCAGCATGTGTTCGTGCGCACGACGTTCCTGGTGGGGCATCCCGGGGAGACCGAGGAGGCGTTCGCCGAGCTCGAGGCCTTCGTGAAGGAGACGGGCTTCCATCACCTCGGCGTGTTCGCGTACAGTCCCGAGGAGGGCACGCGGGCCCACGACCTGCCCTGCGCGGACCGTGCCACGGCCGAGACACGGCGCGACCGTCTCATGGCCCTGCAGCAGAAGGTCTCCACCCGCCTGGTGAAGAAGCTCAAGGGCCGCACCGTGCAGGTGCTGGTCGAGAAATTCGACGCCGAGAACTGGATCTGGACCGGGCGCCATGCGGGCCAGGCACCCGAGGTCGACGGCCACGTGATCCTGACCAATTGCGACTGCCGCGCCGGCGACTTCATCCCGGTGCGCATCGTGGAGACCGATGCTTATGATCTGGTGGGCACCCCCTGATGACCATGGGGTCCCGTCGCAATGATTGCAAAAAGTCCCTTCGCTCATGAATTTGATTGACTTTACGGGCGATTTGTTTTTACCTTTTCCCCCGGAGCGCACCGATGAGAATACGCTATGTGGCCAAAACCGACGTTGGAATGAAGCGAAATCACAACGAGGATTATTTCACCTTCGACCTTGAGGAGCATCTCTTCCTGGTCGCCGACGGCATGGGTGGCCACTCCTCGGGCGAGGTCGCCAGCAAGATGGCGGCCGAGGCGATCGTGCAGTTCTTCAAGTACAGCAAGGGGGATCAGGAGGCCACATGGCCTTACAAGATGGACCCCTCGATGTCGTACCAGGAGAACCGCTTCGTGGTCTCTGTCAAGCTCGCCAACTACAAGATTTTCCAGGCGCAGGCCACGGATCTGAAGTACAAGGGCATGGGCACCACCGTGGTGGCCTTCAAGGTGCTCGGCGACACGCTGCTGGTGGTTCACGTGGGCGACTCCCGAGCCTACCGGCTGCGCGAGGGCAAGCTCTCTCAGGTGACGGTGGATCACTCGCTGCTCGAGGAATACCGCCAGGCCAAGAAGGATGTCACCGAGGAGGAGCTGCGCAACTTCCCGCACAAGAACGTCATCACCCGCGCCCTGGGCATGCGGGAGACCGTGGCCGTCGACATCCAGAAGGAGCCGATCCAGCCCGGAGACTGCTTCCTGCTCTGCTCCGACGGCCTGTCGGGCATGGTGCCGGACAAGCAGATGGAAGAGATCATGATGGCAGAGCCGGTGCTCGAGAACATGGTCAACGCGCTGGTGAACAAGGCCAACGAAAACGGCGGCAACGACAATGTCTCCGTCGTCATCCTGAAGTTCGAACCCTGAGTTTTTTCCCCGCTCCTCGGGGCCTGCGGGCGCCCGGGGAGGGTTTCGCGGCGTTCCCATGGACATTCTCGCGCACGAACTGGCAGGCGTGGTCAACGACCGGATGTCTTCATCCGACCGGATGTCTTCATCCGACCGGCTCTTTCTGGCCGAGAGCTGCACCGGAGGCCTGATTTCGGCCGCGCTTACACGGGTGCCCGGCGTTTCCGGGTTCTACCTGGGCGGCGTGGTCGTGTACAGTGACGAGTTGAAGATGCGCCTGCTGGACGTCCCCGCTGAACTGCTGCGGGAGCACGGAGCGGTGAGCCGGCCCGTGGCCGTCGCGATGCTCGCGGCGGTGGAGCGCCTGTACGGCGCCACACTGGCCTGTGCGGTCACCGGCATCGCAGGCCCCGGCGGAGGAAGTCCCGCCAAGCCCGTCGGGTGCGTGTTCATCGCGGTCCGACTGCGGAACGACACCTGGGTGCGCCGCTTCGACTTCCCCGGCGCCGGACGCCGTGAGGTCCAGGATCGGACCGCCCGCGCAGCCCTGTTGGCGCTGCACCAGGTCTGCGTGACCGGAGCCCCCGCCGGCTTCGAGATCGCGTGACCTGGAACTGACTGAAGGAACAGGATCCCCGATGGTCGATGACGCCTCCCGAAATGTCTTTCAAGCCGACGAGATGGATGCGGCGCTGGTGCACGTGCACGTTGCCCTGGTCCCTGACCTCAACGGCATCGGCAAGCTCGCGGATCTGCAGAGCCGCATCTGGCGCAACCTGCCGCCCGAAGCCGCCGCACGCATCGCATGGGTCCACCCCGACGCGTTCTGCGTGGTGCTGGGCTACCTCGGTCACGTTCGCCGCTCGCTGATCCCTTGCGTGCAGGACCTCTGCCGCCGGCTGCTGCCGACCGATCCGCCAAATCTGCAGGCCCAGCGCATCGTCACCTCCCACGACGCCCAGGGCACACCCCGCGTGCTCGGCATCGGCTTCTCCGTCGATTCGTACCTGCTGGAGTTTCAGAGCCGGCTCGCCGCCGAGCTCGGTGCCTTCGGCCTGGAGGTGCTGCCCCGCGAGTTCACTCCCCGCGTGACGCTGGCCCGCCTTCCTGCTGATCTCGTCCCGGTGATGGCCGTGCTGGAGAACTTCGCGACGAGCTTCCCGATGACCCTCCGGTTTCCAGAGGTCGACCTCTCCGCCCGCGGAGAGAAGAACCAGAAGATCCAGCTCGACCGCATCTTGCTCATGCGGCCGCGTCACGAGGGCCTCTTCGACCGGCTCCACGGATGCTGCATGGAGCAGTCGAACCGGTTTGCGTTCCCGCAGATGATGGACTGCCCGCGCAAGCATCTGCCTTCCTTCGACCTGCCCTGCTTCGAAACCGGACAGAGCCCGGCGCACCCCGTGGAGGAGCCCGGATCGACCGAAGGCCAGGTGGACTCCGGCATGATCCACGAGGGCACCGCAGACCTGCTGCGCATCGGCCGCAACCGCCCCCTGGGTCGCGCCGCGCTGCTTGATGCGGCGCACACCGACGAAACTCACGATCTCGACGCGCCACCGCCGCCGCCGCCCTCCACTGGCCGGCCACCCCAGCGCGAGCAGCCCCGTGACAACCGTCCCCCGCAGCGGCAGGGCGGCGGCATGCAGACGAGCCACCGGGACCCGCGTGCCCCGCAGCGGGATTCGTCCCAGAACAACCGCCCGCCGCGTGAGCCCCGTGACAACCGTCCCCCACGCGAGCCCAGGCCTCCAAGGGATCCCCAGCGCGAACAGCCACGTGACGGCGGCCAGAACAACCGTCCGCCGCGCGAGCCCCGTGACAATCGTCCGCCGCGCGAGCCCAGGCCCCCCAGGGATCCCCAGCGCGAACAGCCACGTGACGGCGGCCAGAACAACCGTCCGCCGCGCGAGCCCCGCGACAATCGTCCGCCGCGCGAGCCCAGGCCCCCCAG
>JAHITJ010000143.1 GCA_018817795.1 Myxococcota bacterium | reverse complement strand
CCATGGCGACCTCGCCCTTGATGAACATGTCGCTCATCAGCGGATAGGACAACTCCGGCGGCACCACGGAGCGCTTGTGGGCGCCCGCGAGGGTGTGGGCGATCCAGGCGGCCTTCTCGTGGGCCGGGGAGCGCGTGTCGGGCCGGCCCTGCGCGTCGAGGTAGGAGCCGCCGGCCGCGTGCAGCCACATGGCATGGTGGTAGGCGTCGTCAGCCTGGACACCCAGCCCGTAGCAGCGCAGATCCGTGTTCCACGGGCACGGCCGCGTCAGATCCGTTGCGATTTTGTGAAACGTTTCAAAGGTCCATTCGTTGCGGGCGGTGGCGGCCAGCACGCGGGCGGCCACGTCGGTGCCGTCGGGCAGGCGCCGCACGTAGAGCGCCAGATTCTTGGCGGTCAGCGGCAGCCCGTACAGCCGGTTCTCGCGCACGAAGGCCGAGAGCACGCGCTCCGGCGCGAAGTCGGCGATGTCGCCGGGCTGGATCCAGAAGTCCACCGGCGCCAGCAGCCCCTTGGCCTTCCAGTCCTCGAGGCGGTCGTGGGCGTAGATGAAGACGTCGGGTCCCTGCCCGCGGGGCAGCGCGTTGGTGAGCTTGTCCGGGAAGTTGCCGAAGGCCACCGAGAGCACCTCGACCTTCACGCCGCCGTTGAGCTCCGGATCCGCGTTGTACGCGGCGACCAGTTCCAGCAGGGCGTCGGCCTCGCGGCCGATGTAGGCGTGCCACAGGACGATGCGGTCGGCCGAGCCGGCCACAGCCTGCATCCGCAGCGTGATCTGCAGCCCGATGAGGCCCAGCAGCACGACACATCCGGCGATCCACAACCAGGCCGAGCGCGTCATGGCCTACGCCTCCTTGTCCGCCGCGCGGCGCAGGTGCCCCTGCCCCTCGGACAGGGAAAAGAGATGGAGCGCATCGGCCGGGAACGCCACGCCCACGGCGTCGCCCACGGCGGCGAGCCGGTCGGGCCCCACGACCACGGTCAGGGGCCCCAGCTCGGAGCCCAGCGTCAGGTGAATCTCCGCCCCCAGGGGCTCGACGACCTCGACGGTCGCCTTGAGGATCCCCGCCTTCTCCTCAACGGGCACGACCTTTCCGCCCTCGGGCCGGATTCCCAGGCACACGCGCTCGTGGCCGGCCACGTCGAAGCGCTCCGGCACCGGCAGTGAGAAACCGGGGCCCGCCAGGGTCGACTTGCCGCTGTCGGACTTCACGTCCAGATCGAAGAAGTTCATCGTGGGAGAGCCGATGAAGCCCGCCACGAACTTGTTGTCGGGCCGGTGGTACAACTCCAGGGGCTGCCCGATCTGCCGGATGTAGCCCTTCTCCATGACCACGATGCGGTCGGCCAGGGTCATGGCCTCGACCTGATCATGGGTGACGTAGACGATGGTCGTCGCCAGGCGCTGGTGCAGCCGGGCGATCTCACGTCGCATCTCGCCGCGGAGCTTGGCGTCGAGGTTGGACAGGGGCTCGTCGAACAGGAACACCTGGGGACGGCGCACGATGGCGCGTCCCATGGCCACGCGCTGGCGCTGGCCGCCCGAGAGCGCCTTGGGCCGGCGGTCCAGCAGGGGATCCAGGCCCAGCATGGTCGAAGCCTCGGACACGCGCGTCTCGATCTCTTTTGCCGGCATGCCGCGCAGCTTGAGGCCGAAGGCCATGTTGTCCCGAACGGACATGTGCGGATACAGCGCATAGCTCTGGAACACCATGGCGATGTCGCGATCCCGGGGCAGCACGTCGTTGACGCGCTTCTCGCCGATGAGCAGGTCCCCGGAGGTGACCTCCTCGAGGCCGGCGATCATGCGCAGCGTGGTGCTCTTGCCGCAGCCGGACGGTCCCACCAAAACTGTAAACTTCCCGTCAGGTATGGATAAATCCATCTTCGGGACGACCACCACCTCACCGTACGACTTCACCACGTTGCGAAAGGTCACACTCGCCATGATAGCGCTACTCCTTTTGACAAACGCCTTGCGGTCTTCGTTGCCAACCGCCGCGGGGCCCAAAACGGGGCCCATTTTATGGCAGAACCGGTTGATTTGTCTATAGAGAGAATAGGTGAAAAACGCCAGCGGCCGCGATGCTACGGGAGGACGGTCATGGGAAACGAACTGAAATCAGCCGGCCGTGTCGTCGGGATCCGGGGACTGGGGCAGAAAAACATCGAGGCTGGTGCCGGCCCCCGGCGAGCTCCGGACGGCCAGCGCGCCTCCCCAGGTCGTGACGATGCCGTGCACGACGGCCAGCCCCAGCCCTGTGCCCTGCCCGGGTGGCTTGGTGGTGAAGAACGGCTCGAACAGGTGCTCCTGGGTGTTGGCGTCCATGCCGCAGCCCGCATCGGTCACGCTCAGTCGCACATACTTCTGGCGGACCAGGCCCGACGGAAGACCCGCCAGATCCGATTCCTGGGTGAGGTCCTCAATTGAAAGCCCGACTCGAATGAGTCCCCCATCGGGCTTCATGGCATCCCTGGCGTTGGTGCACAGGTTCATGACGACCTGACCGAGGTGGGTCGGGTCGCCTTCCAGGTGAAATGCCGCGTCTTCGGCTTCCTGATGCACGGACATGGTTCCTGGAAGGCTGGCCGAGAACAGGCCGAGGGTGTCCCGCACGACCGCGGCGGCATCGAAGTGGAGGTGCCGCCCATCCATCTGCCGGCTGAAGACCAGCATCTGACGCACGATTTCCGCGGCGCGCTCGATGGCCATGTTGATCTGGTCCAGGTTTTTTCTGGAGGGACTCTCCGGCGCGAGGTCGTGGCCTGCCAGATCGACATATACCAGCATGGTGGAGAGGATGTTGTTGAAGTCGTGGGCGATTCCGCTGGCCATCGTGCCCAGCGCATCGAGCCTCTGGGCGCGGAACAGGTGGTTCTCCAGGCGGCGGTTCTCGATGGCCATGCGCCGCGTCTCGCTCAGATCCTGAAAGACCTGCCATGCTCCCAGGAGATGACCGTCGGGATGCCGCACCGGCGAACTGGAATAGCTGATCGGGATTTCTCCGTGGGCGGTCTTCAGGGTCGTCTCCCCCTGCAGCATCCGGTCGCCGTCCATGGCCCGCGTGGCGGGACACCCGCACTCTGAACCGCAATCGGTGCAGCGGAAGGTCTCACAGCAGGGATGACCGATCAACGCTTCCCGCTCCAGGCCGCACAACCCGGCAGCAGCCGAGTTTACAAAACAAAGCCGGCGCTGAACGTCCATCATCAGCACCGGAACGGGAAGGCCGTCCATGCGCGACACAAACGCCGAGATCAGATCATTGGTCCGCGTGACGAGTCCCCGGAAGTCAGGCCCCACGCCCTCCGGATCCCCAGCGGTCGTCATGCGCCCGGCCAGCACGTCTTCGGTCAGATCCTCGAAGTGGAATGACAGGGTCTTCAGGTGCCGGGCGATGAGCGCGGAGACCAGCAGGGCCAGCAGCAGGACCGCGGCAGCGGAGATCCCCAGGATCAACATGAAGGATCCCGACAGAGCGCGGTCTATCTTGCGATCGATTTCACGCTCCTCGATCTCGACGACGACAGCCCAGTTGGTACCCCCCACGGCTACAGGAGCGAACGCAGAGAGCACGGGCCGGCCGCGATATCCTTTGATGATGGTGGTCCCGCTTTCACCGCCGAGGGCCGCTTTGGCGGCCGGGGTCGTCACGCCGTTGAGTTCCGGCGACCCCCGGAAGGACGCCACCACGCTGTGCCCGACCGGATCCAGCACCGAATCCGAGCGCAACCGGTAGTCCTGGCCGACCAGATAGCTCTCCTCGGTCTCTCCCATGCCGTCACGGCGCCCCATGACCGCATCAATGGAGTCGATGGAGACCTGCAGCACCAGCACGCCGTGGGAACCGTCCGGCCCCGTGATCGGCGCGGCCACGAACTGGGACGGGACCCCCTTGGACGGAGCATACAACTTCATGTCAGTCAGGAAAGGCGCGCCCGTGGTCCGCACGGCCCGCCACGCATCGCCCAGGGCGGAGGCCTCGGCAGCGTGGTCGGCGCCGAAATCCTCCTCCTTTTCAACGCTGAAGCAGGCCAGGCCGTTCTCATCGAGCAGCAGCAGGTCGTAATACCCCTGCTCACGGATGTAACCGGCCAGAAAACCGATGTGGCGGTCATGAACCAACCGGTAGGACACGGGCGCCTCGAACCGCCCCCGATCACGGCCCTTCAGGAGCCGGATGTCCGTCCCCGTGCCTGACGCGGAGGCACGCAGCTCGGAATAGGCTTTTTGCAGCGATGGATCCGCGGCCAGCGTGCGGACATCGGCCAGCCGCTCCCGAAAGAATTGCTCGATCTGATCCCGTTTGATGGCCCGCACGGCCTCGAGCTTGTGGAAGGCCTCTTTCTTCAGTTCGCCGCGGCCGACCTTGAAGCTCACCAGGGCGCCGACCATCACGGGCAGCAGGCCCGCCAGCAAAAATCCCAGGATCAGGAGTCCCCGGATGGGAATCTCCAGAAGCATGGAGTGAAGACCCTGGCCGACGGAACGCAACTAGGCCCCCGGGGATCCCAGGAACTTGTAGCCGACCCCGTGAACGGTCTCGATCCGTTGTCCTTCACCGCCGAGCTTTTTCCTCAACCCGGAGATCTGATAGTCGACCACGCGATCGGTGATGGCGAAATCATTGCCCCGGACGTGATCAATGATCTGGGATCGGGTGAACACCCGGTTGGGATGTGCTGCCAGGAGCACCAGGATGTCGTACTCGGTCGGTGTTAGTTTGACGGACACTGCGTCGATGCGTACGTCACGGGCGGCCTGATTGATCGTCAGCGAGTCAAAACGCAGCAGCCGGTCCTCGCCGTCAGCCACGTCACCGGCTCCGGCGCGCCGAAGATGCGCCGCAATCCGCGCCAGCAGCACGCGCGGCAGAAAGGGCTTGGTGACGTAGTCATCAGCGACGGAACTGAGCCCCTGCACGATGTCATCGGGGTGGGCCCGCGCCGTCAACATGATGATCAGGCAGGATCGCGTCAGCGGGTCGGATCGCAGCCGACGCGCGGTCTCGAAGCCGTCGATGCCCGGCAGGTTCACGTCCAGCAGCACGAGATCCGGCGGCTTGACCCGGGCCAGCTCCAGCCCCTGCTCCCCGGTCGAAGCCGAATCCACGGTAAAACCTTCGCGCTCCAGCAGGTACGCCAGACTGTTTTGCAGGTTGATTTCGTCTTCGATCAGCAGCAGTCGGTTCTTCATGATGAGATTAGTCCATGGCTCGCTGGAATCCTATCAATTCCCATAAGCCTTCCCAAACATTTCATAACATCTGCGGAATATCCTGCCAACCGGTTAGTGGGCTTTTGTCTGGTTCCGACCAACTCTTTTTTCCGGAGGTTTTCCATGCCGAATTTTGATACTGGAAACACAGGTTTCATGCTGCTGGCCACCAGCCTCGTCATGCTGATGACGCCCGGCCTGGCGTTCTTTTATGGTGGACTCGTCAGCCGCAAGAACGTCCTGTCCATCATGATGCAGAGCTTCGTCTCCATGGGATGGACCTCCGTGCTCTGGTACATCTGCGGCTATTCCCTCTGCTTCTCGGGTGGTGAGGGCGCCGTCGTCGGCAACCTGGACATGGCCTTCCTGCAGGGGATCAGCGTGAACTCCGCCTATAGCCCCTCGAACATCCCGATGTGGGTGTTCTGCGCCTACCAGATGATGTTCGCCATCATCACCCCGGCCCTGATCACGGGCGCCTTCACCAACCGCGTGCGGTTCGTGCCCTATCTGATCTTCCTGACCGTGTGGCTGCTGTTCGTCTACTTCCCGTTCGTCCACATGGTGTGGGGCGGCGGCCTGCTGGCCAAGTGGGGCGTGCTCGACTTCGCCGGCGGCATCGTGGTCCACGCCACCGCGGGCATGGCGGCGCTGGCCAGCGTGTTCTTCGTGGGCAAGCGCAAGGTCGCCGAGTCCGGGCCGCACAGCATTCCGCTGGTCGCCCTGGGCACCGGTCTGCTGTGGTTCGGCTGGTACGGCTTCAACGCCGGCAGCGAGCTGGCCGTCGACGGCGTCACCGCCCAGGCGTTCATCAATACCGACATCGCGGCGTCCTTCGCCGGCATCACCTGGCTGATCCTGGCCTGGATCTTCGAGAAGAAGCCCAAGTTCGTGGGCCTGCTCACCGGCTCGGTGGCCGGACTGGCCACCATCACGCCCGCTGCCGGTTTCGTCACCGTCCACGCGGCCGTGGTCATCGGCATCGTCGCGGGCATCGTCTGCTACGGCGCGATCACGCTCAAGGCCAAACTGAAGTGGGACGACGCCCTCGACGTGTGGGGCGTCCACGGCGTCGGCGGCATCATCGGGACGATCCTGCTGGGCGTCTTCGCCACGCGGGCCGTGAACCCGGCGGTCGTCACCAACGGGCTGTTCTACGGCCACGCCAGCTTCTTCCTGACGCAGACCGTGGCCGTCATCGGCACGGCCGTCTACGCCTTCGTGTTCTCCTACGGCGCGCTGTGGCTCATCAACAAGATCACCCCGGTCGGCACCTCGCAGGGCGAGGAGGAGCAGGGCCTCGACGAATCGCTCCACGGCGAGAGCGCCTATCTGTAGCGTGATTCAACAAAAGAACATTCAACCCTTTCGAGGTGCGATCATGAAGTTGCTAAAATTCTTGACTGTTTATATGGCTGGTCTATTTCTGGCCTGCCCCCTGGCCGCCTCGGCCCAGGAGGCCGCACCCTCCAAGCCCCTCGGCATCAGCGTCGACGCCCAGTTTTCGAGCGTCTACCTCTTCCGCGGACTCAACGTGTTCGGCGACAAGCAGGGCGATCAGCATGGCGTGTTCAGCCCCACGATCGCCTATGCCGTTGCTGACACGGGACTGACCCTGACCTACTGGGGTGCCTTCCAGCTCAACGGGGACAACCGGAGCGCCAAGACCGACGTCGGCGCGGGCCTCGAGCAGGACTTCATCCTCGGGTACAGCCGCTCGTTTCTGGACAACAAGTTGACGCTGAAGGCCGCGCTGACGGCCTACGTCTTCCCGTTCGCGGACGAGGAGCTGGCCGGCGCCGGCGTGCCGCTCTACCTGGAACCGTCGGTGACCCCGGTGTATACTTCGTTTGCGGACTTCAGTCTGCAGGTGGCCTATTTCGCCGCGATCCAGGACGATCTCTCCGACTATCGCTACCTGTACGTCCGGCCCTATGTCTCCAAGAGCTTCAAACTGTCGGAGAAGGTGACGCAGACGGTGGGAGTGGGCTACGGGTACAAACTGTTCAACGACCGCGACAAGATGAAGGACAACGTCCAGGATCTCGCCATCGACCTGGAGACGACCATCGCCATCACCCCGACCTTCTACGTGAAACCCGCCATTCGCGGCGGATGGACCAACCTGACCGGCCAGTCCTTCGGCGACGAGCTGGTCCTGCTGGTCAGCGTCAACGTGGGCACTTCTTTTTAATCTATTTTTTTCCTCAGTTCCCGACGTGGAAGCCGGTCAGTCGCAGCGGCCCGGCATCGGCCTGAATCACAAACCCCACATCGAGGTCGGTGGTACCGGTCCTGCCCTTGCAATCGGTGAGGCGCCGATTGTCGAAGCGCAGGTGCAACTGCAGTGGACGTCCAAACGGTTCCTTGGCGGTGCTGCGATCCAGAAACAGGGTAAGCACGGGACCGGGCTCAAATCGGACCTGGGCCCCGGTAAAGATCCGCGCGTCGTTGGTCCACCGCTCTCCTCCTGGACCGTTCTCATCCCGATTGAGGGTCATCGACTCCCAGAAGCCGCGCGTAAAGGCACCACCCGCATCCGCGACGACCAGCTTCACCGAGATGTCCACCTCCGTGGGCGTGATCACCTCACCTGCGACGACCTTGGGCAGCACCACCGGCGGACAGCCGGACTCCTTCCCGGGCTCCTTCCCGGAGCATGCGAAAAAGGATGAAGTCAATACAACAAGCCAAAAGCAATGTGTGATCCGTTGTTGAACATGCATGTCGACTCCTCGCAAGCTTGTCACCAATAGTGAAAAAATGAAAAATCAGCGCAGGACGGCCCCGGCGCAGACGTCGAGGGGGGCGCCGGTCACCAGCGCACGTCCCTGCTGCCTGAGAATTTCCATGCGTTCGTTCATGTGGAATCCGAATTCACCCGATGACGGGATATTTTCGCAGGGCGACCATCTCGTCCATGGCGGTCTGCATCGCGCCCACGACCTCGTCATAGCAGCGCGCGAGGACCTCGGGATCCTCGGCGTGTCTGGGCGCAAGCTCCTTCCAGCGGATCGGCGGCAGGAAGCGGATGTCCATCTTCGTGGGCAGGGGCAGGTACGGCAGCATGCCCGAGGTCAGCCCCAGCGGCAGGGCCAGCACGATGGGGCACACCTCGGTGCGCAGGCGGTGCTTGAAGTCCAGCGCGGCGGCGATCTTCTCGCCCCGCGAGAGCACGTACCAGGCCTCGTGGGCGCCCACGGACACCACCGGCACGATGGGCACACCCGCGCGCAGGGCCGTCTTGATGAAGCCCTTGCGGTCGCCCATGCAGATCCGGTTGCGCTCGTCGAAGGGACGGAACGTGTCCACATCGCCGCCCGGATACACCAGCACCAGCCCGCCGGCGTCGAGCCCCATGCGGGCCGCGTCCTGATGCGCGCGCAGGCCGCCGACGCGGTGCAGGAAGTCCGCCAGGGACGGCTCCCGCCACAGGTAGTCGTGGGCCAGGCCGAACACGGCGCGATCGGCGCCCTGCTCCTCGGCGATGGCCCCGGCGGTGAAGAACGAATCCACGGGCTGCAGGCCGCCGTTGTGATTGCCCACCAGCAGCGCAGCCCCTTCACGGGGCACATGGTGCACGTCGTGGGTCTGGAGACGGAAGTAGGAGCGGGCCAGGGGCATGATCAACTTCAGCAGGGTGCGGATGAACTCGGGGTCCCGCAGCTCCGGATGAAACCCGGCGTCGGGCCGGCGCGGATCCAGGCCCAGCAGCAGCCGGCCATAACGGTACCAGGTGACCGGCGGCACGACGTAGGTGGCCGCGGCGTTGAGGAGGGACTTCATGCCGGCGCTCAGTTCGGTGCTCATGCGTTGCGCTCCATGGATTCGACGTCGGTCGTCATCATTGAAAAGAATTTTTATTGCACTTGAACTTCGATGCTCTGCTTGTCGACGTAGTTGGGCTTGGCGTCGGTGGTGGACCGGGTGACTTCCCAGACCAGATCCTTGATGACGTAGGTGCCCTTGGCCTCGTAGCCCCGGGCGATGGCGTAGCGCACCGTGCCGGTGACGCCCTTGACGGGCTTGAAGCCCTTGCGGCGCACCGACAGGAAGCTCACCTCGTTCTTGCCCTTCTGGAAATGCTCGGTGATCTCGATGACCTCCTGCTCGTTCCCGCCGAAGATGCGCTTGGCGAACTTGCCGTTGATGTGCAGGTCCACGTCATAGCCGGTGTCGACCTTGTTGGGCTTGGGGAAGGACACCAGATAGAACTTGTTGGCCTTGTCGACGTCGTCGGTCGCGGGGGTCTTGGTGTCCTTGGTGCCGCCGGCGGCCTCGAAACTGTAGCCCGGCGCGATGATGTAGAGGTTGCCCTTGCTGTCGAACTTGATCGTGACGCACTTCAACTCCACGTCGGCGATCATGTACGCGGCCAGGTCCATGTTGTTGATGTAGATTTTCTTGCCGCCACTCTGCGCCAGCGCAGGGGTGGCAAAGAGGCTCATGGCTGCCAGGATAAGGAAGAATTTTTTCATGATCAGATACTCCTTGCACAGGGGAAAACATAACCGGCCCGAGGATATACCACAATTTTCCTGAGAAGGGATCCCCGGCCCGTGTTTTTCCTACGGCGGTGGAAGGGAAATATTCTCCGACGGCGCCGGATCCCTGTTCGGGGAGCGGCGTCCGACCACGGAACACACGGATGGACCGGAACGAGGCGTGCCTGCGCTCACACTGCCTCCTTGCCCCCATGTTCCCTAATGTTCCCAATATTCCGTGTGTTCCGCGTGTTCCGCGTGTTCCGTGGTAAAAACTTCTTCTCTTCTCTCTTTTTCTTTTCTTTTTCTTTTTCCGCCCTATTCCACGACGATCTTGAGGGCCTCTTCCGTGGCCGCCAGCGTCGGGTCCACGCTCAGGGCCGCCCCCACGGCGCCCTGCATCCACAGATCGGGAACCAGGCGGCCCTGCGCGCAGATGCGGGCCATTTCGACGCCGAGCTTCTTCCCGCGGATGAACTGCTCCAGCTGGAACTCGGCGACGTGGCCGACGGGATACGCCGGCAGGTACAGCGGGTAGTCGATCATGTGGCTGTAGATCGCCAGCAGCGTCTCGTCCCGGCTGCCGAACACCGGCGCGAAGTACTGGTTCCACACCTCCTTGGCGATGGCGAGGACGGCCTGCTTCAACTGGGCCTTGTCGGCGCCCGGATGGGCATACAGCCAGCGCCAGACCTTCATGTCCACCAGGGAGACGCCCATGATCTCATAGGACGACCAGAAGGTGTCGAGGGTCCCCAGCTGGTCCTTGAGGGGGTTGCCCTCCTTGACGCCCAGCAGCGGAAGGTCCCGGCGCTGGAAGATGAACGCCCATGCCTCGGTGAAGGCCGTGTTGGGGACGCCCTTCATCATGTAGGCGTCCACATCCTGGATCGTCAGGGTCTGCTCGACGTTGTGCCCCAGCTCATGCACGGCGATGTTGTAGCCCTTGTAGTCCATGCCGTCTTTTCCGACGCGGGTGCGCAGGTGGCTCTTGTCCGAGCGCATCTCGGCGCCCCAGGCATGGCCGGCGCCGCGGGCCGGATCCACGGCGATGCGCGCCTGCAGGAACAGGGCCTTGTCCCGGGAAAAGCCCAGCTGGCCCAGCATCCGCGGCAGGTCCGCATGGAACGCCGCGGCCGTGGGGTAGCGCTTCCGCGTCTGGGCGGTCAACTGCGCGTCGGGAATGGAGCTGCGCGCCTTGAAGCCGTCGTACCAGATGTCGAAGGGCATCAACTTGCGGCCCAGGCGCTTCTCGATCAACTTCCCCACCTGCCCCGCCAGGGGCGAGGACACCAGCTTGACGAACAGGGCCTCGATCTCCTTCTCGGTGTACTCCAGATCCCGGTCGAACACGCGCTGGATGTACGTTGGATGGTTCGGCGCGTAGGCGTCCTCGGCGACCACGGCGCGGAAGTTCTTCAGCAGGAACTCATAGCGGGTGTCGGGCTCGGCGGTGACCGCCTGTTCCTTTCCGTCCCTGAACAGTTTGTTGGTGTCCGGGTTCCACGTGAGGTCGCCCTTGTTCACCACCGCCTGGGGGATGGACTGGTCGATGATGCGCTTCATGATCGAATATATCTGCTGCTGCGCCTTGAGGCCGTCCTTTGCGTCGGCGTAGCGTGACTTCAGTTCGTCGCGCAGGTTCCAGTGGGTGATCAACTTCATATCGGCCGGGAACAGGCTCTTCCCGTCGGCGTCGACGACCTTCCCCATGTAGATGTTGTAGTTCGAGATGTAGTCGTCGGCCTGCGCGAACGCCGTGTCGATGCCCTGCCGGATCGCGGCCGGAACCCGGCTGGTGAACACGTCCCCGAGGCGGGCGTGAGCCCACTGCGTGCGGGTCCACGTCGCGCCCTGGGCCTTCTTCTCGACCAGGGAGTACCACGGGAAGTTCAGCACGGTGACGAACGCGAGCTTGTTGGCGTACAGATCCTCCTGGAGGTGGGCTGACGGATTGAACTCCGCGAAGAGCTTGTCCACGGGCAGGATCTCGCCGACGTCGAGCTGGACCGGGACGCTCAGGTCCAGGCGCACCCGCGCCCCATGCCCGAGCAGGATCTCGAGGTTCTGCTGCAGCCGCGCGAACAGCTTCTCCCGGGCCTGGCCGTCGGGCACGAAGTGTTCCACGCAGAACGCCTCGAACACCTTCACATTGCCGTCACGCCTGACGTCCCACAGCCGCGATGCCTGCAGCACGCCCCGGGTGATGCGCTCCTTCTCCTGCTCGCCGTGCTTGGTCAGCAAGGCCCCGATGGCCCGCTCCGCGACGCTCTGCTCCATCTTGTCCTCCATCTTGACTTGGGTCATGTCCGCCGGCGGCAGCGGGTCGGCCGGCTTGAGCTCCTGGGCCGTCGGACCGGCCGGCTTGCCACAGTCGGAACACGGCGGAGCCTTCGGAGTGCAGGCCGCCACCGACATCGCCATCCAGAACACGAACAACAAATTTTTCATGGATCACCTCACGAATGTTCAATCCAGGCGCAGTATGTCCGCCCGTCATTTCGATGTCAAGGTAGCTCACCGGGGGAGGCAGGGCGATCGCAAGAAGTTCTGATTGACATCGGAATACTCAAACTGTGAAAAGGATCCCCACAACCGGATCCCGATTTCGATTTCGATTTCGATTTCGATTTCGATTTCGATTTGGAATGTGCTGCCATCCAGATTTCCAAGTGACAACTAGGAAGGAAATGATGGGAAGCCCTGGGTGAAAATGAAGTAAGGAGGATAGTGAGCTGTCGTCAGTTTCCAGATCGAAATCGAAATCGAAATCGAGAAACAAATGTTCAACCTCATCATGGAAAACTTCTTGCGATTGCCCCGACCGGGGGCGAGGGATGGGATTACTTGAAGGGGATTACTTGTCGCAGAACAGTTCGACGAACTCGTTTTCGAACTCGGTGGCGTCGGAGAACTCGGAGATGACCACCAGACCGCTGCCGGGAGCGGTGCCGACGTAGGTGCCGGGGGTGGCGGTCAGGTAGTTGTTCACATCGACCCAGGAGGCGGGCAGCGCCGGGTCGGCGATGGCGGACACCCGCTGGTAATTGTGAACTTCGACCACCGGGATGCTGGGGCCGTCGAGGCTGACGGCGGAGGCGTTGAGCAGCTGGAAGGTCTCCGCGCCGTTGATCTGCGGAACCGCGAATCCACCGCTGTTGAGATAGAGGGTTGCCGGGCTCAGCGTGACGCTCCACGCGGCCTCGAAGTCGGCCCGAAGCGCGGACCGGCCTAAAACAAGGGTCTGGCCCGCCGGGATGATGGTGCCGGCCGGGAAGGTGTAGTTCTGCGTCGAGTTCTGCTGCCGCAGGGTGAACCCGGAGACGTCACAGGCGGGCGTTCCCAGGATGGTCGCCACATAGAGTCCGGTGCAGGTGGTCCAGGTGTTGCCCAGATCCCCGGAGAACTCGTACCAGTACAGGTAGTCGCCCGCGTCGGAGAGGTTCAGGGCATACACGTACTGATCGTTGTTTCCTGCCGTGGCAAATTCATCAAAGTCCGCTTTCTCGCAGTAGTCCACGCCGCCGTCGGTGTAGCACAGCCGCGAACGCACCTGGGGTTCGGCCTCGTCCACGACGCCCTGGGCGCCCGTGTAGCCGACGATGTACACCTGCCCGAAGATCTGGACCGAGGTTCCTGGGAGCACCATATAGTCATGGGGGCCGGCCACGTTGCACGAGTTGATGGCCAGGGGATGCAGGTCGGTGTTCTGGAGGTTCTTCGTGGGGATGTACAGGGAGACGAAGGCGCCGGTGCCGTTGGGGAAGCGGCCGTAGATGTCCTGGGGGGTGGACCAGGAGATGGTGTCCTGGACCGAGTACGCAGCGTCAAGCAGGCTGACCGTGGAGGAGTTGACGTCGGCCGCGATGGTGTCGACCGAGTAATACTGGCCCGCCGCCAGGATGGTGCCCGGAGGAAGCTCATATTGGTAGGAATTCACCTGAATGAAATAGCCGCTGGCATCGATGTCGGCGGCGCCGGCGTTGAAGATCTCGACCCAGCCCGCGAGGCCGGTCTGGATCTCATTGAGGACCAGGAGGATCTCGTTGAGGCAGACCGCGCCGTCGACGAACTGTCCGAGGACGCAGTCCTGCTGCAGGACGCCGGAGTCATTGAAGCCGCAGGGCGTGGTGCCTTCCTGCGTCGCGCCGTTGACGCACACGTCGGTGCCCGTGCAGGTGTCGTTGTCGACCCAGGCGCCGCTGGTGCAGTCCTGCATGAAATGCCCCTCGTCGTTGAGGCCGCACACGGTGGTGCCCTCCTGCGCGGTGCCGTTGATGCACACGTCGGTGCCCGTGCAGGTGTCGTTGTCGACCCAGGCTCCGGCGGTGCAGTCCTGCATGAACAAGCCATCGTAGTTGAGGCCGCACACGGTGGTGCCTACCTGCGTCGTGCCGTTCTCGCAGATGTCGGTGCCCGTGCAGTCCGCATTGTCGAACCAGTGCCCTTCGATGCAGTCCTGCATGAAAAATCCCTCGCCGTTGAGGCCGCACGCGGAGGGGCCCACCTGCGTGTCGCCAGGCGTGCACACGGGGGTGATGTTGCACTCGGCGGTGTCCGCCCACGCCCCCAGGACGCACTCCTGGACCAGCACGCCCTCGTCGTTGTCGCCGCACACGGTCTGACCGTTGCGGGTGTCGCCATTCTGGCACTGGTCATCACCGGTGCACCCGGCGGTGTCCGCCCACTGGCCCAGCACGCACTCCTGCATGCGGAAGCCCTCGTCGTTGAGGCCGCACACGGTGGTGCCCACCTGGGTGTCGCCGTCTTCGCACACGGCGTCGCTGGAGCACTGGTCGGTGTCGACCCACTGGTTGGCGACGCAACTCTGAATGAACACGCCTTCATCGAAGAGACCGCAGACCGTGGTCCCGTCGCGGGATTCTCCGTTGGTGCATTCGCCCGTGGTCTTCTTGCTCCCGTCATCGCACGAGACGATGAACACCGAAGCTGCCAGCAGCAGTGTGGTCAATAGTGTGTTCCTCATGATGAACTCCTTTAATGAACGGGTAAAAACGATGATTGGATTCCGCTCAGGGAGCAGTATCCCCATGCTTTTTGCCGATGTCAAGCCACAGGGGCCATTTTTCCAGGGCGATCGAGTTCTCATTTTTCTGGACAAGAGGATCCACGTCGTATCCGCCTGGAAACTTCGGGGGGCAAAGTGCCAAGTCGAAATCGAAATCGAAATCGATTCAATTAGCTCGTAAATCAACAGTTTTTCGATGTCATCGGTTCTAATGAATCCAGCCAATGGACT
>JAHITJ010000142.1 GCA_018817795.1 Myxococcota bacterium | reverse complement strand
GCCGAGCAACTGACCGGACAACTGCTCCTGGCTCACCGCGGAGGTGCCCAGGCTGAACATATCGAAGTTGAGTTGATCCTGCGTCAGGTTCAGCACGTTGAACTTGGCGTCCACCAGGTGGCGCTTGCGCTCTTCAAGGGTGGGGAAGTTCAACAGGCGGATGGTCTTGATCTTGTGCGGTTCGTGGACGGGCGCTTTGCGAGTCATCGGATGCTCCTAGGAAATGAGGAATAAATCGACCAGTCAGACAAAACGTGACACGGCCGGACCATATCCACCCCTATGGGATAAGTCAATGAAGAAGTCAGACGGGCTCGACGGGTCGGACAGGTCCGACGGGTCTGACATGCGTCGAATGTAATGATTCATCTTTGAATTGGGTAAATTCTTTTTTATTTTTGGAAACAGGAATTCAGATCGGGAGCGGAGAGGGCGGAAAGGCTACTGAACGATCTTGCCGGATCCGCGCTCGAGGATGATGAACTCGACGCGACGGTTCTTGGCGCGGGCTTCTTCATTGAAGCGCTTGTCGATGGGGCGGCTCTCGCCGTAGCCCTTGGCGATGAGGCGCGACGGGGCGACGCCCTTGTCGATCAGATAGTCTCGCACGGAGTTGGCGCGATCGTCGGAGAGCTTCAGATTGTAGGCGTCCGTGTTGCGGTCGTCGGTGTGGCCTTGAATCTCGATCCGGAGGATCTGGGGATGCGCCTTCAGCGTCGCGGCGATGGCGTCGAGGATGCCGAAGGACTCCGGGAGGATTTCGGCCTTGTTGGTCGCGAAGTAGATCTTCTCGTAGATCTCGAGCTTGCCGGCGGTGACGCGGACCTTGCCTTCGTCAGGGCAGCCGTCCTCGTCCTCGAAGCCATTGAAGGTTTCGGGCTCGTCCGGGCACTTGTCGACCTTGTCGAGGAGGCCGTCGCCGTCGTTGTCGGGATCGGGGCAGCCGTCGTCATCCTGCCAGGAGTCGAAGTCTTCCTTGGTCAGGGCGAAGGCGTTCTTCTTGTCGCCGTCCTTGCCCGGGCAGATGTCCTTGACGTCCTGGAGGCCGTCGCCGTCGTTGTCTTCCTCAGGGCAGCCATCCTGGTCCTCGAACTGGTCGAAGTCCTCCGGATTGTCCGGGCACTGATCCTTGTCATCGAG
Organism: Myxococcota bacterium; assembly: GCA_018817795.1. Taxonomy (GTDB): domain Bacteria; phylum Myxococcota_A; class Polyangia; order HGW-17; family HGW-17; genus HGW-17. The sequence goes on along the minus strand of JAHITJ010000142.1, from coordinate 5,403 downwards.
AATGCCGTCGCCGTCGCGGTCGGAGGTGACGTCATCGGGGCAGCCGTCCTCGTCCTCGAAGTTGTTGTAGGTCTCGGGGTCGTTGGGGCACTTGTCGTTGACGTCGAGGATGCGGTCCTGATCGTTGTCGAGATCGGGGCAGCCGTCCTCGTCCTGGAAGGAGTCGAAGTCCTCGGGATCGTCCGGACACTTGTCGATGTCGTCGGGGATGCCGTCGCCGTCGCGGTCGCCGATGAACGGCTCAAACGAGAAGATGGCGAACAGGCGGAAGTCGGGGGCGCCCACGTGATCCATGCCGGCGATGCCGGTCAGGCCGACGCCGCCGCCGATGGCGAGATAGGAGCTGGCCGCCAGGTACAATTTGACGCCGGCGAGGGCTTCCAGCGGCATTACGTTCTTCGTGAACTCAAGCGTGTAGTTGTTATCGACCGGGTTGTTGCGTTCTTCGGCTTCCTTGCTGAGCGAGGAGATCTCGACCGAACCGAACATCTCCGTCACCAGCTCGACCTTGGGGGCCAGACGCCAGGAGAAGCCCACGCCGTAGGTCACGTCGTAGAGCTGGGAGATGTTCTGGGTCATGTTGTTGTCCATGTTGCCGTCAAAGGAGCAGGCCACGCTGCCCGACAGGGTCGGGTTGCGGACGTCCCAGCGGTTGCAGTTGTCCCAGCCGCTGTTGGCCGTCAGAAGGTGGTCTCCACCGAAACGCAGGCGCGCACCAAGGTTGCCCGAGAGCATCATCTTGCCCTTGGACAGGCGCTTGTCGACGATGAACTTCGGAGCCAGCGTGAAGCCGCCCGTGCTCATGAACGCCTCGTCGTTGCCGGTGGGCAGGGAGAAGGAGATCATCGCGGCCAGGCCGACGGGGCCCTTGGCTGCGGGATGGATGCGCCATTTCAGGTTGAAGAAGGCGTCGCCGGCGCCCTGGGTGCCGAACTTGCCGTATTCGTCATAGCCCATCGGAGCGGCGTTGATGTTGCTGGGGTTGTCGCCCTGGTTCCACCGGCCGGCAGGGTCGGCCCCGTCGAGGGGGTCACTGACGCCCTTGGAGATGGAGAAGGGCATGCCCACGCCCAGCTCGAAGTGCTGGAAGAGACCAATCGCGAACTGGACCGTGGCCGTCAGCATCTGGTCGACCACGAACGAACGTCCGTTCCCCTCGAGCTCCAGGGGCTTGAAGGCGTTGGTCACGCCGAAGCCAAAACTGATTTTCATGTGCCCGAGCACCTGCGTGGAGTCCACGGAGAAGTGCCCCTTGGAGTCCATGGCGGGCCGGAACAACTGGATGTCAATCGGACCACCCTGGGCAGACGCCTTCGGAACCAGCGCGAACAGTGAAACCATTAAAATGGAGAAAATGGATGCAGCCTTGAATCTTGTCATGAATTCCTCCCATTCAGCTTCGCCATGCTATGAACATCCGGCGATAAAGTCAATCCAGGAATTGGATAAAATTCCCCTTCGGGACAACCTCCGATTTTGATTGACTTTCCGTACGTTTTTCCCTATACACCTGTCCTCTGTGTGTCCCATGATGCTTATGGTTGGGCATCCGCTGGGCATTTTTTTCTTGTTTTTCAAGGAGTTTTATCATGGCAAAGATGGCAATTCTCGGTAAGAAGCTGGGCATGACCCAGATCTTTACCACCGATGGCAACCGCATTCCCGTCACCGTCGTCGAGGCCGGCCCCAACGTCGTCCTCTCGATCCGCACGCCGGAAATCAATGGCTACAGCGCCCTGCAACTGGCCTTCGACGACCAGAAGCCGCAGCGCGTGAACAAGCCCGACGCCGGCCAGTTCAAGAAGGCCAACGTCGGTCCCAAGCGCTTCATCCGTGAAGTCCGCCTGTCCGCCGAAGACGTCGCCGCCTACACCCTGGGTCAGACGATCAACGCCGCTGACGTCTTCCGTCAGGGCGACCCGATCGATGTGACCGGCATCAGCAAGGGCAAGGGCTTCCAGGGCGTCATGAAGCGGTACAACTTCCGCGGTGCCCAGACGCAGACCCACGGCACCCACGAATACTTCCGCCATGGCGGCTCCATCGGCTGCCGCATGACCCCGGGCCGCGTCCACAAGGGCAAGCGCATGGGCGGTCACATGGGCTCCGAGCGCGTCACGATTCAGAACCTCAAGATCGCGCAGATCCGGGCCGAAGAGAACATCATTCTTGTCCAGGGTGCCATTCCCGGCGCCGTGAACGGATATGTCACGATTTCCTTCGCCGCGAAAAAAGTCGTTTATCTGTAAGTCAATCCGCCCTATAAGAAGTTCTGCCAGGAGGGCCTTCCCATGAGCTCAAAGATGGGTGATCGTACCTATCGACACGACGTTTTCTACAAAAACGCAAAAAAGAACAACTTTGCGTCGAGGGCAATCTATAAGATTGACGAGATCGATCAGCGTTTCAAACTGTTCGCCCGGGGCGATCGTGTGCTCGATCTTGGCGCCGCCCCCGGGTCCTGGACGCAATATGCGCTCACCGCGGTGGGTCCCACCGGCCGCGTGGTGGGTATTGACCTGCTGCCGCTGAAGATCAGCCTGCCCGGATACGGCGAGTTCATCCAGGGGGACATCCGCGAGGTGACCGTCGAAACGCTGGTGGGCGCAGGGGGCGAGCCCTTTGACGTCGTGGTCTCGGACATGGCGCCCAATACCACCGGCGTCAAGTTCACCGACGCTTCCCGCTCGGCCGCGCTGGTGGTCTGTGCGCTGGAGATGACGGACCGCCTGCTCAAGCCCGGCGGCAAGTTCGTGGCCAAGATCTTTCAGGGCGTCGACTTCGACGATGCCCTGATGATGCTCAAGTCGCGCTTCGTGCGCTTCAAAGTCGTCAAGCCGGAGAGCTCGCGGCAGGAAAGCAAGGAAGTTTATCTTGTCGCCTGGGATCACAGGCCCGAACCCCTGCCGATGGCGTAGCCGCGGCGGGTTCCATGGCCGGGGAGCTGGTTGCCATGAAAAGTTCCGCATTAATGGTTTGTTTCATGCCTGTGCTGCTGGCGGTGCAGGTGACCGGCTGCACGAAGGCCTCCCCGAAGGCGAAGGCCGCGCCTGTCCGCCTGGAGTTGATGAGGCCCGCACACAAATCCCGGCAGATCATCGAGGGCCGCCTGGTCTACGAGGAGCAGCAGGTGTCCGAGAACCAGGACGTCCGCACGCTGCGCAAGTGGGTGTTCGCCGTATCCGGGGAGCGCGTCCACGTCACCGAGGGTCGGCAGCTTCGGATCGAAGACAATCTTCAGGAAATCAAGTTGGTGGAATCCGTCGGTTCGACGCCGCCTGCACCGGAGGCCTTCCAGATCCGGCAGCCGCTTGGCAAAGAAGGCACCTTCCGGTTTCGCGGCACGCCCGAAGCGGCGTTTTCCGCACTGACGGATCCGCTGGAGAGCCTGTATCCCCTGGGACACTTCTGGTTCAATGAAAAGTTGCGCGAGAATTTAACAATTGTGCGGCGTCTGCCCCTGACCCGTGTCGTGCAGGGGCAGGTGCTCAATACGTCCCGCGACGTCACCTACCGGCTGAAGGAACATGCCGTCAGCCGCAACCAGAACATGGCGATCATCTCAGGGAGCTACCTCAACACGAAGATGGGCACGCTGCGCGTGGGCGAGTTCGAGCTCGAGTGCGTCGGCAAGGCCGATATTGAAATGGAGTTCCAACTGGACACCGGCGTCTGGACCCGCGTCGACGTCAAGGAGATCATCGGCTGGGCCGGCATCGCCTTCGACGACCAGACCCTGGCCCCGGTGAACACGGGACACCGAACGATCACCCATCTGCAACTGCACCTGACGAGCAACTGAACCATGACGACCGACCCCACCTTCTCACGAAAGACCCGACAGGACCTGCAGTGGAACGATCTGTGTGCGTACTGGGGCGAGTTCTGCGTCAACCCGCGGGCAGCCGAGAACCTCCGGTTCCTGCCTTTTCCGGCCGAGCCCGCCGAGGCCACCCTGCGCATGGAACAGATCGAGGCGATCCGGCGTGCGCACCAACTGCGGATCGCCGTTTCGCTTCCGGAACTTCCGGAGTGCACGGAGAACCTCTCCCGGCTCGAGCGAGGTGGATCCCTGCCGGCGCTGGCGTTCTGCGATCTGCTCAAGCTCCTCAACGCCACCCGCGACATGCTGCGCTCGGCGCAGGTGCTCGCCGATGACGCCTTCTCCCGGCTGGTCGCTGGCCTGCTGCCGGTCTCCCAGTTGCGGATCCTGCTCGAGGAGACCATCGACGACGAGGGCAACGTCAAGCCCGGCGCATCGAGCGAGCTCTACGGGCTGCGGGCGCGCCGCGTCCACCTTTACAAGGATCTGTCGACCCGGCTGGAGCGCATGCTCGAGCGCAGGGAATATCAGGAAGCGCTCCAGGACAAGTTCGTGACCGTGCGCGAGGGGCGTTTCGTGCTCCCTGTGAAGAGCTCCTACCGACACCAGGTCAAGGGCGCGATCCACGGCACGTCCCAGTCCGGCCAGACCGTGTTCATCGAACCACAGGAGGTCGTGGACGCCAACAACAGGCTGCGTGAGATCGACGTGGACATCGAGGTCGAGGAGTTCCGCATCCTGGCAGAGCTGGCCTCGCACGCGGCGCACGAGACCGTGGCGCTTCGCGAGAACGAGCGGCTCCTGCTGGCCATCGACGGATGGATCGCCGCGGCGCGTCTTTCCGAGGTGCTCCATTGTGCGCCGGTGCAGTTCTCCGAAGACGGGCACTTCGAGATGATCGAGGCGCGTCATCCGCTGCTGATGCGTGCCGGCGTCGCCGTCGTGCCCAACACCATTTCACTTGAAACCGGACGGGTCATGGTCATCACCGGCCCCAACGCCGGCGGCAAGACCGTGGTCATCAAGACCGCGGGACTTCTGGTGATGATGGCCCGGATGGGTCTGCCCGTCCCCGTGAAGCGCGGCTCCATGTGCCCGTTTTTCGATGACATCCATTCCCTGATCGGCGACGACCAGAGCCTCTCCTCCCACGTCAGCACGTTCTCGGCCCAGATCCTGCATCTCCAGAAGGTGCTTGCGGCTGCTCGACCGGGTCACCTGCTGCTGCTCGACGAGCTGGCCACCGGCACCGATCCACAGCAGGGCGCGTTCCTGGCGCAGGCGGTCCTCGAGAGCCTGGTCCAGCGCGGCATCGCCACCCTCGTGACCACGCACTTCACCAGCCTCAAGACGCTGGCGCTGATGGATCCGCGCTTCGTGAACGTCTCCGTGGGCGGCAACGCCCTGCGCCCGGATTATAAACTGGTTTCGGGCGAGCCCGGCACCTCCGAAGGCATCACGGTCGCACGACAACTCGGCCTGTCCGAGGGGATCATCCGCCGCGCGCTGCAACTGGCCCAGGACGGCGACTCCAGGGTGGATTCCCTGATCGCCGAAATCTCCACGCTGCGAAGGCAGTT
>JAHITJ010000141.1 GCA_018817795.1 Myxococcota bacterium | reverse complement strand
CTTCTATTATTTCGACGACGCCTACGACTGTTGTCAGCCCGACGATCCGATGCTGCGCGGTGCCGGCGTCGTGTCCGTGCCGGCGTCGTCGGCCGTCTTCGCATCCGCCCCCCGGCAGGATTCCATGTTCCTGCAGTTCGACGGCGACCTCGGGGGCACCCTGGGACCGCTGGGCCTGCTGGGGCTCGAGCTGCCCGCCGGTGGCTCCCGGCTGCGGTATCCGGACAACTGGGTGGGAGGCACGCCGGACGGCAACCTCGCGCTCTGGGGCGACAGCACCTGGTATCTCGCCGACCTGAGCCCGGCCGTGGATCTGCCAGTGTCGGCGCACCCGGAAACCCAGGCGTCGAGGCTGTTCCTCAACGCGCTGTTCTCGACGACATGGAATCCGCCTTCCGCCACGCCGGAGCTTGGCGTGGAGCTCGTCATGACGGACCAGGGCTGCTTCACGCAGCCCGGGCCGGATGACCTGGAGTACGAAATCCGCTTCCATTCGACCTCGGCGGTGCCGGTTCATGAGGCGGTGTTGACGATCACGCTGCCCGAGGGTGTCGCGGTCGCATCCTGCGAAGGCGAGCCCCTGCAGGAAGGAGCCGAGTTGAGCTGGACCTTGTCCGAAATGCCGCCCAATCAGGTGCTTGGCTGCGTGTTCATGATTCCTTCGGCGAACTTGTACTGGTTCGAGGTCTCTCTGCACACGGTCTACGATCGGTTCGCCCCCGTCCCTGTCGACTGGTCCGGCGTGGTCGAGCTCGAACAGGCGGTGATCCTCGACTCCGACGACGACGGCGTCTGCGACAATGCCGATCCGGAACCGTTCATCCCATCGATCTGTGGTGATCAAGACGGTGATCACATGGACGACTGCTGGACCAACGACGACAACCTCGACAACGACTGCGAATCCGGGGATGAGTATCCCTATTCCAGGAAAGCGCCTTCCGACTGCAGTTGCACGACGGGCAGCCGCGCCGACGAACACGGCCCCTGGCTTGCCGCGCTCCTGCTGCTTGCGCTGCTGGCGCTCCGGCGACGGAAGGCGAACCGGGGGAAAACCCTCCGGTAAAAAACCCTTGCACGCAAACAGGGGGTGCCTGTATTCTGCGCGCCATGACCGAGCCGAGTTCTCCCGCCCTGCCCCGCCACGTCGCCATCATCATGGACGGCAACGGCCGCTGGGCCAAGGGGCGCGGGCTGCCTCGGCTGGCCGGGCACGAGGCCGGCGCACGGGCGGTCAAGCTGATCACCACCCACGCGAGAAAACTCGGCCTCAAGGCGCTGACGCTGTACGCATTCTCCCAGCAGAACTGGGGACGTCCCGCCCCCGAGGTCGAGGGCCTGATGAAGCTGCTGGGGCACTACATCACGGCCGAGCGCGCCGAGATCCTCGACAACGACATCCGCTTCTCGACCATCGGCGATCTCTCCAAGTTGCCGCGCAACCTGCAGGACGCCATCGCCGAACTGAAGCAGGCGTCGGCAGGCAACCGTGGCATGGATTTCTGCATCGCCCTGTCCTATGGCGGCCGCGAGGAGCTCCTGCGGGCCGCGCAGGCCATGGCCGCGGCCTGTGTCGCGGGCGACCTGACGCCCGACGCCATCGATGAGGCTGAGGTCAACAAACATCTCTATACTTCACACCTGCCGCCGCTGGACCTGCTGATCCGCACGTCCGGCGAGCTGCGCATCTCCAACTTCATGTTGTGGCAGTGCGCCTACGCCGAGCTGGTGTTCACCCCCGTCTGCTGGCCCGACTTCGCCGAAGGCGACCTCGACGACGCCATCGCCCGCTTCTGCGGTCGCGAACGCCGCTTTGGTCTGACCCCGGACCAGATCTCCAAGTGAGAAAACCATGAGTCTGTTCAACTCCAACCTGTTCAAGCGCGTGGCCGCCGCTGCCGTCATGGCCCCCGTCGTCATCTTCGCCGCCCTGTGGGAGAACCAGTTCGCCTGGTCGGCGCTGATCATCGCGATCGGGTTTCTGGCGATGATGGAGTACGCGGTCATGGCCTTCGAGCCCCACGAAATCTGGGACCGCATGTTCTCGGTCATGACCGGCACGCTGCTCATCGCGTTCATGATCATGCTGTCGAAGTTCATCCTGCTGCTGGGAATCTGGATCATCCTGGTGATCTGCCTGGGGCTGATCATCTTCTCGCCGCACCCGCCCACGGCCGGTGCAAGGCTGGGCAAGCACTTCGTGGGCGTGTTCCTGATCGCCTACCTGTTGTCGTTCGCCGGCCTGATCAAGCAGTTCCCTGACGGGGGCCGCTGGATCCTGTTCACGCTGACGATCGTGTGGTTCGGCGACACGGGCGCCTATTTCACCGGCAAGACCATCGGCCGCCACAAGTTGGCCCCCCTGGTGAGCCCGAACAAGACCTGGGAGGGATCCATCGGCGGTCTGCTGGCGTCCATGGGCGCTGGCGCGCTGGCCATGACCTACGTGCCGGGCCTGAATTGGGTGATCGCCCTGTCGCTGAGCGTGATGGTGGGCATCATGGGCCAGTTCGGCGACCTCGCCGAGTCCCTGGTCAAGCGCACCTACAACGTCAAGGACTCGGGGAACCTGATCCCGGGCCACGGCGGCGTTCTCGACCGCATCGACGCGGTCCTCTTCGCGGCTCCGATGATGTTTATTTATCTTTATGTCGCCTATACACAGGCCGGGATCTAAGCTGAAAGCGCTTGACATTTCGGGCCTCAGTTTATAGTATTTCCCACACTTGCCGGGGGGGGTCCCTCCGGCGCTTCTTCTCGAATGGAGGATCACCGTGTCTGACAACGATAATATTGATCTCAAAGCACGACTTGGCCGTAAACGTCTGCGCACCTCTTCCCAGAAAGACCTTGAGTCCAACCTTCCCGGAGCGGAGCAGGGCTATGAGCGGCCTCCCACCGGCGAGTTCCGCGCTGCCTCCGATGAAGGCATCCCGACCCCCATGGGCATGCCGTCGATTCCCGCCCCCGGCATGCCGCCGGTCCCGGGCGCTCCGATGCCCGCCGCCGCGCCCGTCGAGATCGACTACAACATCGGCAAGACCTCCAAGATGACGTACATCATCCTCGCTGCCTGCTGCGTTCTTCCGTCGCTGGGCATGGGATACTGCTCCGGACAGCGCGTCGAGCAGAACCAGCTCGTCAACAAGGCCACGAAGGACGCCGCCAGCCTGAAGGCCACCTTCGACCTGATCAACATGGATCTGGGCAAGTTCCAGACCGCGTTTGCGGCCCCCCCGACCAAGGTCGCGGGCTGGCTGGCGCTCCCGCAGGACCTGTCGATCAAGGATCCCGACTTCGGCGAGCTGGCCGGTTTCAAATTGAATTACATCCCCACGCCCAAGCAGCGCAAGGACTTCATGGGCAACCTGGTGACCTTCTACTCGCTGATCATCCTGATCAAGGACGAGTACGGCCGGTTCCAGGAGCATGTCATGGCCCTCGACAGTTTCAAGGACATCGTCAACGCGATGGACAAGATGGAAGAGAAGCAGATCGTCGCCGAAGGCAAGTCCGAGTATCTGCTCAACATCATCAGCATCCTTCGCAAGTACACGATCAAGACCGTCCAGGGGCGCTCGGAAGCGGCCGTGAAGGACGCCAAGGACGTTCAGAAGTTCGTGCTACTTTGGGACGGCGCCACGACCAAGACCATCGTCATCCCCCTGCAGATCGATGCGCTGGCCTGCCCCGAAGCCAAGAAGGACAAATGCGAGGAGTACGAGAAGGTCGTCTCCTACCTGGGCCAGGAATTCCCGTTCGAGATGGCCAAGGACGTCAAGGCTGCCGAACTGAAGGTCGCCATCAAGTTCGGTGAGGTCGCCCAGCGTTCG
>JAHITJ010000001.1 GCA_018817795.1 Myxococcota bacterium | reverse complement strand
GGGCCAAAAACTCGGCCTGGGCGCCGGTCAGCGACGGCGAGAACAGCAGCGCCACGGCCTGCCAGGCCCGCACCCGTTCGCCCTCGAAGCGCACGTAGGTCTTCTCGACGCGGCCGTCCACCCACGAGGTCACCACGGTCTTGGAGGAGAGATCGGGCATGATCCGCCCCGTCAACTGGCGGGCCACCCGGAACGCCCGGCGCTCCACACGGAGGGTCTCGATGCCCGCCGCTCCGATGGCTTCACCGGCGCCTGCAGATCCGGCGCCGCCGGCACCACCGCCCTGACTCAACTGCCCGCCCCCGGTCGGCGCCACCGGGATCAGATCCATGTGGCAGATCGGGCATTTTCCGGGCTCGCTGCGACGCACGGAGGGGTGCATCGAACAGGTGTAGACCGTCTCTCCCGCGGATTCCCCGGCGGTGGCGTGGCCGGCGCCGTGGTCGTGTCCAGCCCCGGACGATGGTGAGGTCTCCTGCCTCTTTTCAGGCAGGTGCGAGATCGCCAGGATCACGATGCCGATGCAGGCGGCGGTGACCAGCAAGCTGGTGGACACCTTTTTCAGGAATGAAAGTTTATTTAGAATATATTTTACTTTTGACATGATGCACCCACCGGTTCCGCCACGCTGACCGTCTCCCCCGTCAGTTCCTCGATCATGGCCAGGACCATCGCCATCTGCGCCAGGCCGTTGTCGACCTGGGCTTCGAGTTGGACCTCCAGATCCACCAACTGCAGGAGCTTCTGCAGGTTGTCCGCGCCTGCGCTCCAGGAGATCATCATGGTTTCGATGACCTTCCGGGTCCGCGGAAGGATCGAATCGGCCACCCGGCAGCGGACCGCCTGCAGGGCATCGTACCGGGTCAGGAGATTCCGGAGCTCCGACCCCAGTTTGAGCTCCACCGCGCCGATCCCGGCCCGGATCGCGTCCTGCTCATACTGAAGGGCTTTTAATTGATGGGAGATGTTGGAGTGCCAGTCCGGGAGGCGGATCGAGAGCCCCAGCATGATGGAAGCTTCGGGACTCGTGGCTCCGCCCATGGCCGGGTCGGAGGCTCCGCCCCAGCCCGCGCTCACCTGCAGATCCGGAACGTACTTCAACCGCACCCCCCTGGAGGACGCCTCCCGGACCTGGAGCTCCGCCCGCAGTTTCCCGATCTCGGGCGCGTTCACGAGGGCCTTGCGAAGCAGCGTGTCCCGATCCGTCCGAAGCTTCCAGGGCAGCTCTCCCGACACCACGATCGCCCCGCTGCGCCGGCCCAGCAGCGCGTTGAGTTCGTCCAGCGTCCGCGTGCGTGACGCCTCCAGGAGAAGGATTTCGTTGTCGGTCTGCACGATCGCCGCGTCCATCAGGACCAGCTCGGTCCCACCGCCCCCCGAGGTGGGCCAGGTCGCCCGGAGCAGGGAGAGCATCTTCTTCTGGATCGCCAGCTTCCGGTTCATCCGCTCCAGGTTCCGGCCGATCTCGTGGAGCTCGAAGTATTTCACCTTCACCGACTTGAGCAGGACGTTCCGGACGACCTCGAGCTCTGCCGTGGCGACCCGCACCTGCGCCCGGCGGCTCTCCAGGTCCTGGCGGAGCTTCGAGGGCCAGGGAATCTTCTGGCTGACCATCACGGACCACTTTGCGGCAAGCCCCATGGAGAAAAACGAGATCATCGGCGTGTCGAACGTCAGGCCCTGATCGGCCAGGCTCTTCCGGGCCAGGATCCGGAACGCCATGGAGCGCAACTGGGGATTGAGCATGACGCCGGCCTCGAGCACCTCCGGGAGCGTGCCCAGGTTCCTGGTCTCGAAATGTCGCACCTGCTTGTCGAAGTCCGACGAGGTCAGAAAAGCCAGGTCGGTGTCGGGCAGCGTTTTCACCGAAGATGAACGCGTGCAGGAGCTCCACGACGAGGCCACAATGAGTAAGATCAGAAACCGGAGAGACATGAGACACACCCTTTGTCGACAGGTTTCAATGGCAAGACCCGTGCCATGGCCATGTGAAGGGACCACTGAAGTGGACGCAGCCCGGCATCACTGCCATTTCGGCGTCCCCTGAAAAGTTGGCGCGATATAAATATTAAAGACTATTCTGAAACCGCTTCGGAATAGTCTGATCTTTTCGGCGGCCGGCCTGAACCGAAAGTCGGAAAATCGCAGACCTGGCGGGAATTCACCACCCTGGCATGCCCCTTGCGACGGGAAAGAGCCAGGAGGTGCATCATGCACAAATCACTCTTTCTCGTTTTGTTCCTGACCCCGTTTGCCTTTGCCGCCTGTGGTGGGGGCGGACACGCCGCCGGCCACGATCACGGCACATCGATGGAGGCGGCGCCGGCGGATGCGGTTCCCGGCTTCACCGTCGCCAACTTCGACAAGGTGCCCCGCAAGGTCGGGGAGAAAGCGTATTGTCCGATCATGAACCATGAGTTCACCGTGACCGCCGATTCCCCCCACAGCACATACAAGGGCCTCGACGTGGTCTTCTGCTGTGGCGGATGCAAGCCCACGTTCGATGCGGATCCGGAAAAGTATTATTCCAAATTCCTGAAAAAATGATAAGGATTCTGGCATGCACATACTGATCGCGGAAGACGACACGAGCGGCCGGGAGCTGGCAGCCTACAACATCCAGAACATGGGTCACACCGTGGCCGAGGCCGAGAACGGCGAACAGGCGCTTCAACTCTTCCAGAAGGAACCATTCGATATTGTATTGACGGATCTCAAGATGCCGAAGATGAACGGGATGGAGCTGCTCTCGCGCATCCGGCAGATCAATCCCGGAGTGGTCGTGGTGGTCATGACGGCCTACGGGGACGTCGAGACGGCCGTCGCCGCCATGAAGGAAGGCGCCTTCGACTTCGTCAGCAAGCCCTTCTCCCGGGATTATCTGAAGATCGTTCTTTCGAGGGCGGCCCAGACCCTGCACCTGCGCAGGCAGGTCGCCGACTTCGAGCATCGCCTCAAGGGCGTCGAACGCACCATCGTCCATGAGAAGGGCGGCGAAATGGACCGCCTCCTGGCCCTGACGGATCGAGTGGCGGCGTCTGCCCACGGCGTGCTGATCACCGGAGAAAGCGGCACCGGCAAGGAGTTGTTCGCCCGCCGGATCCATGCCCGCAGCGGGCGTGACGCCGGGCCGTTTGTTCCGGTCAACTGCGGCGCGGTGCCCGCGAACCTGATGGAGAGCGAACTGTTCGGCCACGCCAGGGGCGCCTTCACCGGCGCCGACCGCGACCACGACGGCAAGTTCCTCACCGCCCAGGGCGGGACGATCTTCCTCGACGAGATCTCCGAACTGGAGCTCTCCCTGCAGACCAAGCTCTTGCGCGTGATCCAGGAAAAGGAGGTCGAGCGCCTCGGCGACGCACGGCCACGGCCGGTGGATGTCCGGGTCATCGCCGCGACGAACCGGGACCTGCAGACCCTGGTCAGGGATGGCGCCTTCCGCGAGGATCTGTTCTTCCGGCTCAACGTGTTCGAGCTGCACCTGCTGCCCCTGCGGGAGCGCCGCGGTGACATCCTGGCTTTGTTCGAGCATTTCCTGAAGCTCCACGGCAACGGACGAACCTTCACCATCGGCCCGGACTTCTCGGCCCTGTTGCAGCGCGAGGCCTTCCCCGGCAACGTCCGGGAGCTGGAGAACCTGGCCAAGCGCATCGGCATCCTCGCCGACCGCGACCTCCTCGACGCGGCGACCTTTGAGCATGTGGTCTCCCGCAAGCCCAAGGATTCAGCCCGCACCGGCCTGTTCACGCCGGGCCCCGATGGAATCCACCTGCTGGATCTGGAGCGCGACGTGATCCTGTCGAGCCTGGAGTACAACCAGTGGAACGTCTCGAAGACCGCCGCGTACCTTCATGTGCCGCGCTATTTTCTGGCATACAGGATGGAAAAATATGGAATCCAGCGCCCCTGACGCGTCCGGACCGTCCGGGCGCGCGACCATTGGCAGTTATTTCATCCCGCGGAGCCTGATCTTCTTCTGGGGCGCCGCGGTGCTGATCACGTCGCTGCACTATGCGACGCCCCACTCCATGCACTGGCTCCACGACATCCTGCGGCGTCTCTATTACCTCCCGCTGGTCTATTACGGATTCGTGCACGGAAAGATCGGCGCCCTCATCGGCGCGATCTTCGTGACCATCCTGTACTTTCCCCATGCGTTCATGGCCGGCATTCCCCGGGATCCGGCGCAGTCCATCGAAAAGATCCTCGAGATCTGCACCTACTTCGGCGCCGCCGGCGTGGCCGGGGTCCTCGGGGACCGGGAGCGCGTTCATGTGCGGGCCCTGGAGGCCAACCTGCGCCTGCTGCGGGCCCTGCAGGACGAGCTGGTGCGCAAGGGGCGCCTCGAGGCCCTGGGCAACATGGTGTCGGGCCTGTCCCACGAGTTGAAGAACCCGCTCCACGTGCTGCGCGGCACGGCCGAGGTCATCGCCGACCTGGTGCCCAAGGAGGGCAAGGAAGCCCGTCTGTGGGCCAATCATGTCTCCGAGATCGAGCGCATGGAGCGCATCACCGGGAAGTATCTCTCCTTCGCCAAGGACATCGGCAAGCCCGCCCAGACCCTGGAGGTGACCCCGACCCTCGAGAAGGTGACCGACCTGCTCCGGCTCCGCGCAGAAAAGGCCGGCATCGTCATCGAGACCAGCCTCCCCGCCGAGCCCCTGCGGGTCCAGGCCACCGACGACGAGCTGGTCCAGGTGCTGATCAACATCGCCTTCAACGCCTGCGACCATCTGTCCCCGGGCGGGCGGATCCGCGTCTCGGCCGCCAGCCGGATCGAGCACGGACGCCCCATGGCGGTGATCATCGTGGCCAACGACGGTCCGAAGATCCCGCCCTCGGACGTGGAAAAAATCTTCGACCCGTTCTACTCCACGCGGGAGAGCGGCTCGGGCCTGGGGCTGTTCATCTCCCAGAACATCATCCAGAACCTGGACGGCTTCATCCGGCTGCACCAGGACGACGAGGTCGCCTTCGAGATCCATCTGCCCGTGGCCTGATCAGGCCCCCGCGGCAGGGCAATCGCAATTAGTTTTCCATAAGAGGTTGATCATTTGTTTCTCGATTTCGATTTCGATTTCGATTTCGACCGGAACACGGGACTCCCAGTGCCATCCTCTACCTTGATATCTCATCAAGGAAAATCTTGGATTGCAGCACTTCCAGCATCGAAATCGAAATCGAAATCGAAATCGGGATAGGGATAGGGATAGGGATAGGGATAGGGATAGGGACAAGGTCAACTCCAACGACCAGCGCTCCATCTGCCCGTTGCCTGAAACAGGCCTGGAACGTTGCCTGAAACAGGCCTGGAACGTGGCCTGATCCTCAGCTTGCGCCCCCGGCGGCGATTCTATACATTGCGATCCCATGAAAGTGACCTTCATCCGCCCCTGCATCGGCCGCCCCGTCCCCGGCAAGTTCGAAAAAGGCGCCCTCCAACCCCTGACCCTGGCGGTGCTGGGCGCCCTGACGCCCCCCGACGTGGAGATTGAGATGTACGACGACCGCGTGGAGGCGGTGCCGCTGGACCGCCCCACGGACCTGGCCGCCATCACCACCGAGTCGTTCACCGTGGCCCGCGCGTACCAACTGGCCGCGGAATATCGCCGTCGCGGCGTCCCCGTGGTGCTCGGCGGCATGCACGCGAGCCTGCTGCCGGCCGAGGCGGCCCGTCACGCCGACGCAGTGGTCGTGGGCGACGCCGAGCCGGTCTGGGCGCAGGTCATCGCCGACGCCCGCCGCGGGAAATTGAAGAAGCGCTACAAGGGCGTCCCCGCGCCGCCTCAATCGGGGGTATTTCCGCGCCGGGACCTGTTCGCGGGCAAGCGCTACCTGCCCGTCTCCCTGGTGCAGTTCTCGCGGGGCTGTCCCCATGCCTGCACGTTCTGCGCGCCGGCGGTGTACTTCGACCGCCGGCAGGTGTTCCGGGCCATCGACGTGGTGGTGCGGGAGATCGCCGAGCAGAAACTGAAGACGATCCTGTTCGTCGACGACAACCTCACTGCGAATCGTTCGGCTGCGGCTGAACTGTTTCGTGAAATCACCCCGCTCAAGGTCCGCTGGGCCTCCCAGGGCGGACTGGACATGGCCGAGGACCCCGTTTTCATGGATTTGATGATGAAGAGCGGCTGCGCCGGCCACCTGCTGGGCATCGAGAGCCTGGAGCCGGAGACGCTGGGCGCCATGGGCAAGGTCAAGAACATCGGCGTGGACTACGCGCGCCGCTTCGAGGTGTTCCGCGACTTCGGCATGCAGCTCTGGGCCGCCTTCACCATCGGCCACGACACCGACACCGTGGATTCCATCGCCCGCCTGTGCGACTGGGCCATCGATCGCAGGTTCGCGTTTGCCGCGTTCAACATCCTGATGCCCTACCCCGCCACGCCGTTCTACAAGCAGCTGGCGCGCCAGAAGCGCCACCTCTTCGACGGCCACTGGTGGGACCACCCCGACTACCGCTACAACCACGCCGCCTACGTCCCGGCCCGCATGACCGCCGACGAGCTCACGTCGGCCTGCTTCGACGCCTGGGAGCGCTTCTACGCCTGGCCGTCCATCGCCCGCCGCGCCATCGACTTCAAGACGCATCTGAGCCACCCCTTCAAGTTCGGCATCTACGCGCTCTACAACTACGTCTTCCACCGGGAGATGTTTTTGATGCAGGACATGAAGCTGGGCGAATAATCGCCCTTGTCCCGTATGCAGCCACCGCCCCATCTGCAATGACAAACCCATCCTTGACATCGGCGGCACCCTCGGTGACAGTCTCCTTCGACTGCCAATCGGAGGCCTTATGACTTCACCCCCCAAAGATCCTCTGTCCCCGGCGACGCGGACGAGCATTTTCAATCGAATCCTCAACGGAATCGAGCGAGTCGGAAACGCGCTGCCGCATCCTGCCTCCATCTTCGCGCTGCTCGCGGTGCTCGTCGTGGTCGCCTCCTGGCTCGCCCATCTGTCAGGCGCGAGTGCGATCCACCCGACCACGCTGGAGCTCATCAGGCCCGTGAACCTGCTGGGGAGCGAGGGGTTGGTGTACATGTACGTCAACTTCGAGGAGAATTTCATCGCGTTCCCCCCCTTCGGGATCGTGCTCGTCTCCGTGATCGGACTGGGAATCGCCGAGGGCACCGGCCTCATTGAAGCTCTTATCAAACAAAGCATCCTCAAGGCCCCCAAGCGTTTGGTCACTTCCTTCATCATCGCAGCAGGCATCCTGAGCCATCTGGCCTCTTCGGTCGGGTACATCGTGCTGATTCCCCTCGGAGGCCTTGTGTTCATGGCCTTCAAGCGCCACCCCATCGCGGGCATCGCCGCCGCCTTCGCCGGTGTCTCGGGGGGCTTCGGTGCCAACTTCCTGATTGGATCCATCGATCCCATCCTGTCGGGGTTGTCCGAGTCCGCCGCCGGGATTGTGACACCGGGCATGCGGGTGAACCCCGCTGCCAATTATTATTTCATGATTGCAAGCGCGTTCATGCTCACCATCGTGGGCACCTTCGTCACCGAGAAGATCGTCGAACCCCGGCTGGGCCCCTACAAGGCAGACTTTGAGGAAATCCAACCGCTGTCCCCCCTTGAACGCCGTGGCCTCTGGTTCGCCCTCGGTACGTTGTTGCTCATCATCGCCGCCTTCCTCCTCCTCACGATTCCCCAGGGAAGCCTCCTGCGTGGGTCAGGCAACGTCCTCGAAGGCCCCTTCTTCAAAGGGCTGATCACCGGCATCCTGCTGTTCTTCGCCCTCCCCGGGTTCGTCTACGGCGTGGTCACCGGCAAGATCCGGTCCGACTCCGACATGATCACCCTGATGACCAAGGCCATCAAGGACATCGCCCCGTACGTCATCCTCGTGTTCTTTGCCTCCCAGTTCATCGCCTGGTTCCAGAAGTCGAACCTGGGCCTCTTGCTCGCCATTCACGGCGCCGAGGCGATCCAGAGCTCGGGCATCTCCGGGCTGGCGCTGATCTTCCTGTTCATCCTGTTCTCTGCGATCATGAATTTTTTCATGGGTTCGGCCTCGGCCAAGTGGGCCATCATGGCGCCGGTGTTCGTTCCGATGTTCATGCTCTCGGGCTATCACCCGGCCCTCACCCAGGCCGCCTTCCGCATCGGGGACAGCGTGACCAACATCATCACACCGATGATGAGCTATTATGCCCTGATCCTCACCTTCGTGAACAAGTACGACAAGAAGGCCGGCCTGGGCACGACCATCGCCACCATGCTGCCGTACACCATCTTTTTCTTCATCTTCTGGAGCCTGCTGCTCGCGATCTGGTATTTCTTCCGCATCCCGCTGGGCCCCGGCGCGCCCATCATGATGTGACGTCTTCCACCGGGAGATGTTCCTGATGCAGGATATGAAGCTGGGCAAAATTTATTAAAAGGCGAGGGTGAAGCCCAGGTACACGTTCACCTCGTGGCCGAGGTTGCCGTATTCGTACCGGGTGCCGAGGATGAAGCGCGTCAACCGTGCGGATTTGAAGTGGTAGAAGAGCTTGGCGTCCACGCCCGCAGCGACCAGGCCACCGACCTCCAGTTGCCTGCCCACGGAGACGCCTGCCCCCACGGTCAACCCGAATCTGCCCACCGGATCCCGCCGCACGGGATTGCCCGCGCCGAAGAGAATCTCCTGATGCAAGCCGGCGCGGAGCTTGATGCGATGCTCCCCGGGTTGGTCGGCGTTGAACAGGATCTGCGGCGTGACAAACCACAGCAGGTTGAAGCGATGGGACGCGGGGCTCTCCGTCGCGAGGAAGAAGTCGAGCTCCTTCTCGAAGCCAAAATATTGATCGTGGCCATCATACGCCCAGACCCCCTGCGAGAGCAGATCGGCCATGGCCATCATCGGCGCCATCATGAGTCCGGCGAGATTGCTGTAGCCGGTGCCTTTGGCCGTGATGACCTCGATGGACACCTCGGTGAGGGCCTGCGCACGGGGCGCGTGGCCCAAAGACAGGATCGCAATGAAGCCGACGCAGGCCAGGGCACGCAGCGTGCGCCCTCCGCGGCGACCGACGCCTCCCTCGGCTGGCCATCGGCCGTTGAATCCGCCTTCTTTTGCGTGTTCTCCCTGTATGGTCAAGCGGAACCTCCAAAGCACTGGGCTCCATATTCTGTAGCACGCGAAGCTTTCTTCCGGCAAGGCATTTTCCCCCGTGCAGGAACGCACAACACCGAAAAACATCTGTGACCACTTAAGCGCTTGATGGCGGTTTATGTCGATTTCGATTTCGATTTCGATGCTGGAAGTGCTGCAATCCAAGATTTTCCTTGATGAGATATCAAGGCAGAGGATGGCCCTGGGAGTCCCGTGTTCCGGTCGAAATCGAAATCGAAATCGAAATCGGTACCGATGGTT
>JAHITJ010000017.1 GCA_018817795.1 Myxococcota bacterium | reverse complement strand
GCGCATGTTGGAGCCGGCCAGGCGCGTGCCCTTCCAGGCGCTCTGGTCCGCGCCTTCGACCGTCAGCGAGAGATCGCCGGCCGGACCGTCGTAGTCCAGACCGAAGTCCGTGCGCAGCTCCGTCTCGGGGACCATGAGCACGAGGCGTTTTTCCATGCGTGGAAACAGCAGGAACAGTTCTTCGCGCGGGTTGACGCCGTCGGCCTGCCGCTGTTCGGTGGTGCACCCGGTTTGGCCGAATACAAACAGTCCAAGGGCGAACAGGCGTGCGCGTTTCATGCCGCGAATATAGGGAAATCCGCAGTGGAAGGCAAATACATGCCGATTTTTCTTGATTTTTCGTCCAACTCCTTGCGGGCTCGCACAATGTGTGCTAGGGTGTGCTTATGAAAGTCGTCTTCTGGATTCTCCCCCTGTTGATCGTCGGCCTCGGAAGCTCCCGTGCGTGGGCAGACATTTATCAGTATCTGGACGAAAGCGGCGTCGTGCATTTCACCAACAAGCCGCAGCCGGGCAAGAACTGGAAGCGCATCGTGCGCGAGTACAGCAAGGGCGACCGTTCCACCGCCACGGATCCCGACGCGCTGCCCGCCGGGGCAGTGATCCCGTCGGCGAGCCCGCCGGCACCCAACCCGAAGTGCCCGACCTGCGACGTGGTACCCGCCCGGGATGCCTCGCCCACCCGCTTCACGCGGTACGACCGCTTCATCAGCGAGGCGTCGGGCCTCTACCAGATTCCGGTGCCGTTCATCAAGGCCATCATCAAGGCCGAGAGCGACTTCGACCCCCGCGTGGTCTCATACAAGAGCGCCAAGGGCCTGATGCAGATCATCCCGGAGGTCGAGATCGACATGGGCGTGAAGAACGTGTTCGATCCCCGCGAGAACATCCTCGGCGGCACGCGGCTGCTGCGCTACAACGCCAACATCTTCCGCGGCGACATGGTGCTCACCATCGCCGCCTATCACGCGGGTCCCAACGCCGTGAAGAAGTACGGCGGCATCCCCCCGTATCCCAGCACCCGCGCCTACGTGCGGGCCGTGCTTAAATATTACAAGCAGTTCAAGGAAGCCGAGAGCGGCGGCAGCGTCCGGGCGCGCTGACCCTACGCTGTCACAGGCGGATGTTGAACAGGTTGGTCAGGTAGCGGGCGTAGCTGCCGCGGGCCGGGGTATGCACCAGGTGCAGCGCCTTGCGGGCGATCAGGGGAATCATGACGCGCGTGAGCCGGTCGGTGTGCTCGCGCAGGGTGGAGGGATCCGCCGAATAGTACTTGATGACCTGCTCCAGGTTGTCCGTGGCCATGGCGACCTCGGCCTGGATCTGGGCGAAGTCCTCGTCCTGGATCACCACGCCCGTGCCGCAGCATGAGGGACACAGCGGAAACACGTGCACCATGAACTTCGGGGACCCCGGCACCTCGAAGCAGTAGGCGTCGGTGACGGAGCGATCCTTGCCCGGCCCGAGGAAGGCCGTGTCCGAGGACGAGATCAGGTGCCGATCGGCGTCATCTTCGGATTCGAGCTCGAAGCGCTGGTTGGACATGCAGATCGGGCAGGGCTTCACATCGGGGACATCGATCATGGTCGACCTCGCTGGGTGGAAGAAATCTCCCCGTCAGCCGGGAGAATGCGACATTATTTCACGTCCGGCGGGAAAATCAAGTTCCAGTTTATGTAAGGAGTCGGTTGCACAAATGTCAAAGCCTTGGCACACTGTCATGTGCGCGTCGGGCCTTTCCGACTGCATCCCCGGGGCGGCAGGATTGTCCTTCCCCATCGAACGCCCGAAGGAGGTTCACATGAAAAAAACCATGTTCCTATCCACTTTGCTTGCGCTTTTCACCTTCAGTCTTCCGGCCTCGGCGAAGATCCTCGAGTTGTACCTGCAGCCGCAGGTGGGGGCCATGGGAGGCATATACTCCCAGAAGAAGCTGCCCTGGGGCGACACCGACCGCGCGCTCAACACCGAGGAAGACTACTTCATGCTCCACCGCGGCGGCTTCTACGGCGTGGCCATCGGCGCCGAGTTCATGTTCCTCGAGGGTCAACTCGAGGTGAACCAGTCGTTCAAGCAGGGGGGCGTGAGCTCGACCTACGTGTCCTTCACCGTGGGCCTCGACGCCGACTTCGAGGTCGACAAGGAGCAGAGCTGGACGCTGTTCATCCTTGGTGGCGTGGCCCTGGGCACGGTCAACGACGACTGGCTCGAGAAGGAGGAGCCGCAGATCGCCCACGAGGATCTCGACGCCCAGATCGCGCTGGTCCGCGTCGGTGCCCGCTACGAATACAAGTTCACCAGCCTGATCCGCCTGTCCATCGAGGGCGGCGTGGGCGCGCACATCCTCCAGTTGGCCCAGAAGGCGGCCAACGACGAGGACAGCCAGAGCTCGGGCGTGCATGTCTTCGGCCAGGTGGGCATCCGCTTCGTCTGGGATGTGTTCGGCGGCGGCAAGAAGCAGGCCTCGGACGACGATGACGAATAGACTTCTTCTTCCTCTTCTTCTTCTCCTCTCCTTTCTTTCGCTGTCGGCTTGCACCACCGCGAAGAAGACCGCCCCCGCCTGTCCGGGCGATCCCGCCTGCGTGTGCGACGACAGCGGCAACTGCGCGGTGTGCGGCGACTTCACCTGCGGATATCCCGAGACCTGCGAGACCTGCGAGGCCGACTGCGGCGAGTGCGGCGTGTGCGGCGACGACACCTGCTCGCTGGCGGAGACCTGCGGGACCTGTCCGGCCGACTGCGGCTATTGCGGGGAGTGCGGCGACGCGTTCTGCGACGAGGATGAGGCGGAGACCTGCGAGTCCTGCCCGGCCGACTGCGGCATCTGCCCGGCCCGCTGCGGCGACGACCTCTGCGCCAGCAACGAGACCTGCCGCACCTGCGAGGCCGACTGCGGCGCCTGCCCGCCCACCTGCGGCAACGGCCTCTGCGACATGAGCGAGGACTGTCGCTCCTGCCCTGACGAGTGCGGCGCCTGCCCGACGCACTGCGGCGACGGCTACTGTCTGGCCGAGGAGCAGGAGGGCTGCCACAACTGCCCCGATGACTGCGGCCCCTGCGACGCCGGCGGCGGGTGCTTCCCGAAGGACGCCCCCGGCTGCACGGACTGCGGCTGCGGCAACTGCGTGTGCCTGATCGAGCCCGGCTGCTGTCAGGGCGCCTGGAACGCGACCTGCGCGGCGCTGTGCGTCAACGAGTGCCAGGAGACCTGCGCGGCCTTCTGCGGCGACGGCGCCTGCGACGCCCCCGACGAGACCTGCGGGAGCTGCCCCGGAGACTGCGGCGCCTGCGTGCCCGCGTGCGGCGACGGCGCCTGCAACGGCGACGAGGACTGCCTCTCCTGCGCGGGCGACTGCGGCGAGTGCGGCGTCCACGACGGCTGCACTGCGGATCCGGCGATCCCCGGCTGCACCACCTGCACCTGCTTCGACTGCGTCTGCGGGGCCGACCCGTTCTGCTGCATGTTCGGCTGGGACGAGGCCTGCGTGACCGCCTGCGTGGCCTGCGGCCAGGGCTGCGCCCCCGACTGCGGCAACGGCGTGTGCGAGCCGTTTCTGCACGCGGAGAACGCCTACGTCTGCGGCGTCGACTGCGAACCGGTCAACCGCTGCGGCGACGGCCTGTGCGACCAGTCCGAGTCGCCGGTCACCTGCGCGATCGACTGCGGCCCCGTGCCGGCCGCGTGCGGCGACGGCGTCTGCACCTCGGCCGCGCGCGAGAACTGTTTTTCCTGCCCTGAGGATTGCGACGCCTGCGATCCCGGAGATCCCTGCGCCGTGCACACGTCCCCCGGCCTCGACGACGTGACCCCGCGCAACTGCGTGTGCGCCCAGGACCCGTTCTGCTGCGCGGTGGCCTGGGACTTCAACTGCGTGATCCTGGCCACCCACTTCTGTGCCTTCGAGTGCGGTTCGGCCGACTGCGGCGACGGCGAGTGCGGCGACGGCGAGAGCTGCGCGGTCTGCCCGCAGGACTGCGGCGCCTGCTCCCTGTGCGGCGACGGCACCTGCGCGGCCCACGAGGACTGCGCCTCCTGCGCGGCCGACTGCGGTCCCTGCCTGGCCTGCGGAGACGGCGTCTGCGACGTCATCGGCGCGACCGAGGACTGCCTCTCCTGTCCGGACGACTGCGGCCCGTGCTGGCACTGCCCCAACGCCCGCTGCGAGTTCGTCGACGGCGAGACGCCCCAGCTCTGCCCTGACGACTGCTACTGTGGCGACAACATCTGCCTGCTCGAGCACCGCGAGAACACGTTCACCTGTCCGCTGGACTGCTACTGCGGCGACGGCGTGTGCGAGACGGCCGCCGGCGAGACCCTGGCCCTGTGCCCGTTCGACAACTGCACGGAGTGAGCGTGAAGCAAGCCCCCTTGTCATTGCGCCTCAAGCTCGAGCTCGGCCTGCTGATCGGACTGGGTGCGGCGGTCCTGGGAGGGCTGTGGCTGCGTCCGGCCCCGCCCCGGCGCCACCCCGTCCTCTCCTGGGAGGGTCACGCCCAGGAAATCCGGCAGGTTCCCCGAAACGGCGGGCTGGACGTCACGCTCTTCCATGTCTCGGATCTCCACGCCGGCACCGAGGCCTGCGACAACTACACGGGGTTCGCGAGCCTGGATCGCTGCGGGCCCATCAAACCGTGGCATCATCGCCTCATCGAGCGGCTGATCCACCTCGCCGGTACCGGCTTCCCGGAGGTGGCCGGTGGCGAGGCCGTGCAGCCCGCCAAATCCCTGATCGTGACCGGCGACGTCACCCAGGACGGGAAAGAAGCCGAGTGGGCCGCCTACCTCAGGCTCTTCGGCCCCGGCAGCGGGCTCCCCTTCGCGGTCTGGGACTTCCCGGGCAACCACGACCTGCGCAACCCCGCCTTGTCCCGCCTGCAGTTCCTGCTGCGCCAGGGCGGCTCCCGCTACGTACGGGACGTCGGCGACCTGCGGGTCATCGCCCTCGGGGAGGCGCCCGATCAGGACGACCTCGTCTGGCTTCGCGGTGTGCTCGCCAGCACCGGCCGGGCGCGGCCCGTCATCGTCGCCCTGCACCTGCCCTTCGAGGGCCCCTATTCGTATAACTGGTTCACGCGGGACACCTTCACCGAGAGCCTCGGCAGGCTCCTGGAGGGCTTCAACATCATCGCCATCCTCCATGGCCACTACCACGAGAGCGGCTTCTACCGCTGGAAGGGCTTCGACGTCTACAACATCGGGAGCGTCAAGCACCACCACCGGGACTTCGGCGTGCTCCATGTCACCGACACGCACCTGATCTACGCGGCCTGGAACCTGGAGTTCAACGACTGGTGGTGGATCCACAGAAAGCCCATCAACGGCCACCCGGGCCCGGAGACGCTGAAGATCCTCCGCGGAGCCCCCTGGGTGCCGTATCCTCAGTCCGCGGATTGACCACGACAGTCAGGTGATGTCCCCTCGACGATCCCATCTGCGCCTCGTGTCCGGACCCGGCGAAGTGGGACTACGTGAGCCTGTCGGGGAAATCCGATCGAGCCTCGTAGAGGCGAGAAAATCCAGCTTACCCGCGAAGTGGGTTGCCCGACTGTAGCCCGTCGACCGCAGTAGCCATGTCGTCGACCTCCCGGTCCAGCAAGACCAGCGCATGCCGCCAACCAACCCGGTCACCTCGGCCGGGTTATGGCGCCAGACGGGATGGAGCTGCGCGACGCCCATCACCTTCTTCGAGGCCGAAGTGACGTGGTGGCAGGGCGAGCGAACACTCGCATCGCACCGGGGAATGTTTTTCCAGCTGTGCAGGCGGCTGAAGTTTTGTTATTTTGCTTCACGCCACCTGAACGACATGACGTCCGGTCGCACCTGGAGTACTGAACCAATGAAACACCTCCTCTTCTTATTTCCGCTTCTCTTCTTTGTTTCCTCCGGTTGCAAGACACAAGTCAAGGTCAGCGACAATTGCGGCGACGGCTTCGTCGATCCCGGCGAGTCGTGCGACGGCGCCGACCTGACTGGCGCCTCCTGCGCCAGCTTGGAGTTCTACCGCGTCATCGGCCAGCTCTCATGCCGCGCCGACTGCTCGTTTGACACGTCGGACTGCGGAGGCCGCTGCGGGGACGGGACCATCGACGCCGCCGACGGGGAGTCGTGCGACGGCTCCAACCTCAACGCGAACACCTGCCAGACGCTGAACTTCTCAGGCGGTACGCTGGCCTGCGGTGCCGACTGCCGCTACGACACGACCGGCTGCCTGGCCACCTGCGGCAACAGCCTGCTCGAGGCAGGCGAGGCCTGCGACGACGGCAATCCCACCGCCGGGGACGGCTGCGGTACCACGTGCGTCATCGAGGAGGGTTTCACCTGCGACAACACGGGCTCGCCGTCCCAGTGCGCGACGGTCTGCGGCGACGACATGAAGCGCGGGACCGAGGTCTGTGACGGCGCGGAGCTGGGCGGGCGGACCTGTGTCACGGAGGGCTACCACGGGGGTGACCTGCACTGCACGATGGCCTGCACCCTGGATTACACCGCCTGCGAGGCCACCGGGCGCTGCGGCGACGGTGAACTCCAGACGACCTTCGGCGAGCAGTGTGACGGCGCGAATCTGGGCGGCCAGACGTGCGCCGGGCTGGGGCACACGACCGGCTCGCTCGCCTGCGACGGCGCCTGTGCGTTCGATGAATCCGCCTGCACCACCTGCGGCGACGGCAACATCGAGGGCGCCGAGCAGTGCGACGGCGCGAACCTGGCCAACCAGACGTGCGCACTGCAGGGCTTCGACGGGGGGACGCTGGTCTGCGGCGCCGACTGCGACTTCGACCTTGGAGGCTGCTACAGCGTGAACTGCGGGGACGGGAGCATCACGGGCGCCGAGCAGTGTGACGGCGCCAACCTGGCGGGCCAGACCTGTGTCTCCCTGGGCTACGCGTCAGGCTCCCTGGGGTGCCAGGGCAACTGTCGGTTCGACCTGTCCTCGTGCACCCGCTGCGGCGACGGCGCCATCGACATCGGCGAAGCCTGCGACGGCGAAAACCTCAACGGCCACAACTGCGGTTCCCAGGGCTTCATCGGCGGCGTCCTGGGCTGCAACGCCGCGTGCACCTTCAACTACTCGGGCTGCCATTTGTGCGGCAACGCCCTTGTGAACCCCGGCGAGGACTGCGACGGCACGAACCTCGCCTTTCAGACCTGCGTCACACAGGGCTACGTCTTCGGGACCCTGGATTGCACCCCGGGTTGCCTGTTCGACTTTACCGGCTGCTCCCGGTGCGGCGACGGCGTGGCCAACGACGGCGAGCCCTGCGACGGCGTCGACTTCGGCGGGCTCACCTGCCAGACCGAGGGCTTCGGTGAAGGCACCCTGATCTGTGACGTTGCCTGCACCTTCTCCACCTTGGGCTGCTACAGTTGGACCCAAATCTCCGCCGGCCTCGAGCACACCTGCGGCGTGCGCCAGGACGGCTCCGCCTGGTGCTGGGGCGTGGGCACCTCGGGACGCCTGGGGAACGGCGCGACCAATGACTCCCTGGTGCCCGTGCCGGTGACCGGACTCGGCTCAGGCGTCTCATTCATCAGCGCCGGTGGGCAACACACTTGCGCCATCGTCCGCGGCGCGGCGAAGTGCTGGGGGGAGAACGGTCAGGGCCAGCTCGGGGACAACACCAACACCGATCGCACGACGCCGGTGAACCCAGTCGGGCTCGCTTCGCTGGTCACGTCCATCTCCGCGGGGGAGCAGCACACCTGCGCGGTCCACTCCGGCGCCGCGAAGTGCTGGGGCAACGGCTCCAGCGGAGAGATCGGCGACAACTACAATACGGACAGAGACGAACCCACCCAGGTCCAGGGCCTCACGACGGGCGTCACGACCATCAGCGCCGGCGGCCAGCACTCCTGCGCCGTCGTCTCGGGGGCGGCCAAATGCTGGGGCGCCGGCCTCACCGGCCAGTTGGGCAACAACACATATGTGAACAGTTACACGCCGGTGAACCCAGTCGGGCTCTCTTCGCTGGTCACGTCCATCACCACGGGTCAATTGCACACCTGCGCCATCGTCAACGGCGCGGCGAAGTGCTGGGGGCGCAACAACCGGGGCCAACTGGGGAACAACTCGACCACCACCCGTCAGTTCCCCGTCGACGTGGTCGGCCTGGATGCGAACGTCTCGATCCTCTCCGCCGGCTTCGAACACACCTGCGCGATCCAGAACGGCGTCGCGTTCTGCTGGGGCGGCAACAACTCCGGCCGGCTCGGCGACGGCACCTCCACCCAGTCCACCGTTCCGGTAGCGGTGAGCGGCTTCTCCCCGACCCCGCTGCGGATCTCCTCCGGCGGCCAGCACACCTGCGGAGTGCGAAACCTGCAGGCCTGGTGCTGGGGCGCCAACGGCTTCGGCCAGCTCGGCGACGGCACCACGACCGGCCGGCTCTTGCCCACCCGGGTGCCGTAAGCGCCCTCTGTTCGTCAGGTTCGATGGTCCTCGTTTGGCAAGCCCTGTCCCCTGGGCCCTGTCCCCAGGGCCGGGGAGGGACAGTCTCCGTTGATCTCCCGGCATCCCTTGCAGGGCAGGGCTTCAGAGCATGTGGCGACTGGTTCGCCCGACGGTCTGGCCGGCGGCCGGGCTCGTCAAGGGTGAAACGTTGGGTTTCTTCTTGACGGAGTCGGGCGGATGTGGGGGGATCGGCCGGGGCGTCTATGAAATGAACCTGGACACCCACCGCGAGCGCCCGATCTACCGGACCCACGCCCACCTGGTCATCGGCGGGGACACCGTGGGCGTGGCCCCCGGCGTCCTTCTGGAGACGCCGCAGGTCAACTGGCCCTTCCTGTTCATCGAGGACATGAACGTGATCTTCGCCTGGCGCCTGGAGTAAGGCCCCCGTGCGGGTCCCCTGAGCACCCGGGAGAGGCTTCATGGTGACGGCGCAGGGTTCTTCTCCCCGGCGGCGTAGATACTCTCGGATCCGATTTCGATTTCGATTTCGATTTCGATTTCGATTTCGATTTCGATTTCGACAATCGTTCCCCTGCGGTCAGGCCTGAAAAGCCCCAAGCTCGGCGGGCAACGCGAAATGGCCCCCGGCGTCGGGAACGAACGCCACCACCCGGACCACGGCGGACACGTTCAGCGGCCCGTAGATGTGCGGGAACCGGGACTCCATGCGCGGATCATGGTCGCTGGCCGGTCCCTCGTAGCGTACCTCGGATCCGGCGCGGTCCTCGTCGATGCAGAGCAGCACCAGGTCCCGCCGCCCCGGAAAAAAACGGTCGGCGGTGTCGACGGTCTGCCCGAGGGTGGAGCAATGAATGAAGCCCTCCGCATCCAGGGAGGCAGACCGATAGAACCCGCTGGAGAGGGCCGCCTCCCAATCCTCGCGACTCGTGATATGCAGGATGATCTTCATGGTTTGTACCTCCGGGTCCAGGTCCCTGAACACGCCGAAAGTAGGAGCGCCGCCGGGATTCGTCAAGTTGAAAAAATGGTGGCATCGGCTGCTCCAGCCCCGGCGATTCATCTCTGGGTCGGTTGCCTGAGTTTCCTTGACTTGCCCGTCCCCGCTGCGGATACTGACCCACGAAAAACGAGGCAACTGCCGGTTTGGGCAGGCCTCCGGGGACAGGTGCCAGATCATGACACAGGAAATTCGATGGAAACAGAGATTCGACAATTACGCCAGGGCCCTGCATGAATTGGACGCCGATGTGGCCCTGCGCCGGATGCGGTCGCTCTCCCGTCTCGAAGAGAAGGGGCTGATTCAGTCCTTTGAGATGGTGCATGAGCTGGCCTGGAACGTCCTCAAGGACTATCTGGAGGAAGTGGCGGGAACCACAGGATTGATGGGCTCCAAGGACACCACACGGGAAGCCTTCAAGCGCGGTCTGATCGTCGACGGAGAGATTTGGATGGAGATGATCCGGTCACGGAACCTCACCTCGCACGTCTATGACGAGAACACGGCCCGGGCGGTCGCCGAGGATGTCGCTGAGCGGTTTCATCCCGCCTTCGGGAACCTGCACCAGCGTTTCCTGGCCCTGGGTAGGAACTCATGACGGAGTTGAAGTTCGGCCTGTCCACTACCGTGATCGAAAAAATTCAGGACGTCCTGGCTCGGCACCCCACCGTCGTGCGCGCCGTGATCTATGGCTCCCGGGCCAAAGGCAACCACAAGCCCGGATCGGACATCGACCTGACCCTGGTGGCGGCCGAGGACCAGGTGATTGATCACCGCGAGCTGGCCCGCATCCTCGATGAAATCGATGACCTGCTCCTGCCCTACACCATGGATTTGTCAGCCTTTGATCAACTGAATCACGACCCTCTGCGTGCCCACATCGAGCGCGTGGGTCAGGTGTTCTACGAACGCGCAGGGGACGATCCCACGACGGGATGATCCACCGGCCCAGGCGTTTCTTCAGTTCACGAGGCTGCCGGGGAAGTTGTGGTTGATCCAGTCGAGTTTCACGTGGTTCGAGGCGGGATTACGCCTCCGGGGTCGGGGCGGGGGCGGCGGACTTGCGGGAACTGATGCCGAGGTGGTTGAAGCGGAAGTGCGGCGGGGGGTCGGGG
>JAHITJ010000140.1 GCA_018817795.1 Myxococcota bacterium | reverse complement strand
CGCTTCGAGCGGTTCCTGCCGGCCACCCTGGACCGGATCCCCCCGGGCCTGCTGCGCGAGGCCGTCGCCCACGTCCTGCTCGGAGGGGGCAAGCGGTTCCGTCCGGTGCTCTGCCTGGCCGCCGCCGGCATCGACCCCGGCGCCCCCCCCGAGGAAGACGGCCGCGAACCCGCCCTGTTCGCCGCAGCGGCGCTGGAGTGGATGCACACCTATTCGCTGGTCCACGACGACCTGCCCGCCCTCGACGACGACGACTGGCGCCGTGGACGGCCGACCCTGCACAAAAAATATGACGAGGCCACCGCCATCCTGGCCGGCGACGCCCTGCACGCGGGGGCCCTGGCCCTGGCCGCGACCGCGCCCTGTGGTCCGGAGCAGCGCGCCGGGCTCTGTGCGCTGCTGGCCGGTGCCTCCCTGGCCATGGTGCAGGGGCAGATGCTCGACACGATCCACCTTGCCATGAAGGGCGGGACGGACGGCGACACCGGACCCTCCGTCGAGGGCATCCTCGAGATGATCGACGGCAAGACCGGCGCCATGATCGCCACCTCCCTGCGCATGGGCGCCGTGCTCGCCGGCACGGGCAACCACCCGGGATGGCCGGCCTTCGGTCGCCTGCTCGGGCGCTGCTTCCAGATCCGCGACGACCTCCTCGACGTCACCGGATCCCTGCCGGAGCTCGGCAAGACCCCCGGAAAGGACGCGCGCCAGGACAAGGCCAACCTCGTGTCGTTGATGGGCGTCGGGGACGCAACGGCGATGCTCGACCAGCTCAAGAGTCAGGCCCTCCTCGTCACCGAGTCCCTGCCCGGAGACCGCGCCTTCTTCCGGGCGCTGGTCGCCTTCGTCGTGGACCGGACCGCATGAAGGAGCCCTCCCACGTCGACCACCTGCGGGACGAGCCGATCCCGCGCCTGCTGTGGCGCCTCTCCCTGCCGGCCACGGTGGGCATGCTCATGATGGCCTCCTACAACCTCGTGGACACGATCTTCGTGGGCCACTTCGTCGGCGTCGGAGCCATCGCCGGCCTCGCCATCGCCTTCCCGCTGCAGATGCTGCTCATGGGTCTGTGCCAGTCCATCGGCGTGGGCGGCGGGGTCATGGTCAGCCTGGAGATCGGGAAGGGCCGACGGACCGAGGCCGAGCGCTATCTTGGCAACGTGTTCTTTTTGACCATGATTTCGAGCCTCGTCTTCACGGTGGCGGTCACATTGTGGATTGACCCCATTCTCAACGCCTTCGGCGCCACCCCCACCACGCTGGGCTATGCCCACGAATATGTCGAGGTCATGGTCTGGGGCTACCTGCCCTTCTGCGGCTCGGTCGCCCTGAACAACCTGGTGCGCGCCGAGGGCAACGCCCGCCTCGCCATGGGGACGATGCTGATCTCGGCGGGACTGAACATCCTGCTCGATCCGGTGTTCATCTGGTGGCTGGACGGGGGCGTCGCCGGCGCCGCCTGGGCCACGGTGCTAGCCAACTGGGCCTCGTTTTTGTGGCTGCTCTTCTACTTCCTGTCGAGACGCTCCTACGTGCGCCTGCACTGGAAGGCCATGGTGCCCCACCGGGAGCCCATCGCACGCATCACGGTCCTGGGGGCCTCGGTGTTCGCGCGCAACGCTGCCTCCTCGGTCATGACCATCCTGATCAACCACATGATCCACAACTACGGCACGGATCTCCATTTGGCGATCTACGGCATCTACTACCGGCTGGTGATGTTCCTGTTCATGCCGCTGTTCGGGCTCGTGCAAGGCCTGCAGCCGATCCTGGGCTACCATGAGGGCGCGGGCAATCCCTGCAAGAGCCGCGAGGCAATCCGCATTTCCACCTGGATCGCCACCGGCATCGCCGCCGGGGCGTTTCTGGTCCTGTGGGTGTTCCCGGCCCAGTTGATCCTGGTGTTCTCCACCTCGCCCGAGCTCGTGTCCGAAGGCACCTCGGTGCTGCGCATCGCCTCCCTTGGCATCCCGGTGGTCGGGTATCACGTCGTGGGCGTCACCATGTTCCAGGCCATGGGCCACGCGGGCCCGGCCTTCATCCTGTCGATGTCCCGGCAGGTGTTCTTCTTCATCCCCCTGGTGCTGATCCTGCCTCCGATGATCGGCCTCTGGGGCGTTTGGGCGGCCTTTCCGCTCTCCGACGGCCTGTCGTTCCTGATCACCGTCGCGCTGACCGAGCCCCAGAAGCGAAAGATCCGGCAACAGTGTGAGGCACTTGATCTTGCCGCACGCACCATGTAGATTCCGCCCATGATCACGAAGTTCTATCTGACCCGCATTCCCCTGGTGCTGATCGCGGCCGTGCTGGGATGGTTCCTGGCCTCCCGTCCCGGGTCCGCCGGCGAGCCGTTCGCGCCGCGTGCCGACGCGCCAACACCGTCGGCAGGGTCCGTGGCCGAGCCGCCCCCCCCACCGTCCAACGACATGAAGCCGCAGACCCCAGGACAGGCCGCCGTCGCACCGGCCCCACAGGCCCCTCCCCCGTGCACGCTCCCGAAGGCGCCCGTGATCCCGGCCTTCGCCTGGCCCGATCCCATCGTCCCCACGGATCCGCCCAACCTGCTGCCGATCAACCAAGAGCTCGCCTCTCATCTGGCCAATGTCCCCACCGAGGGGGAGATCCCCATCGAGAAGGTCGAGGACGCCCACGCCGCCGGAAAGATCTACTTCATGCGGGCGCTGTACCTGCAGACCCGGATTACGGCCGGCTCCGTGGCCGCCATCGATCCGGCCGCCGGCTTCGAGGCGCCCAAGACCGTCCCCGAGGCGGAGGCGAAGGTGAACGAATTTCTGGGCAAGGCGACCTTCTTCCTGACCAAGGTCCGACCGCATCCTCCGTACCGTTTCTGGTCCGAGGCGCTCTACCTCAACGCCTGGGCGCTGAGCCTGCTTGGCCGCCTGCCCGAGGCCGTCGACTTCCTGCAGATCGCCGGACGCACGCGCTCCCAGACGCTGTACGCCAACTATGCACGTTTTTCCCTGGTGTGGTATTACCTCCGGGAGGGCAAGGGACCGCTGGCCGCCCACTGGCTGGCCCTGCTGGGCAAGGTGGAACCGCAGCACGAGAGCCTCCTGGCCGTCGCCCGCCTGCGCACGGCGGTCATCGGCAAACGTCCCGAGCTCGTCGACGCCGCCACGCTGGCCTATCTTTCATCGCTGACCGCCGATGATCCGCTGCTGCTGCCGCTCCTCGAGCAGGCCGCCGCCCTGTGCGTGCTCGAGTCCTTCGACCGCGCCTGCATCCAGGACCACCTGCGCCGTCTCGACGGTCCGAAGAAGACATCCTATCTCGGCTTCCTGGCCGCGAAGATCGCCGACAACCCCGGGATGCAAGAGAACCTGTGCGCCCTGATCAAGGAGGGGTCCCCATGAAATACGAAATCCGACAGGAGTTCGACGAGTCGGCCGAGCAGGTGATCTCGGCGATGATGCATCCGGACGTGGCCACGTTCCTCACCGGGCACATGAAGTCGCTCAAGGAGATGGAGCTGCTCGAGCGGACCGAGACCGACGACACCATCGTGCGCCGCGTGCGGTACCGGATCCAGCCCGTCATCGAGAAGATCGGCCCCAAGAAGATCCCGCCCGAGGCCTTCGAGTGGGTCGAGCAGAGCACCTTCGACAAGAAGCGCCGCGTGATGACCTACAGGAACGTGCCGACGAAGTCGAAGATCGCCAGGATGTTCGAGAACCATGGGGAGATCCGCATCACCGACGCGGGCGCCCGCTGTGTCCGCCTGATGTCGGGTGAACTGAAGATTCATTTCCCCCTGCTGGGCTCCATCGCCGAGAAGATGATCTACAAGAAGGCCGCCGAGATCCTGGAGGAGGAGGCCACCGCCCTGCGCCTGTACATGGCCCGACGGTGACGTCCGACTCAGGGCAGGGAGCCGCGATCCGGTTTCTCCCCAGCCGACAGGCGGCGCACCTGCTCCCTCAGGTCCCTCAAGCGAAAGGGCTTCTGCAGAAACCCGGTGGAGGCTTCGGCCAGCTCGGTCTTCAGGGAATCGTCGTCGTAGCCGCTGATGAAGAGCACGGGAAGATCAGGACGAAGCCGACGCAGCTCACGAAGACATCCCGGACCATCGCACACGGGCATGACCACATCCAGCACCGCCAGCCGGAAGCGATCCGGTTTTTCCCGGAACCGCTGGACCGCCTCCTCCCCGTTCTGGGAGCACACACACTCGAAGCCGATGGCCGTGAGCAGCCGCGCCGTGATGTTCCGGGGGCCGGCCTCGTCGTCGGCCAGCAGCACGGTGCCCGAGCCGCGCCAGTCGGCGATGATCGGGGTGTCCTTCCGTGAGATCATCTGCTGATCGGACACCGGGAAGATGGCCCTGATGCGTGTCCCCTGACCGGGCAGGCTCTGCACGTCGAAGGCCCCACCATGGCTCCGCACGATTCCCCTCACCGCGGCAAGCCCCAGTCCCCTTCCGGTGAACTTGGTGGTGAAGAACGGAT
>JAHITJ010000139.1 GCA_018817795.1 Myxococcota bacterium | reverse complement strand
TGTTGACGGACCCTCCCACGATACTGGGGCACATGGAACCGCTGGTGCCACGCCCGGTAGCGGGGCGCCATGGTGCGATAACGCACCGTGGCCACGGAGTAGTCCGACCAGGTCTGCGGCACATAGACCGCCGCTCCGTTGAGATAGCAAAACGGAAGTCCCCTGGCGTCGAAGTACACGAGGTAACCGTCATAGAAGAACGGGGTCCAGCCGCCATAGGTGAACGTCGCGTTGATCTCGTCGAAGGTGGCGTTGATCTCGTCGAACGTCGCGTCGATCGCCTCGAAGGTGGCGTCGACCTCGTCGAAGGTGGCGTCCACGGCGTCATACACGGCAGCGACATCGTTGTAGACCACGACCTCTCCAGTGCACTGGGCCTGGACCGACACAGGAGCCGCAATCAAGAGTCCCGCAAAGAGGGAAGCACTCAGGAAGAAAAGGGATGCGCGTTTCATGATACACCTCCGTCAATAGAGCCACAGGGTTTCGGAAGTTCCGGCGCCGCGGTCATCACGGCGCGTTGGTTCCTGCCCGTGGAGACTGGTGCAACGCAGGCTTGATTCAGCGGAAACTGGATTTTATTTGTAAAGAATCATTCACAGGTGTGACCATCTGTTCACGAAAAGCCATCTTCCATGGGGCGGAATCAAGTGATGGCAGATCGCAGTGAGCCGCCGGATGTAATCTGTCCCGTCACCCGTTCGACAGTTCGTTCTCCGCCCGGAACAAGGGTGCCTGTGGAGGTGGACGATGGCGTCGAAACGTGAAGCTTGGTTATCCCTGCTGCCGGTGGATCCGAGGCCTCTGTTGCTGGCGAGCGCGGAGTTACTCCGGGAGATGATCACCGGCGAAGACGACGCCGGCGGTCGAGAAAGAACCAGATTACCCAGGCGAGGCCCACGACGGCCAGTATCACGAACCATGAACGGAACTCGGCGGTCCAGGCACCGTGGTAAAAACGGTAGTGATCCCCTGTGACCGGAGCCCCGCGCAGGTCGAGGACCTGGCCCTCCTCGGGCTTCCCAACGTACCAGTAGGTGTCCATGTGCCCGCGGAGAATCACACCGCGATGCAGCACTTCCAGTTCGTAGCGACGGAGGGTGCCGTCCCGGTGCCCGGGGGCGCCGCGCCGGACCTCCAGGATCCGGGCTCCCGGCATGGGGCCGGCCGACAGCCATCCGAAGAGGTGGACGGTGAACAGGAACGAGGACGCCAGGACCAGGACGACGGCGATCCGCTTCTTCAGGCTCCAGGAACGGAGATGGTCCCTGAGCCGGTTCATCCGTGACGGCCTTTCGTCCGGCGCTTGGTTTTTATCGGGCTTCTTGTATCGCGGTCTTCCCACGGGTGTGCCTTTCCTCGGTCAGCGCGGGGTGACGAAGGACCGATGCAAGGCCGCCGTCAGGGCGGCGCTGGGAAGCGCGGCCCCCTTCTCCCCGCGGCAGTAGAACGTCAGGTGGGACGGGTTGGCCTCGACGCAGAAGACCTCGGCGTCGCATCCGGCCGCCAGCGAAAGGGCCTGCGTGAGCATGCGGTTCTCGAAGCCGATGGAGCGGCCGATGACCGAGACCGAGAAGAGGCTCTCGACGTGCACGTCGGCAGGGACCGCTGCGCGCCAGTCCGGCGCCGTGACGGGGTTGAGCACGAGCACGCCGGTGCCGTCGGGGCGCGACAGCAGGTACTGGATCTCGACGTGGTTGTCGGAGAGGCGCTCCAGCAGGGATGCGGTCTCGGGAAGGCCGCCGGTGACCAGCCCCACCAGGTGGTCCGCGCCCGCCACCGCGAGCACGGTGCGGCCCAGCTCCAGGGCGGGCTTGCGCACCATGGTCTCCCTGCCGCCGTCCGTGGCCCGGGCGTAGACCGTGATCTGCCTGCGGCGCGCGAACTCCACGGCGTGGAAGTTGAGCACCTTCGCACCTCGGTAGGCCATCTGCATCATGTCGTCATAGGACAGTTCGACGAGGTGGAACGGATCCACGATGCGCGGATCAGCCGTGTAGACGCCGTCGACATCGGAGTAGATCTCGCACCAGCGTGCGTCCAGCGCCGCGGCCAGCGCCACGGCCGTGGTGTCGGAGCCGCCTCGGCCCAGCGTGGTGATTTCCTTCTTGTACGACATGCCCTGGAAGCCCGCCACGATGACGATGTGGCCCTTGTCCAGCTCGTCGAGGATGCGCACGGGCTTGACGTCGATGATGCGGGCGTTGAAGTGGTTGTCGCTGGTGATGATGCCGCACTGGGAGCCCGTCAGCGAGATGGCCTCGTGGCCCAGATCGGCGATGGCCATGGACAGAAGGGCCATGGAGCTGCGCTCGCCCACGGTCAGCAGCATGTCCAGCTCGCGCTTGGACGGGTTGGGCGACACCTCGTGGGCCATCTTCATCAGGCCGTCGGTGGTCTTGCCCTGGGCCGACACGACCACGACGATGTTCTCGCCGGCGACGTGCCGGTCGGCCACCAGGCGCGCGACCTTGCGGATCTTGTCGGTGTCGGCCAACGAGGAGCCGCCGAACTTCATGACCACGGTGTGTTCGTGGGGAAACATGGCCTACAGCCTCCCCGCCGCGAGGGCGAGCTCGGCGTTCTGGACGCTGCCGCCGGCGGCGCCTCGCACGACGTTGTTGACCAGCAGCCGCAGGGAGATCGTGTGGCCGGCACGCTTGACGGTGCCCACCGACACGACCATGCCGCCGCCCAGGGTGGCGTCTTTCCTGGGCTGCGGACGGGCGGGATCATCGAAGACGTGGATCGGGTGCCGGGGGGACGAGTGCAGGTTCCAGGCGGCCTCGTGCCCACGGAACTCCCTCAGGAGCGCGACGGCCTGCGCGGCATCACCGGGGGTCTCCACCTCGATGAACACCGATTCCAGGTGCCCGAACGCGGTGTGCACGCGGCAGGCGCAGGCGACGACCTCCATGGGGTGCTCGACGATGCGCGCGCCGTCGAAGGTGCCCAGCATCTTGCGGGTCTCGGCGACGATCTTCTCGTCCTCCTTGCCGATGTACGGCAGCACGTTGCCCATGATGTCGATGGCGGGCACGCCCGGATAGCCGGCGCCCGACACGCTCTGATAGGTCGCCACGTGCACGGCCCTGATGCCCAGGGGCGCCAGCGCGGCCAGCACGACGACGAGGCCCGAGGCCGAGCAGTTGGAGTTGGCCACCAGCGGCGCGCGGCCCTTCGGGCACACGTCCAGGTGCGGCGCGTTGGCCTCCGGGATCAGGATCGGCACGTCTGCATCCATGCGGTGGGAGCTGGCGTTGGAGAACA
>JAHITJ010000138.1 GCA_018817795.1 Myxococcota bacterium | reverse complement strand
GGCGAGCTACGTGGCCACGGTGGGCGTTGTCGTGGCAGGCACCGCGCTGGGGCTTCAGGCCGACTCGATCCGCGACATCTGGGACTGGATCATGATGTCGGTCGGGGCGGCCGTCGTGGTGCCCAACGTGCTCCGCTGGTACTGGTGGCGCTTGAACGGCACCGGCTACGCCGTGGGAACGCTGGTGGGGATCGTGGCCTCGCTGGTGCTGCTGGGAATCCTGCACAACTACCAGTTGAGCCTGGTCGATCTGGGCCTGGCCACGACGGGCATCTTCCCGTCGGCCTTCCCCAAGACGATGCTGCTGCTGGCGGCGCTGGGCCTGGCTGTGCTGGCCGGACCCCTGTGGTGCTCTTTCCTGTGCCCGGTGGGGGCCCTGCAGGAGTTGATCCACGTGGTCGCCAGGCTCGTCCGGGGTCGCTTCCGCGACTGGCGTACGGTCTTGGCCTGCGCGCCGAACCCGCTGGACGTCAAGAACCGTTGGGTGCAGGCGGCGGGCTTCCTGAAGTACGTGGTGCTGGCCGGGGCGCTGACCGGCTTCGCGATCACCCTCAACCAGCGGTTCCTGAGCTGGGATCCGCTGTCCTACCTGTTCGCGCTGCCGTGGCAGGCCCTGCATTATCATTTTATCGCCGCCGGGATAGTGCTCTCCTCGGTGTTCACCTACCGCCCGTACTGCCGCTTCTTCTGCCCGCTGGGCGCGGCCTTCCTGCTGCTGGGCAGGTTCGCCCCCCTGGCCCGCTTTTTCCCGGTCCGCATCCTGCGCACCTGTGACTTCGGCGCGCACAGCGCCAGGGACATTTCCTGCATCCGCTGCCAGCGCTGCTGCCGCAAAAAGTGAAACTGAACAATCGAGAAGGTTTTGATGGACAGCTGGAACCTTGATTGTCGGATGAGACAGATCAGTTCTTGGCGATGATCTCTTCGGTGCGGGGGGGGACGGCGGCCGAGGAGGCGGCCATGTTCTCGACGACCTTGGGCTCGAGGAGCAGGTCGTTGAGCAGCTCGACGAAGCGGTCGACGACTTCGTCGATCTGTTCGCGGGTGATGGTGAGCGCGGGAATCATGTTGATCATGTTTTTGGCCGGACCGCCGCGCTGGAGCAGCAGCCGCTTGCGCAGGGCCATGTGGTGCAGGCGCTCGACCTCGGCGGTGGCGGGGTCGCCGTTGGGCAGCTCGAACTCGATGCCGATGGCCAGGCCGAGGCCCTCGATGTGCACGATCAGCGGGAAGCCGCTGGCGCGCTCGCGCAGGCTGTCGAGGAAGTACTTGCCCAGCGTCTGCGACTTCTCGCAGAGGTTCTCCATCTCGAAGACCTCCAATGAGGCCAGGCCCACGCCGCAGGCCAGCGGGGCGCCGGCGAAGGTCGAACCCAGGGTGCCCGGGCGGACGCTCTGCATGATCGCGCGGCGTCCGAGGATGGCCGACAGCGGCCACATGGTCCCGCCCAGCGACTTCGCCAGCAGGATGATGTCGGGCACGGTGTCGTAGAGTTCGCAGGCGAACATCGCGCCCAGCCGGCCCATGCCCATCTGGATCTCGTCGGAGATCAGCAGCACGCCGTGCTCGTCGCAGATGCGGCGCAGGCGCTTGAAGAAGTCCATCGGCGGGAAGATGTAGCCGCGCGCGCCCAGCGCCGGCTCCACGATGATGCCGCCCACGTCGCGGTTCTCGCGCAGGATGTCCTGGACCTTGCCCAGACACTCCCAGGAGCAGGAGTCGCAGGTCTTGCCGAACGGGCAGCGGCGGCAGTACGGATACGGCGCGGTGTAGTAGTCCTTCTGGATGTTGTACAGGAACTGGAACTGGTCGGCGTTGTACATCGACAGCGAGCCGGCCGAGCGCCCGTGGAAGGCGTTGGAGAACGAGATGACCTTGGGCTTGCCGGTGTAGGCGCGCACGAGCACCTTGGCGCCTTCGGTGGCGCGGGCGCCGCCGAGGTCGAAGTGGACCATCGTCTCCGGGATCGGCGACAGTTCGGCCAGCTTCTCGGCGAGCTCGACCTTCACGTTGGACAGCGTCGCGCTGGTGTGGGCCAGCAGGTTGGCCTGCTTGAGCAGCGCCTGGACGATATGGGGATGGGTGTGTCCCTGGTTGACCGTGCCGTAGCCGGCGACCATGTCCAGATATTCCACGCCGTCGGGGTCGTAGAGATAGATTCCCTCGCCGCGGTTGAACACCGGGGTCTCGTTTTCGGGGAAGTAGGCATAGGAGTTGTCGATGCGGGCAAGCACCTTCGCTGCACGATCAAGATAGTCTTTTTGAGTCTGTGACATCACGAATCCTTCTTCCTGGAATCCGTCCTTGGACTCCATGGAATCCGTTTCGGATTCCCTGCGCCCTGGGGGCGCGCGGCCATACGCAAATCCCGGGCCATACACCTGTTATTATCGAAATTCAAGTGCCACAAGCAGATTTCGATGGTAGGTCAGACGGGAGTTCATCAAAAACAATATAAATATGCAATGCGACCTGTGAAAAAACAACACAATTCAGCGATTTTTCACACGGCGGCGCGCAATGATCCTATTTTCCGGTTTCAAAATAGGGTGCCGGTTCCAGTCCGTAAGAAGCGGGGTTGAAGAAATCATCCACCATGTCGGTGAAGCCGTTGGCCAGCAACTTGCGCTGGATCGTCGGACGAATGCCGGTGGGGACATGGTAGCCGACGATCTTGCCGTCCTCAAGGCGGGCGGTCTGGTTGTAGACGAAGATGTCCTGCACCCGGTATTCACCCTTTTCGTTGAGCGGCAGCACCTCGCTGACGTGGGTGATCTTGCGCGAGCCGTCGGAGAAGCGCGCACAGGACACGACCACGTGAATCGCCGCGGCCACCTGGGAGCGCACGGCGACCAGAGGAAGCTCCACGCCCGACAGCAACGCCAGGCTCTCCAGGCGGGCCAGCGTCTCCTTGGGCGTGTTCGCGTGCGTGGTGCACATCGAGCCGCCGTGGCCGGTGTTCATGGCCTGCAGCAGGTCGAAGGCCTCACCGCCGCGCACCTCGCCGATGACGATGCGGTCCGGACGCAGGCGCAGGCTCGAGTGCAGCAGGTCGCGCATGTTGACCTCGCCCTTGCCCTTGTCGTTGGCCGGACGGCTCTCAAGGGGCACCAGGTGGTCCTGGCTCAGTTGCAGCTCCGCGCTGTCCTCGATGGTGATGATGCGCTCGTCGTTGGGGATGAACGACGAGATGACGTTGAGCAGCGTCGTCTTTCCCGAGCCGGTGCCGCCGGAAACGACGATGTTCTCCTTGTTGAGCACGCAGGCCTCGATGAAGCGGGCGCATTCGGTGGTGATGGAGCCGAACTTGACCATCTGCTCGATGGTCAGGCCGCCGGGGAAGAACTTGCGGATCGAGACCACGGTTCCGCAGCGCGCGATGGGCGGCAGCACGACATGGATGCGGCTGCCGTCGGGCAGGCGCGCGTCGAGCCGGGGGCGCTCCTCGCTGAGGGGACGCCCCACGTACTGTGCCATGTTCCTGGCGGCGGCCAGCAGTCCGTCGGGCGTGAAGGTGGTCTTGGTCTTGTACAGGCGGCCCTTCATCTCGACCCAGATGTCGTCGGGGCCGTTGATGAGGATTTCAGAGATCCGCTCATCGTCCACATATTTCCAAATCGGGCTCAGAAAGGATTTGAGAGACTCGAGAAAAATATCCATGTTCCGACCATTCCTTGGGGGCCCGTCGAGGTGCGGGAACGAAGCCTTTCCGGTGCCTTGACGGGTGGGCGAAATATAAGGGAAACTGCAGGAAAAATCAAGGCTTCCCGGCGAAAAAAGAGTGTTGACACAGGTCGTTCATCTGTGCGACAAAAACCAACGGCGAAACGGAATTCAGACAGTTCCAGAGAAGCGGTCACAAATGAGCAACCCCAGGTACAAGATTCTCAAAAAGCTTGACGCGGGAGGCATGGCCGAGGTCTTCAAGGCCGAAGTCGAGACGGTGCAGGGGTTCAAAAAAATTGTCGCCATCAAGCGAATCCGTCCGCACCTGATCAAAGATGACAAGTTCGTCCGCATGTTCATGGACGAGGCTCGCCTGAGCCTCTATTTGCAGCATGCCAGTATTGCCTCCGTGTTCGACGTCGGCAAGACCGAGGACCACTTCTTCATTGTCATGGAGTTCGTCGAGGGGCAGAACCTCCGCGTGATTCTCGAGATGGCCGAAGGCCACCGGATGCAGGTCCCCCATGTGGTGCATATCCTGAAGGACGTGTGCGAGGCCCTCGACTACGCCCACAACCTTCGGCATCCAGAGAGCGGCAATCCCCTGGGAATCGTGCACCGGGACATCTCTCCGCCCAACATCCTGCTCTCCCGGCGGGGTGAGGTGAAGTTGGTCGACTTCGGTCTGGCCAAGGCCGTCGACAACGAGAAGTCCGATCCCGGCGTCGTCAAGGGCAAGTTCAGTTACCTCTCCCCCGAGGCGACCGTGGGGGCCACCGTCGACCACCGCGCGGATATCTTCGCGGTCGGCATCATGCTCTACGAAATGATCACCGGCGAGCGACTGTTCCTGGGCGAGACGGACTTCGACACCGTGCAGAAGGTGCGCGAGGCCCGGATTCCCGCGATCTCGGCGCGCTACCCGAATGTCCCCGAACAACTCGAGGCCATCATCCTGCGTGCCCTCGAGCGGGATCCCGAAAAGCGTTATTCGACGGCGTCGGACATGGCCTCCGACCTGACGCGCTTCCTGTACAGCCAGGGCACAGCAGTCACCCGGCGGGACATCGCGAATCTGGTACTTTCCACCGAGAGCCGCATCGTTGAACCGATGTCCACCCTGGGCATGCGCTCCGAGAGCTTCCTGCGCGAGCTGCTCGAAGAAGAGATGGGGCAGCTGGTCTCCTTCGGCGAGGCGCAGAACCCCTTCGAAGAGACTGGCGCAGCGCCCATCGACCTGGGGTTTGCCACGGCCCCTTCCCAGTTGTCCGACGTGGTGCTCCCGGACATGGACGATCCCCTGCTGTCGATTCCGGTGCCCACGCAGAGCCTTGAGGACTCGGGGGCCCAGCGTATCG
Source organism: Myxococcota bacterium (assembly GCA_018817795.1). Lineage (GTDB taxonomy): Bacteria > Myxococcota_A > Polyangia > HGW-17 > HGW-17 > HGW-17. Next base: position 5,611 of record JAHITJ010000138.1, on the reverse strand, counting down.
GCTCGGGGCCGCGGCAGGTGCCCTCGGTCGCGCCCATTTCGTTCATGAAAAAGAAGGAAAAAAAGCCATTTTCGTCCGGTCTCCTGCTTGGCCTGATCATTCTGCTGGCCATCGGGGGCGCCGGTTTTGTCTATTGGTGGACCCAGTTACGCTGAAGTCCCCTCAACTTCCCATATATGATCTTGATCATATGCTCCCGATTGAGTATTCTATCATGTCGATTCGGGTTCGCGGGCGATTTCGGCGGGTGCGTCCCGCACGCCTGCTGATCGGAGAAGCATGGCCAGACAGGAAATGATTGACGCCCTCGTGGGCACCACCATCGGGAACTATATCGTCCAGCGGAAGCTGGGTTCGGGCGCGATGGGGACGGTGTATCTGGGCGAACATCCGGAGATCGGGAAGCGCGTGGCGATCAAGATCCTGGCCGGCCACCTCACCGAGGACCGGAACATGGTCGAACGCTTCCAGATCGAGGCGCGTGCGATCGGCCTGCTGGAGCATCCCGGCATCATCGAGATGTTCGACTTCGGGGTGCTGCCCGACGGGCGCTCCTATTACACCATGGAATACCTTCAGGGAGAGACGCTGTCGGCCCGGATGAAGCGTGGCGGGATGACCGTGGCTGAGTTGTACTCGATCGTCGAGCAGGTGTGCGACGCGCTCTACGTCGTGCACCAGAACGGCATCATCCATCGCGACATGAAGCCGTCCAACGTCTTCCTGGCCCGGAAGGGCATGCGCACGGTGGTGAAGATCCTCGACTTCGGCATCGCCAAGATCCAGGACTCCATGCGACAGGACGGCGAGATGCTCACGTCCACCGGCGCCGTGCTGGGGACGCCCGTGTTCATGAGCCCCGAGCAGGCGCTGGGACAGAACGACCGCATCTCCTACCTGTCAGACATCTACTCGTTCGGCGTCATCTTGTACAAGATCCTGACCGAGCGGTTCCCCATCGACGGGACGAACATCCCTGAGGTCGTGACCTGGCACGTGCTCAATGATGCCATCGAGCTGCGTTCGGTCAATCCGCAGATCCCCGAGTCGCTGGCCCGCGTCGTGATGAACTGTCTGCGCAAGGAGCCCTCTGATCGGTTCCAGTCCACTTCCCATCTATTGGACGCCTTCTCTGCGGCCTGCGGCGGGCTGGACTTCAACTGGGTCCTCCCGGTGACCACCGGCCGTGAAGGCACCATGGCAGCGCCGCTTCCCGGCGGGCTTTCCGCCTCCGGGGCCCACCCGAGCCTGTCGCCATCCCACGAGAGCCAGTCCGGATCGAACTCCTTCTATCCGCCGCCACCACCACCGCTGGGTTTGAACCCGGTGGTGTACCAGACCTATCCCGGTCTGCCCGCGGATCCGGCCTCCAGCAGCGTCATCGGCGGAGGCAGCTTCGTGGGCGAGCGAAAGTCCGGCTCCGGGCGCGCGATGGCCATGGGCGCCTTCGTGGTGCTGATCCTGGCCGGCGCCGTCGCTGCCTGGTATTTCACCCGCGATCCCGATGCCACCGGAGGAACCAAGCCGGCGGCGGCCCCGATCGCCTCCACCGATCCGGAGCCGAAACCGGACCCGGAGCCGAAGTCCGTCGTGTCCAAGCCCGTCGAACCCGAGAAGAAGAAGATTCGCGTCCAGGTCGAGACCGTTCCCGTCACGGCGAAGGTCACCGTGCGCGTCGGCGACGTGGAGAAACCCGCGGCAGAGGCTCCCCTGGACTTTGAGGTCGAGCCCGGCACCGTTGTTCATCTGAGCGCGGTCGCCAAGGGATTCCTGCCTGCGACAAGGGAATGGACCGTCGACTCTGCCGCCGGCCCGCAGCAGGTAAGTCTGAAGCTCGAGCCCGAACCGGTGCCGGAGCCGGTCGTGCCCCGGCCCCGGCCTCCTGTGGAAACCGTCGTCACACCTCCGGTCATGAAGGTCGTGCCGGTTCCCACCATGAAAGGAACCATGAATGAAAAAATTGGAGACAGCCTCCTCTAAAATTCCGGCGATCCTCGCGTTCGCCGTCCTGTTCCAGTTGATCCCGATCGCGCTTCCCGGGGGCGTCTCCGCGGCCTACTCCCAATCGAAGAACAAGAAGCTCTTCGATGCCTTCAAGAGCGCGGCCGTCGTGCTCTATGAACAGCAGAAATACGAGGAGGCCATCGGTCAGTTCGAGAAGGCCTTCGAGACCATCCCTGATCCCAAGATCTGGTTCAACCTCGGGCAGTGCCACCGGCTGCTCAATCACTACGAGCAGGCGCTGCTGTATTACGAAAAGTTCCTTGACGCACTTCCCAAGATCCAGGACCTGCCAGAGAGCAAGAAGGCCGCAGTCGCCCAGGAAGTGCGCCAGTGGGTCGACGGATTGAAGAAGGAGAAGAAGGCCGAGGACGAACGGATCCGCAAGGAAGCTGAGGAAAAGCAGCGCCTGGAGAGGGAACGCCTGGAGAAGGACTCCCCCGACGGCGTGAAGTCCGACGCAGGGAAGGCCGACCCCGGTACGGAGCCTGCGGTTTCCGGCGCCGGTGGCCTGACCACGAAATGGTGGTTCTGGACCGGCGTGGGCGCCACAGTGGTCCTCACTGCGGTGACCGTGTGGGCCGGCACCCAGGCGCTCTCCTACAACGATGCCTGGAAAAAGGACTGGGACCCTGCTGACCGCGACTCGGCCAGGACGTTCATGAACGTCACCGATGTCTCCCTCGCCGGAGCGGTCATCGCCGGAGTCGCCGTCTCCGTCGCCACGGTCCTGCATTTGAAGCGCCCATCTGCCCGGGTCGAGGGAAAAGCCGCCCCCGTGGCGCTGCTTCCGTCCTGTGACGGCAGCGGTTGTTATCTCACTTTCTCACTGGACTTTTGAGGAACTTTGATGAAGACCCTCCCTCGAATAATGCTCCTGGTTCTGAGTTTCCTGCTGCTGACCGGACTGGCGAGTTGTCGATTGATGATGGACATTCCCGACGGTCCGCCGGTGCCGGCGGAATGCGGCAACGGCGTCGAGGAGGGGGACGAGGACTGCGACGGGCTGGATCTGGGCGGGAAGACCTGCATGACGCAGGGTTTCACCGGCGGCACGCTGGGCTGCTCGGCTACATGCGAGTTCGACACGAGCGCCTGCTCCGGGACCGAGCCCTGCGGAAACGGGTCCATCGATGACCCGGAGGAGTGTGACGGCGAGAATCTCGACGGCCAGACCTGCATGACGCAGGGTTTCACCGGCGGCACGTTGGGCTGCTCGGCTACGTGCGAGTTCGACACGAGCGCCTGCTCCGGGACCGAGCCCTGCGGAAACGGGTCCATCGATGACCCGGAGGAATGTGACGGTGACAATCTCAACGGAGAGACCTGTCTGCTCCTGGGATTCTCCGGCGGTGTGCTGGCGTGCACTTCCGCATGCGAGTTCGACAAGTCCCTGTGCGAGGCACCGGAGAACTGTGGAAACGACGTGATCGACGACGCTGAGGAATGTGACGGTGTTCTGTTTGCTGGTGACGCAACCTGCGAAACGCAGGGATATTTTGGTGGCGGCGCGCTGGTCTGCAACCCCAACTGCACGATGGACACATCGGGCTGCGTCGCGGTCTGCGGCAATGAGCGCATCGAACCCGGCGAGACCTGCGATCCCGGTATGCGCTCCTCGCCAGGCTGCAGCAACACCTGCCAGGTGATCGCTGGCTGGGACTGCCAGGGTGAACCTTCCGAGTGCTCTGGAATCTGCGGCGACGGCATGATCGTCTCCGACGAGGACTGCGAGGGTTTGGACGTCAACGGTCAGGACTGCACCTCCATCGGCCTGGGCTACGGTTCCTTGACGTGCACGGCCAACTGCACCTTCAACCCCACCCACTGCCATGCGGTCACCAACCTCGCCGTCGGCGATCGCCATTCCTGCGCGGTGCTCTCCACGGGAGCTGCGTACTGCTGGGGTGACGGCGACGGCGGTCAACTCGGCGCGGGCAATTACGCCGAATCCAGCGTGCCCGTCCTCGTGGGTGGCTCCCACATCTGGGTCCGAATCTCGGCTGCCGCAGTCAGCACCTGTGCAGTGACGGCCTTCGACGGCAGCTTCCAGCAATACATCTGGTGCTGGGGCGAAAACACCATGGGCCAGCTCGGGACGGGCAACACCCTGCCCAGCACCCTGCCGGTCGCTGTGACCAACTTTCCTCTCTCCAACGAGGATATCCTGATCTCGACGCGTTCGGACTTCGCCTGCGCGGCCTATGACGGCGCGAACCCGTTCTGCTGGGGCAACAACGCCAACGGCCAGCTGGGCACCGGTAACTATATCAGTTACCAGGCGCCGCGAGCGGTGCAGGACCTGGTCGCGATCTCGGCCATTTCCACCGGCTACGATCATGCCTGCGCCATCTCTCTGCCGGGCGCACTGTCCTGCTGGGGCGGCAACGGGTACGGCCAGATCGGCATCGGGGTCACCTCCTCCCCGAGGACTCACCCGGAGTCGATCAGCATCACCAACGGCCCGCTGAAGATCTCCGCCGGTGCATGGTTCACCTGTGCGGTCAACTCCAGTCAGGAGGCATATTGCTGGGGCCGCAACAACTACGGCCAGCTGGGCGACGGGTCCTTGATCGATCGCCATTCCCCGAACATCGTCCCCGGCCTAACCGGCGTCGCCGACATCTCGGCGGGCGGCCAGCACACCTGCGCCCTGATGACCGACGGAAGCGTGAAGTGCTGGGGTCGCAACAACAACGGTCAACTCGGAAACGCCCTGAACAACGATTCGCCAAGCCCCGTAGCCGTCAGCAACATCAATTCCGCGGTCGCCGTCGCTGCCGGCGTCAACCACACCTGCGCGCTTTTATCCGACGGCACGGCCTGGTGCTGGGGCCTGAACTTCTCCGGCCAGCTCGGAAACGGCGCCAATGTCAGCAGTTCCGTCCCCGTGCTGGTCCACTTCTGATTTCCGCGCATTTCCCTGACGCCTGAGTTTTCCATGAGCCTCTCCCGCAACTCCCTGCTCAACACGATCGGCGCCGATGCCATCCTTGAGCTGCTGTCTCCCTTCCTGCAGGACGACCGAGTCCGACGCTTCGAGTCCGCCGTCGAGGCGCGCCTGGAGAACGTCTGGCTCGTGGTCGAGAACCTCTACGACCCCCACAACGGCGCGGCGCTGGTGCGCACTGCCGAGGCCATGGGGCTGCTCAATGTCGTGTTCATCCAGACCGCGCCCGTCAAGGATGGGCTCCCCGGCAAGGGCGGGCGTCACCTGTCTCACAAGATCACCATCGGTGCCGAGCGCTGGATGCGGGTGCGCGAGTTCGACGCCTTCGAGAAGGCGCGGGACTTCTTTGCGCCTCTTGGGCTCACCCACCTCGCCGCCGTGGCCCCTCAGACCGACATCGGCAACGACCACGTGGCCCACCAGGCCCCACCGGTGTTCCTTGAGGCCCTCGAGGTCCCCCCCGCCTGCGCGCTGTGGTTCGGCAACGAGCGGCTCGGGCTCTCCCAGGAGGCCGTGGATATGGCCGACGCGTCCTTCACCATCCCCATGTGGGGCCTCACCCAGAGCCTGAACCTGTCCGTGTCGGCCGGCATCGCGCTCACCTCGGTCTGCGCCCGGGTCCGGCAACGCCTGGGCCGGTCCGGTGACCTGTCGGCGGAG
>JAHITJ010000137.1 GCA_018817795.1 Myxococcota bacterium | reverse complement strand
TCGTCCAAGCCCGACGCGGCCATGCGCCTGATGAAGTACCTCGCCGGGGCCGACTCCGCGAGGCTCCGGGCGCAGACGGCAGGGCAGGTGCCCATCCGGGCGGCCGTGGCCGACGCCATGCGCACCGAGTGCCGCACCAACCACCAGTGCGCCTTCGACCGCTTCTTCTACTCTCAATTTCTGGCCATCGCCGCCAAGAGCGTCGTGATGCCCGCCACGCCCGAGGCCCGCGTGATGTGGCCGCCGTACACCAAGGCCCTGACCGCGATCATCCGCCGCAACGCGCGGATCCGTGACGCCCTGTCCGAGGCCGACTGGGAGATCTCCCGGTACATCGGCGCCTGTGCGGGCGGAAGCACCCGAGCAGGAGGTGCCCGATGAGTCTCTGTCTTCGATCCTTTTTGTGCAGCCGTCGCGGGGCCCTGTGGTTTGGCGCGGTTGGCGCGGCATTTATGATCCTGCTGGGCCTGCTGGTCGTCGAGCGCGTCCAGAGCCGCGAACAGAAGAACGGCATGGAGCGCCGGGCCATCGAATCACTCAACGCGTTCAACACCGGCACCCCCGCTGCCCAGTTGACCGGGGTGGAGCGCGCGTTCGTGCTCAAGCCCGCGAACCTGCCCCACAACCTGGTGCGGTTCTCCTTCGTGTCGGGCTGGGACCGGATGAAGCCGGATGCGCAGTTTGCCGGAGAGTTGACGGATCCCTCGACCCGCCGCCTGCACGATCTGGCGGCCGCGGCGGTCTATCGCAATTCCTACGAAATCGCCTGGGATCACAGCGGTCCCGTCTCCCTGGTCATCGCGGCCTGGGCCGGCAAGGACCACGCCTATGTGGTCGTGATGCCCCAGAGCGTGCCGCCACCGGCCTTCCCGTGGATGCCGTTTTTGATCGCGGGCGTCCTGGCGCTGCTGGGCCTGCTGCTGATCCCCGCCTCCTGGGCGCCCCTGGCCGCGTTCACGGCCGCGTTCGTGCCCCTGCTGGTGTTCCTGGCTGGCTACCGCATCACGCCCTACGAGGGCACGGGGAGCCACCTGTCGGCGTTCGGCGCCGGGATGGGCCACGGCACCTTCCGCTGGTTCTTCGCCGCCGCTGCCCTCGTGCTTGCGGCCGCCGGCGCCGCCTGGAAGCACGGCATCGCCGGGCGCTTCTTCACGGGCCTGCGCGAGCACCGCGTGGCCATGACCTACGTCGTGCCGGCCATGATCGGCATGCTGGTGCTGGTGCTGGTCCCGTTCGCCGCGGGCCTGGCCCTGGGCTTCTTCTCGCACTGCAACGGCAACTTCGCCTTCGTGGGCCTGCGCAACTTCTGGGAGATCCTCTCCGGCGGCGGCGCGGCGATCACCCATCCGTTGAACTTCTGGTTCACCCTCGGCGTGACCCTGATGTGGACGCTGTTCAACGTCGTGCTGCATGTCGGCATAGGCCTGGGCCTGGCGCTGCTGCTCAAGGACCCGCTGCTGCGCATGAAGGGCGTGTACCGGGTGCTGCTGATCATCCCGTGGGCCATGCCCAACTACATCACCGCCCTCATGTGGAAGGGCATGTTCCAGCAGCAATACGGCGCGATCAACGTGCTGCTGGATTCCCTGGGCATCGGCTCGATCTCCTGGTTCTCCACGTTCTGGCCCTCGTTCATGGCCAACGTCATCACCAACACCTGGCTGGGCTTCCCCTTCATGATGGTCGTCAGTCTGGGGGCCCTGCAGAGCATCCCGACCTCGCTCTACGAGGCCGCCGAGGTCGACGGCGCCTCGCGCTGGCAGCAGTTCCGCCTGATCACGCTGCCGCTGCTGCGCCCGGCGTTGTTCCCGGCCATCGTGCTGGGCAGCATCTGGACGTTCAACATGTTCAACATCATCTATCTCGTGTCTGCCGGTGAACCCGGCGGCTCCACGGACATCCTGATCACCGAGGCCTACCAGTGGGCGTTCAAGCGCGGCGAGCGGTACGGCCTGGCCGCGGCCTACGCGGCGCTGATCTTCGTGGTGCTCCTGCTGTACTCGAAGATGGCCAACCGGCTCACGCGGGCCGGGGAGGACATGTGATGAAACAATCCAGCCGCACCCGACTCGTGCTCACTCATGTGTTTCTGATATTCTTTACGATCCTCACCCTGTATCCGGTGATGCTCGTGGTCAAAAAATCCCTCACGCCGGGCGACCACTTCGAGCGCACCCTCAATCCGGTGCCCACCAAGGTGACCCTGGACCACTACAAGGCCGTCATTGGCAGCAAGGACAGCGCCGGCCGCAGCCTGTTCGGTCGCCAGTTGCTCAACTCCCTGGTGGTGGCGCTGGCCACGACCCTGGTGGGCATGTTCCTGGCGGCCACGGCGGCCTACGCGTTCTCGCGCTTCCGGTTCCCAGGGAGGGCCATCGGGCTCTCGATGTTCCTGGTCGTGCAGATGTTCCCGGCCACGCTGATCATGATTCCGCTCTACGTGCTCCTGGACAAGATGGGGCTGCTCAACTCGGTGGCCGGCCTGGTGCTGGTGTACTCGACCACGGCGATCCCGTTCTGCGTGTGGATGCTCAAGGGCTACTTCGACACCATCCCCAAGGAGCTCGAAGAGGCCGCCTGGATCGACGGCGCCACCCGCTTCGGCATGTTCTGGCGCGTGGTGCTGCCCCTGTCGCGTCCGGCCCTGGCCGTCACCGCCCTGTTCTCGTTCATGACCGCCTGGAACGAGTACATCCTGGCCGAGACCTTCCTCAACGAGGAGACCGCCTACACCCTGCCGGTGATGCTCCAGCACTACGTCGGCTCCCACTCCACCTCGTGGGGCAGCTTCGCGGCCGGCTCCGTGCTCGTGTCCATCCCGGTGATGGCGCTCTTCTATGTGCTCCAGAAGCACCTCGTCGGCGGTCTCACCGCCGGTGGCGTCAAAGGATAACCACGCCCGGTAGATGAAGAGACTGCGGAAAAGACGGAAGAATAGCGGAAAAGAACGGATAAGAAGGGGAGTACCGTCAACGGCGTTGGAGAATCCGGGGAACACGAACGGCGGAAATTAAAATAAGATTACTTGCCCATGCAGAGGGCGTCGACGCCGAGGGTGTAGGCCTGGGCGTGGGTGAAGATCGGTACTTCGCCCACGATGAGGAATCCGCAGGCGGAATAGGACTCCGTCAGGAGGCCGCGGTGGGGCCCGAAGTTGGGCAGGGCGGGGTCGGCCACGAAGGCCTGATTGCCGTACTCGTCGGGGGCCTCGAGGGTGCCGGGCACGGTGCCTGCGAGCACCAGGATCCATTCATCGGCGACGGGATCGAAGAACCAGGTGTCATTGTAATACGAGTTTAATGCCTCATTGTAATGATCATTCACGACGGCGCCGCCGAAGAGGTAAATCCCGCCCTCGCGGGGATAGGAGCCTATCTCTGTCCAGACGCAGGAAAGCGCTTGTCTGGCGCCGATCTCTTCGGGCAGGGTGCCCGGCGTGACGCTGCCGTCGACGGGATCGATCACATAATACGCGTCGGTGACCGCCGAGGTCTCGCCGCCGTCTTCGGTGGTGCGGCCGCCGAAGCTATAAAGCAGCCCGGTGTCGGCGTCCACGGCGAGGCAGTTGTCGTAGGTCTGTGGCACGTCCAGCGCGGTGGCCGTCCACACGCCGGTGTCCAGGTCCAGGGCGTAGAGCGTGCTCGAGAAGCCCGCCGGCGGCGAGGTGTCCGAAGACGTACAGTTTGCGCGCGGTCATGTCGAAGACGTGGGTGTAACTGATGAACGAGTCGCCGGGGCGGTCCCCCGAGGTGGCCAACAACGTGGTCTCATAGGTCGCCGTGTCGATGAGCATCAGGCTCGCCGCGCGGGGGCCGGTGACGAGCCAGCGGCTCTGGCCATCGACGAACTCGTAACCGAGGAACTGGCACCAGTCTTCGCCGCCGCAGAAGTTCTCGTCGGCGGGGGGCAGGTCGCCCGAGAGGACCTGTTTGGTGTGCTCGCCGGAATTCACGTCGTAGAGCCACACGTAGGCGATGGCGGGATCGTCGAGGTCACGGCCGTAGGAGGTCAGGAGTAAGCTGCCGCCCATGGAACCGTAGGAGACGCCGTCCACGGGCAGGTTCAGCGACGTGCCGTTGACGACGGGGTCCACGATGAGGGTCTCGTTGTGGCGCCAGTGAACGTATTCGGAGGTGACGCAGGTCGCGACGCCCTCCACGTCTTCGCAGTGGGCATGGGTCAAGCAATTAGGAGCGCAGATCACGTCGCAGGTGTGCAATTCCAGATTGCAGGTCTCGGCAGGGGAGGGGCAGTCGGCGGTCTCCCCGCACAGGCCCTCCATCACTTCGCAGGCGCCGTCGACGCAGGTCTCCCAGAAGTCGCACGTCGGGTCGCAGGTGGTGACATTGTTGACGTTGTTGGTTTCTTTCGAATCGTCCCCATCGTCACAGGCTGTGGGCAGGCTCACCAGGGCCCCCAGAATGAGCGCGAACAGAGAGGTTTTCAGCAGGCTTTTTCGACGGACTCCGGATGTTTTCATTGCTTCACTCCTGTCAAGGACCACACAGCAAGTGTAGCGGCGGGATTTATAGTTACAAGGGCAAAAATCCGTAAATGTGATGGACTTTGAAGATTCCCGATGGCCTGCCGCAAGATCTGCGATGCGACGGTGTTCGGCCCGCGCCGAACGATCCCAAACGAACGAACACACCACGCCTCAGTTTTGAAATAGCATAGAGCAATGAAAACGAGTTGGTACTCGACCTCAACTGGCAGTGGAAATGTGGACAAACAGACATGTAAAAGAGGGAAAAACTGGAGATTTGGACCGAGTTGGTGAAGGCGAAGAGTGTATTAGGGCGATGGCAGGCACACTTGTGCGGCGGCGATGTGG
>JAHITJ010000136.1 GCA_018817795.1 Myxococcota bacterium | reverse complement strand
GGGTTCATTCCCGCCGGGCCCCCCGGCGGCTTGCGTAGCAAACGACGGGGGTGTCCGACGACAGGACCCTCGTCCGCAATGGGCATTCTCAACCGTTGTTACGAAAAATCATTCGCCTATGTCCATAATGATCTTGCCCTGCGTTCTTGCATTGGCACGTTGACGGGCGCTGCGAACTGCGGTAAATTCCGGGCGGGTTTGTCTCGCCCGACTCCTTCCAGGAGCGGGATCATGGAAACAATTTCAACGTACACTACAGCCAAAGGCACGCGCTACAAGTGCGACTTGTCCTTTACCTGTGAGGGGATTTTCTACCGCTACAGGCAAAGGGGATTTCCGTCCCGCAAGGCGGCCGGCGACTGGGCACGGCGACTTGAATTGTCAGTCCGCAACGGCGACATACCACAGCCGAAGAAGCGCACCAGCCCCGACGACAACCCCCGCGCCTGGACGCTGGATCATGTGTTCAACCTGCTGGTGGAGTACTGGACCGGCACCTTGAAGCGCACGACGATCGAGGGCTACAAAAATCGGTACAAAAACCACATCTCACCGCGCCTGGGAAGGGTCGTGTTCTCCACCCTCACAACCGCACAGGTGAACAGCATTCCGACGGCCGGCCGCGCCCGTGTGGTTCTGGCCAGCATTCTGAAACATGCGGAGAAGATCGGCGCAACTGCCCCGAAGGTTTCCTTTGCGCCGGCGACCCCGAAGGGTGAAGGACGCCTGCATTTCTTCGAGCCCGACGAGATCAGGCGCATTCATGCAGCCTTGCCGGAGAAGCACCGAGGATTTTTCCTCTACTTGATCGCGACCGGTTGCCGGGTCCGGGAGGCCCTCGGCCTGGAGCATGGCGACCTCGACTATCAACGGAACCTGATTCACGTCCGGCGTCAACTGTGCGCCTTCACAGGGAAGCCGGTCACCCCGAAGAGCGGGAAAGCTCGCATCATACCCATGTCGGCCCTCGCCCGTGAGGCACTGTCTACGGTGCCCTGTGGCGCGTCCGGCGTCCGGGTCTGGCAGTTGGCCTATTGGTCCTTCAAAGAGGCCATGAGCGAGGCCGGGAAGGCCGCCAATCTGGGCAAGCCCTGCCATGCTCATTTGTGCCGCCACACAACAGCAGCCACCATGGCCGCTGCCGGTATCAGTATGGACCGCATCGCGGAGATCCTCGGCCACACTGGAGGCGGTGGGGCCGTGACCAGGCTCTATTCCCACCTGCAACCCCGGCACCTGGCCGAAGGTTTGGACGCGGTGTCCGCAGTCTGGGTCACTCCTTGATTCTCCGGTACACCTCGCACGCACGCGCAAGATGCAACCTCCTGACTTTTCCATTGACAAGAACTGTCACCCTCAGCTAAGCTGTCCCTGAATACCGCTAGTATTCGTTGGAGTTTTCACCGATGCCTACTGTATCCCCGGGTAGCGGCGACCGGCAACCGGTCGCACTACCCGGGGCTAGCTTCCGTATAAGGATGGTCCTACGCAGGGAATGGGGGCCGGCAAAGCCGGGAGCCGATTTCGATTTCGATTTCGATTTCGATTTCGATTTCGATCGGGATCCGCGAGCGAAGTGAGCGGGAATCCGGCGAAGCCGGGAGCCGATTGCGATTGCGATTGCGAGCCATCCGGGGCAGGAGGCAAAAGACGATGCCGACATCCACTTCCTGCGGCCGCCCGGCGATCGGGACCGAAAAGGATTGACCCCCGCTCCGACTTCATACTAGAAGCATTGCCGGTGGGAGGATTCACCCTCATGGATCTGCGTATCACGTCACATCCCATACTGGCACCGCTGCCGGAGCCTTCCGTTCCTTTCACGTTCAATGATCGCGCATGCCTCGGGCGTCCCGGAGAGATGATCTCGTCGGCGCTGTACGCCGCAGGGGTGCACGTGTTCGGGCATCATCCGCGCGACAACGGCGCCCAGGGCATCTTCTGCGTCAACGGCCAGTGCTCCCAGTGCATGGTGCTGGCCGACGGCGTGCCGGTCAAGGCATGCATGACGCCGGTCGCGCCGGGCCTGCGCGTGCTGCCGTGCGAGGGCCTGCCGGATCTGCCCGACGTGACGCCGCCGGCGTCGCGCCCGGCGCCGCGCTTCGACGAGACCTCGGTCACCGTGCTGATCGTCGGCGGCGGGCCCGCGGGCATGTGCGCGGCCGTGGAGCTGGGCCGGCTGGGCATCGACGTGCTGTTGATCGACGACAAGGCCGAGCTGGGCGGCAAGCTCACGCTGCAGACGCACAACTTCTTCGGCTCCGTGAAGGACTGCTACGCCGGCGTGCGGGGCATCGACATCGCGCGGATCCTGGGCGAGGAGATCGCCGCGCTGCCGTCGGTCCATGTGTGGCGCGAAGCCGCGGGCGTGGGCGTGTACTCCGACGGCGCCTTCGGCATCGTCCATGGTGGCCACTACCGCATCGTGCGGCCCGCCCAGGTGCTGATCGCCACGGGCGCCCGAGAACGCACCCTGCCGTTCCCGGGAAGCGACCTGCCGGGCGTCTACGGCGCCGGCGCCTTCCAGACGCTGGTCAACCGTGACCTGGTCAAGGCCTCCGGCCGCCTGTTCGTGGTGGGCGGCGGCAACGTCGGCCTGATCACGGCCTATCACGCCCTGCAGGCGGGCATCGAGGTCGCCGCGGTCGTGGAGGCCCTGCCGGCGTGCGGCGGCTACAAGGTGCATCAGGACAAAATCCTGCGCCTGGGCATCCCGGTGCTCACCTCGCATTCGATCGTATGCGCCGAGGGGACCGAGCACGTCCAGAGCGTGGTCGCGGCCCGCATCGACGCCGACTTCCGGCCGATCCCGGGGACCGAACGTCGCTGGGACGTCGACACCGTCCTCGTCGCCGTGGGCCTCTCCCCGGTGGACGAGCTGGCGAAAAAGGCGAAGGAATACGGCATTCCAACCTGGTCCGCTGGCGACGCCCGCGAGATCGCCGAGGCCTCGGCCGCGATCTTCTCCGGCAAGATCGCCGGCCGGAAGATCGCCCGCGAACTGGGGATCCTGATCGACATCCCCGACGACTGGGAGCCCCTCGAGGAGATCCTCAAGAGCCGCCCCGGCACCACCCACCCGATCACGCAGCAGGACCGCGGTGGCCGCGTATTTCCTGTCTTCTTCTGTGATCAGGAGATTCCCTGCAACCCTTGCGTGGACGCGTGCCCGCTGCACTCGATCCAGATCCCGGGCACCATCATGGACCTGCCCGTGTTCGAGGGGAAATGCTCCGGCTGCGGCAAGTGCGTGCTGGCGTGCCCGGGACTGGCGGTGTCGCTGGTCTTCGAGGACACCGACAAGACCGACGACACGGCGGTGGTCATGCTCGCGTTCGAGTTCGATGCCGCGCGCATCCCGGCCAACGGGCAGGTCATCACCACCGACCGCCACGGCCGCCTGCTGGGCACCGGCACCGTCCTCGAGGTGCGCGACAAGCAGAACCAGGACCGCCGCAAGCTCGTGCGCCTGCGCGTGCCTGCCGCCGAGAAGCTCGACGTGGCGGGCTTCCTGGTCGCCGATCCCGACTACGGCCGCCCGCTGCAGGGCGACTGCGGGTGCGACGACCCGACGCAGTGCGATCCCATCGTGTGCCTCTGCGAGCGCGTGCGCCGCAGCGAGGTCCGCGCCGAGATCGAAGCCGGCGTGCGTGACATGAACCTGCTCAAGGCCTCCCTGCGCACCGGCATGGGCGCCTGCGGCGGCAAGAACTGCACCGAGCCGATTCTGCGCCTCTACCGATCCGCAGGCGTGAAGACCGAAGAGGTGACGCCCCCCACGTTCCGTCCGCTGACGGCCGAAGTCCGCCTCGACGCGTTTCTGGAGGATGACCGATGAACGAGAAGAACACCTACGACGTCATCGTGGTGGGCGCCGGATCGGTGGGGACCCCGGCTGCGATGTTCCTTGCCGCCGAGGGGCTGCGCGTGCTCCTGCTGGAGGGGTATGCGTCCCCGGGCCAGGGCTCGAACAAGGCCGCCATCGGCGGCGTGCGCGCGACCCATTCGGATCCGGCCAAGATCCTGCTGTGCCAGAAGAGCCTGGAGGTGTTCACGACCTGGGAGGAGCGCACCGGCGTCGACGTGGGCTGGAAGCCCGGCGGATATTGCTTCCCCGTGTACACCGGGGGCCTGCGCGACCAACTGCAGGGCATCCTGCCGATGCAGAAGAAGTTTGGCTTGGACATCGACTGGCTCGACGCCGACGGGATCGCCCAGGTGGTGCCGGGCATCGAGCGACGCGGCCTGCTCGGCGGCACGCTCTCACCGCGCGACGGGCAGGTGTCGACCCTGAAGGCCTCCGTCGCGTTTCAGCGCGAAGGCCAGCGCCTGGGGGTGGATCTCCATGTGAAAGAGCCTGTCGTGGGCTATGCCGTCAACTCCGGGAAGATCGAAGGCGTCCGAACGGAGAAAAATATTTACTTTGCACCACGTGTCGTCATCGCCACCGGCGCCGACGCCATCTCTCACGGCCGCATGCTCAACGCCCACTTCCCGGTGACCCCCGACTCACACGAGGCAGGGATCTCCGCCCCGGTAAAGCAGTTTCTACCCCCGCTGGTCGTGGACATGCATGAAGGCCCCGAAGGAAAGACGGCGAACTTCTATTTTGGTCAGGTCCATTCGGGGCAGATCATATTCTGCTATACACCCAAGAAGGCCTTCCTGGGCCACAACCGCGAGAACCTCTCCGAGTTCATGCCCGTGCTGGCCTCGCGCCTGACGACGTTGATCCCGCGCCTGCGCAACCTCCTGATCCGCCGTACCTGGCGAGGATTGTATCCCATGACCCCGGACGGCCGCCCCATCCTGGACTGGGTGCCCGGCGCCGAGGGTGCGCTGGCGGCCGTGGGCATGTGCGGGCAGGGTTTCATGCTCGGTCCCGGCGTCGCCGCCCAGGTCACCGCCATGATTATGGGACGCCCCGGCCTCCTGCCGCCGGAGATCCTCTCCACGCTGTCGCTATCACGCAACTTCGGCGCCACTCCCTCCGAGGCGCTGGCCTGAGGCGGGCCATACTTTTCGAATCCACGCCGATCAATATAAAGAAACAGCTTTCCAATTTGTCGCCAATGAATATGATGCGGTCGAATTCGTCAGTCCCGGTGCCAGATGTTTGTATTTTGGCCCAACCCTTATTCTGTGATGACGATTTTCGAAACTGTAACCGAGGAGTATCAAGATGAAACGGATCACCCTTTCCCTGTTCTTGCTGCTGACGTCAGCCTTTGTGCTTTCGTCCTGCTATGTACAACCGCCCCAGCACACCTCTGACCCCCAGCCACAGCCGACCAACAACGCCACGAACACCGTCGAGGTCACGCCCGTGACCCCCGTCGTGGAGCCGGCCGAGAAGTTAATTCCGCCGCCGCTGCCGTCCGTGGAGCCCGAGGTCATCGCCGAGACGGTCATCGAGGAAGTGGACGAGTCCATCCCCGACTCACAGCCTGAATCCATGGACTTCTACACCGACACGGCACCGCCGGCCGGATACGAAGAGTCCCCGGCCATCCTGCCGCCCGAGGATGTCATTGAAGTCATGGTGATCCCGCCCGATTACGCGCCCCCGCAGTTCTCCCTC
>JAHITJ010000016.1 GCA_018817795.1 Myxococcota bacterium | reverse complement strand
GACATCGAAAAACTGTTGATTTACGAGGAAATTGAATCGATTTCGATTTCGATTTCGACTTGGCACTTTGCCCCCCGAAGTTTCCAGGCGGATACGACGTGGATCCTCTTGTCCAGAAAAATGAGAACTCGATCGCCCTGGGTCTGACTGGTCTGACTGGTCTGGCTTTTTCTCTTTCAGGAAGGATCGGCTATTCGAAGCAGGTGGGATCGTTGGGGTTGCAGCGCATGGTCATCGGCGGGGGGGCGTCCATGCCCATCGGAGGGGGACGCATGGAGGAGCCGTTATCACGCGGGGGCTTCATGGAACCCGTGTCGGGCGGCTCCGGGTTGTTCGCCTGGGCCTTGAGGGCCTCGGCCTCTTCCTGGGCTTTCTTCGCGGTTGCTTCGGCTGCGGCAAGCTTATCGGCCAAAGCCTTGTTCTCCTCGTTGGCCTTGTCGAGTTTGGACTGAATGTTGGTCTGGCCCTCATTCAGTTTCTTCATCTCGGCGAGCATCTTCTCCGAGGTGTCTTTGGCTTCCTTCTTGGCGGCTTCCTCCTTGGAGTTGCCGTTGACGAAGGCGAACGCGGCGAAGGCGCCGAGCACGACCATGCCGATGATCATGCCGACCATCATGCCCTTGCCCTGCTTCTGGGCGGGGGCGCCGGCGGCCATGGCGGGCTGCATCGCGGACATCTCGTTCATCATCTGGTCGCGCAGGCGCTGCTGTTCCATCATCATCTGCTGCTGGAACTGCTGTTGCATGCGCTCGCGCTCGGCGGCGACCTGGGACTGCAGATCCGACTGCTGGGCCTGGGCCTTGCGGGCGGCTTCCTCACGGCGTACGCGCTCTTCCTCTTCGCGGATGCGGCGCTCTTCCTCGGTCTTGCGGCGGCGCTCCTCTTCCTCGGCGCGGCGACGCTCCTCATCGGCTCGCTTGCGATCGTCCTCTTCCTGCTGCGAAACGCGATCCTTCTCGATCTTGCGCAGTTCCTTGAGGGAAAACAATACGGAGTTTTCTCGTTTGTCGCTCATGGGGTACACCTTTCTGCGGCATGCGTCGATCCGCCGGTTCGGCCGATCTTGGGCTCCAATTTATAGTGGAACATGAGTTTTCTTTCAACATTTTTTTCAAATACCGGTGTTCCCGGCTCAGGAATTCCGGCTCTCCGGATCGGCGGTGGCGATCAGGACCAGGGAATCGGACGGATTCAGCACGTAATCGTTGGGCGGATTGGTCATCAGTTCGGTGGCAGACTCGTTCCGTCCGGCCTCCACCGCCACCAGGATCGAGTTCTTCGTCTTTTTGATGTCGAGGAGGGCCTCGAAGAAGGTCTTGCCGATCAGATGGGCCGGAGTGGCGATCTTGTAAAATTGATTGCCCCGCGAGGCCGTCAGCAGCTCGTCCACGATCTTGATGACGCCCCGGGTGCGTGACGAGTGGGCGATCAGGTGTCCCATGTATTCGTCGCCGATGACGATCTCCTCGACCTTGGCCATCGAGAGATGTTCGATGTTCTCGCGTCGGAGCAGCTCGGCGCAGGTGAAGATGCCCGGCCGCAGCTTTTCAATCGTGAGGGCGGCCAGCAGGGTGCGCGCGTCGCGGTCCTGGTCGGTGCGGGGCAGGCTCTTGTCGGCCAGCAGCACGGTGGCCGCGGCGCGGTCGATGCCGGCCTTCTGCAGCACGGCCGTGGAGGTGTAGTCGCCGCGCACGAAGTACAGCAGCTCGATGCGGCAACCCCAGGACGCGAAGGCCGGCGGCTCCTCGAGCTCGGCGACGAGGACGATGGGCATGTTCCGGGTCTTCTCGTCCCGCTGGATCTCCTGGATGATGGTGACCGCGGAGCGGTTCCACCCGCAGATGATGGTGTGATCCCGAAGTTCGTGCAGTTCCATGTCGCGGGCCTCCCATTGGTTTCGCAGCCTCGTCACCATGACCGCGGAGATGACGCCGGTGAACATCGCGAAGAGCGTGAAGCCGCCGATCATGACCGCGGCAGTGATGAACCGTCCGGCGGTGGTGGTGGGGCTGGCGCCCACGGGCTCGCCGGCCATGAGCGTGAACAGGCTCCACCAGGTGCTGTGCGAAAACGACGAGAAGTCAGGGTTTCCGCGCTCGGCCACGAGCATGCCCACGGCGCCCAGCAGCAGAAATCCCAGCAGCACGCCGAACACCATCAGGTTCTCGATGAGGCTCTCGTGGATCAGCGACGCCATGCGGCGGCCCCGGCGCGTGAAGATGATGCCGACGCGCACGATGCGGGCCACACGCAGGATGCGCAGGATGCGCAGGGGACGCACGATGGGCAGGATCGAGAGCACGTCGATCCAGTATTCGGAGAAGAATGCCCGGGTGCCGCGGGCGCAGTACCACCGCAGGCTGAGCTCCACGATGAAGATGCCCGTGATGACGGACTCGACCACGAAGAACCGCAGCTCCTGAACGCTGCCGACGGCACAGGAGGCCTCGAACACCGTGAGCACGACGCTCAGGATGATGAGCGCGGCGACCGCGACGTCGGTGCCGGGGTGCGCAAAGAAGCGCGAGAGGCGGTTGCGGAGGGCTGTGGTGTTCATGGAATCAGATGCCGATGCGGACCACTGCGTGGCGCACGGCGATGAGGGTGTCGCCGGCGTAGGCGTGGACGGTGAGCAGGCGGTCCCCGGAGGAGGAGAAGTCGCGCTGCATGCGGAAGACGTGTCCGTCGAACATGGGGGCTTCGAGGGGCCACCGGTCCATGAAGAGCTCGACGCGATCAGCGATGGCGATCTGGGGGTCGCCCCCCTCTATCTCGATCTGCAGGGAGACCAGCACGGTGCCCTCGTTGCAGCCGGGTCCAAGGTACTCGGTGCGGACGAGCACCGGTGCGCCGGCGTTCTTCTGCAGGGTCACCCGCGGGTCCGGAGCCGACAACAGCGCCAGCATGCTCTGCCGCGCCAGCTCGGCCATGTCGGCATCCGTTGTGGTGTTGTACGGCATCGAGGCCGCCAGGATGAAGACGCGGCCCGTGGTTTCGTCGACGATGACGGCGTGATCGAGACGGTCGTCACCGTAGACCGCGCCGGTCTTGTTGTAGATGCGCAGGGCGTGACCGGCCAGGGCAGCCGAGATGCCGGCCGAGAGGCTGCTCGGGGACGCCTGCAGCGCGGTGTGCAGGACATCGAGATCCGCCGCGGTCAGGTTGAACCGCTCCGATGCCGGGATCTCCTCGTGCAGGACCACGCGCCGCACGCCCTCGGTCAGTTCGGCCAGCGTGATGCAGTTGGCCTCGTTGGTGCATTCGGGGAAGACCGAGGTGCCGTCGCGGGCCGGGATGGTGCCGGTGTTGCCGTCCTGGGAGTACGAGATCGCAGGCGAGTGCCGCAGGTTGGACTCCGGCAGCGGGTGGGTGTAGCGACGCTGCAGCACGAGGGAGGGCATGCCGCGGGCGCCCGACAGCAGGTCGCCGTTGATCTCCTCGAAGCCGCCGATCTCCATCAGGCGGTTGTAGGAGACGTTGTCGGAGACGCGGATGGCCAGGTCGATGAGGTTCTGCACGGTGCCGTTGTACGAACCGTCGTCGTCGGTGAAGGCCACGGTCGCGGCAGCGGTGCAGCCCACGGTCGCGAGCTCGTGGAGCGCGCCCACTGCCGCCAGAAGCTTGACGGTGGACGCGGGCCAGTAAACACCCGGGGAGTAGGTGAAGCCCTCCTCGGCGCGGGAGAAATACGTGAAGTCCAGTTGGTCGAGGCCATCGGCGGCGATCCCGGCGAACAGGTAGGTGCCCGCGGGCGGGGTGTAACCGGCAGCAGCAAAGGCCGCGGAGAGTTGATCGCGATCGGCGGTGACCTGCACCATGGAGGCCCAGTCCCAGTCGGCCAGCGCGTTGTCGACGATGGGGACGTGGACACCGGCGTCGATGTCGGCATCGGCGTCGGCGTCTGACACGTCCGACAGGTCCGACAGGTCCGACAAGTCCGACAGGTCCGACAGGTCTGACAGGTCTGACAGGTCCGATGCGTCGTCCCCCGCGTCGGACGTTGGCTGGTTCGTGCGCACCGGCGAGCAGGCCGCAGCCGCGAAGAGAATCACCCATGCGCAAAGCGTCAATAAATTACGCAACTCACTCCTGTTCCTTATTTATAGCCCAGCTTGCGAGCCATCTTGAATATTTTACTCTCTGCCTTCGTCTGCAACTGCCGGACGCGCTCACGGGTGATCTCGAGCTTCTCGCCAACCTCCTGCAGGGTCAGGACCTCCTGTCCGTGCAGGCCGTAGCGCAGCTCCAGGATTTTTCGTTCGCGCGGGCTCAGTTCCAGCAGCAGGTCTTCGAGCCAGCGGAAGTCCATGTGGCGGCTCACCTCCTCCTCGGGGGTGCGGACCTCCGCATCGGGGAGGATCTTCTGCAGCGTCTCTTCGTCTTCGTCGTTGCCCAGGGGCTTGTCGATGGAGATCGTGCTCTGGGTGCGCTGCAGGATGCCGTGGATGCGCGCCGGATCGAGGCCCATCTTTCTGGCGACCTCGTCGAGGGGTGGCTCGATGCCCGCCACGCTGGTCATCTCGCTCATCACGCGCAGGATGCGGTTTTTTTCCTCGCGCACATGCCCCGGGATGCGGATGGTGGCCCCCTGGCAGGCGACGGCGCGGTTGAGGGTGTGCTTGATCCACCAGGTCGCGTAGGTGGCCAGGCGCGAGCCCTTGGTCGGGTCGAAGCGCTCCACCGCGCGCAGCAGGCCGATGTTGCCCTCACCGATG
>JAHITJ010000135.1 GCA_018817795.1 Myxococcota bacterium | reverse complement strand
CGGCCATGGTGGAGATCACCAATCTCGAGAACCAGCTGCCGCTGCTGGCCACGATCTCGGCCACCGCGCCGTTTCTGGGGCTGTTCGGAACCGTCTGGGGCATCATGGAGAGCTTCTCCACCATCGGGTCCCTGGGCAACACCACCCTGGCGACGGTGGCCCCGGGCATCGTCGACGCGCTCGTGACCACGGCCCTGGGCCTGATCGCGGCGATCCCGGCCACGATCGCCTACAACCACTTCCTGCGCAAGGTCCGGCTGCACGTGGCGGACATCGAGTCGTTCGCCAACGACTTCCAGAACATCGCGCACCGCAAGTTCCTGCAGTAATTGGGTTAGTTGCGATGAATCTGAACTATCAACCCCCGAACCATCCCATCGCGGAGATGAACCTCACGCCGCTGGTGGACGTGATGATGGTGCTGATGATCATCTTCATGGTCACCAGCCCCATCGATCCCACCGGCATCGACCTCACGCTCCCGGACGCGCAGAGCGCCCCGGTGCCGCGCGCGCCAGACACTCTGGTGGTGGCCATGGATGCCGAGCTCCGCATCCGCGCGGCCGTCGGCGAGGAGCCTGCACGGGAGGCCACCCTCGAGACCCTTCCGGCGGTGCTGCAGAAGCATTTTTCCGGGCGCGTCAAGGCCCACGTGAAGGCGGACCGCTCCCTCACCGTGCAGGACTTCATGACGCTGCTGGTGCGGCTCAACGCCTCCGGCATCACCCAGATCGGCATCCTCGCCGAGCCGCTCCCCGAGGAGAAGACCGACCGGCGGTGACGTTTCCGGTGGAATCGGCACCGGCCTGGCATGAGCCGGGCGATCCGCAGGCGGACCGTCTGCCACCTGTGGTGCCCGGGACGGGCGCCGGATCATCAGGAAACCCATGAAGATCGCTCTGTTCGGCGTGACCACCCACAACCTGAAGGACATCGACGTCGAGATCCCCTGGGGGAAGATCACCGCCATCGTCGGGGTGTCGGGTTCGGGCAAGAGCTCCCTGGCCCACGACACGCTCTACGTGGAGGGGCAGCTGCGATACCTCGAGACCCTGTCTTTGAGGATGCGCCCCTGGTTCTCCGGCAGGCTGATCCGGCCGCAGGTGCGCTGGGCCTCGGGGCTCTCCCCCACGGTGCTGGTGTCCCAGAAGTCACAGACCTGGGCCGACGCCACCTGTGTCTCCGACGCGCTGGAGACCTCCCGTCACCTGCGTTTCCTTTTCACGCACCTGGGGATCGTCCGCTGTCCGGAATGCGGGCTCGAGGTGCGCGCCTCGGACATCGCCGACGTGGCGGCCTTCTGCGCCGAGCTGCCTTTGGGGACGCGCCTGTGGGTGACGGCCCCGTTTTCTCGCGAACTCGACGAGGAACTGCTGCGCGACCTGCTGGAGACCGGCTTCACGCGGGTGTTCGCCGGGGACCAGGAGTACGATCTCGAGGAGCCCGGGCAGCAGCCGTCCGGGCCGTTCTCGGTCGTGGTGGACCGCGTCGTCACCCGTGAGGGGCAGCAGTCCCGGCTGGCGGGCTCCGTGGAGCAGGCCTTCCGCATCGCTGGCGGACAGGTGCAGATCCGCACCACAGCGGAGGTGACCGCCTTCTCGACCCGCCCGCAGTGCTCCGGCTGCGGCCGCGTGTTCGCCCGCAAGACGTCGCGGCTGTTCTCGCGGGATCCCGAGACCGGTGGCGGCTGTCCGTCCTGCGGGGGGAACCGCCTCGTCGAAGGGCAGGTCTGCGCTGCCTGCGGTGGCAGCGGTCACTCCGACGAACTGGCAGCCTACTCCGTCTCCGGCGTGAGCTGGCCCGCCTGGCAGGAGTTGACCGTCGACGAGGCGCTGGCCCAGTGCCGCGGTGTCCTGGATGCCCAGCCCGACCCGCGCCGGCTCGCGGCGGCCAGCTCCCTGATCGCCCCCATCGAGCGTCGTCTGCGCTTCCTGGCCGACCTGGATCTGGGCGGTTTGCGGCTTTCTCGTCCGATGAACACCCTCTCCCATGGACAGACCCAGTTCGTCCGCCTCTCGGCCCACCTGGCCGGCGAGCTCTCGGGCGTGACGACGATCCTGGACGAGCCGGGGATGGGCCTCGCCCGCGACGAAAAGACCAAACTGAAGGGGATCTTCGAGCGCCTGATCGATCAGAAGAACACCGTCGTCCTCGTCGAGCATGATCCGGAGTTGATCGCCCTGTGCGATCATGTCATCGAGCTGGGTCCGGGCGCTGGCGAGCTCGGCGGAGAGGTCCTGTACGCCGGGGACCGTGCAGGTCTTGCCGCCTGCCCGGAGAGCCGGATCTCCCCGTGGCTGGTGGATTTTTCAGGCATGCCCCCCGCCGTCGAGCGACCCGCTCCGGAAGCCATGCTGCGTTTTCCCGAGGTAACGGTGCGTGAGCTCACCTTCGACGAGGTGGCGCTGCCGTTTTCCCGGTGGACGGTGCTGACCGGTCCGATGGCCTGCGGGAAGTCCACGTTTCTGACCGCGGTCGCCGCCGCCCAGGGGCGCCTCGTGGCGGCCCAGAGGACCCGCAACAGTCGGGCCGAAGTCGCCACCGGTGGCGGGTTCTTCCCCGGGGGCGTGAAGATGCTCGATGAACTCTCGTTCCCGCGCACGCCGCACTCCCACGTGGCCTCGCTGTGCGGCATCTGGGACGTCCTGCGCCGCTGGTACGCCCAACTGCCCCTGGCCAAAGCCCGCGGCTACGACGCGGCGCGCTTCTCGACCACCCGGGCCGGCGACGGGCGCTGCCTGCGCTGCTCGGGCACCGGGGAGATCCTGGTGGACACCGGCGGGCTGTCCCAGCTGGCCACGGTCTGTCCGCTGTGCGAGGGCCGCCGCTACACGCCCCAGACGCTGGAGATCACCTGGCGTGGCTACTCCATCGCCGACGTGCTCGCACACACCGTGCGCGAGGCCCTGGGCCTGTTCTCCCACTTCCCCGAGATCTTCTCCCGGCTCACCCTGCTGTCCGAGGTCGGTCTGGAATACCTGCGCCTGGGGCAGCCCTCGCGCTCGCTCTCGGGCGGGGAGATGCAGCGCCTCGCGCTGGCGCGGGAATTGGTCTCAAAGCAACCGTCATGCTTCCTGCTCGACGAGCCCCTGGGTGGCCTGCACCCCGACGACGTCGTGCACCTGGTGCGCCTGTTCCAGCGCCTGGTCGATCAGGGTCACACGCTGATCACCGTCGATCACACCGGCTGGCTCATCCCCTGCGCGGATCTGCACCTTCGCCTGCACCGCTCCGGCGACCGCGTCTCGTTCATTTAAACTGAAACTACATCGGCTGCAGCAGGTCGATGTCCGGGCGGGCCTTCTCCAGGATCTCGGCCGCGAGGCGGTTCTGGGTCTCCACGACCTTCACCTCGTCGACGTTCATCAGGCGGCCTTCGGAGACGACCTTTTTTCCGTTGACGAACACGGTATGGGCCCGCGTGCGCGAGTTGCAGAACAAAAGCGCGGCGACCGGATCCGACAGGGCGCCGGCGTAGGCGATGTCGAGCATGTCGAAGCAGGCCAGATCGGCCAAAAAGCCCGGCGCGATCGCGCCCAGCTCGTCGTCCCAGCCCAGCACCTGCGCCGAACCACGGGTGGCGATCTCCAGCGCGTCGAGGGCGGATACGGCGCCCACGCCGTGGGGTCCGATCCGGTGCACGAACAGGGCCAGGCGGGCCTCTGCGAGCATGTCAGAGGCGTCGTTGGAGGCGGATCCGTCCACGGCCAGGCCCACGCGGGCACCCGCGGCGCGCAGGTCCACCACGCGGGCGATG
>JAHITJ010000134.1 GCA_018817795.1 Myxococcota bacterium | reverse complement strand
GGTGAGCAGTCGCTTCGCAACTGGGTCCGCCAGGCAGAGATCGATTCCGGTCGCGGCTCGGCCCAGGCCCCGACCACCTCGGAGCGAGCGGAAATCCGGGAATTGCGGCGAAAGCTCCGGGATGTGGAACGGGAGCGTGATTTCTTAAAAAAAGCGGCGGCCTTCTTCGCGAAGGAAACGGAAAGCACCAAGTGATGAAAGTGCTGAAGGCCGAATTTACCGTTTCCGAGATGTGCAGATGGCTCGGCATCAGCCGCGCTGCCCACTACGCATGGCTTCGTGGTCGCCCCCGTCAGGACGCCCGTTCCAAGGTCAAACGGCAACTGCTGGACAAGATCCGGCAGGCTCATCAGGCGAGTCGCGGGACCTACGGCAGCCGGCGCATCCTGCTGGACCTGAAGGATGATGGTGAGCACGTGGGGCGGCACAAGGTGGCGACGCTGATGCGCGAGGCCGGGTTGTCCGGCGTGCCCAGGAAGCGTTGGAAGGCGACGACGGATTCGAAGCACGGGGAGGAAATCTCCCCGAATCTGCTGGACCGGAACTTCACGGCAGAGGCCCCCAATACCGTGTGGGTAGGGGACATAACATACATCCGAACCACCGCAGGATGGCAGTATTTGGCCACCGTAATTGACCTGTACAGCCGCATGATCGTGGGCTGGGCGCTGGCCGGCCACATGCGCTCCGAGCTCGTGGAAGACGCAGTGAAGATGGCCTGTGGCCGACGTGAGGTGAAGCTTGGCCTGATCTTCCACAGTGACCGTGGGAGTCAGTATGCCAGCTTGGGATTCAGGGAACTTCTGGCGAAGCACGGGATTGTCCAGAGCATGAGCCGGAAGGGCAACTGCTGGGACAACGCCGTGGCCGAGAGCTTCTTCTCGACGATCAAGCGGGACAGCCTGAATCAGGAGGTCTGGAGCAGCGTGGGCCGTCTTCGATTCGTGGTCTTTGATTATATTGAGATTTTTTACAACAGATTGAGGAGGCATTCAACACTGGGAGGCATCAGCCCACTGGCATTTGAAAAATCGGGTTGCGTTCAGACCGCTGCGGAGGCAGCATAACCAATGTGTCTAACTTTCCAGAGCCATGCCATTTCCTGCCGGGAAACTCCATGTATCGGAATTCACCAGGAGGAGAAGCCATGAAGAACGTCCTTTCCGCGTGTTTTTGCCTGCTGTTCGCCTTGGCCGCCTGCGATGACGGCGGCACCTCGAACAACAACACCAACAACGTCAACAATCTGAACAACGTGAACAACCTGAACAACGTCAACACCTGCGCCCCCGCCTGCGAGGCGTGGGAGAACTGCGTGGACACCACGTGCGTCGTCCAGGATGGGCTCTGCGGCGAGCAGGCCGACTGCCTGGCGCCGGGAA
The DNA here is from genome assembly GCA_018817795.1 of Myxococcota bacterium. Taxonomy (GTDB): domain Bacteria; phylum Myxococcota_A; class Polyangia; order HGW-17; family HGW-17; genus HGW-17. The sequence continues at coordinate 9,375 of JAHITJ010000134.1, read as the reverse complement.
CCTGCAACATCGACACCCACGTGTGCGAGGTGGTCTGCGAGCCGGCGTGCGAAATCTACTCCGACTGCGTGGCCATCGAAGGCACCGCGACCTGCGTCCAGGCCCAGTGGCTGGGCTGGGTGCACCACCCCATCACCATCGTGGATCCCATCGTCAACGGGACCTCGCTGAACATGCCCATCGACGGCATCTCCTGGACCTGGGCCCCGCAGACCGGCGGGCTGATCACGTCTTATGGCCGTGACATCGACGACCCGGACATCGCCTACCTGTGGCACCTGGACCTCGAGACCTGGGAGCACTCCAAGAAGGTCCTCTCCGGCGACCTGCCCCCGGCGGCCGAGAACTTCTGCGGCGGCGAGGACTGGTGCCAGTTCATCGGCTACGACCCTGACAACCAGAAGATCCTGGTGACCGGACCGCGGGCGGCCAGCGTCATGCAGATCGACCCCACCACCTACCAGACCACGCTGCTGACCACGTCGGGCACGCGCCCCAATGATTCCTGGATCAGTTACACCCACGTCTTCGACTTTGCGGCCCGCAAGCTCTACATCTTCGGCCACCTCGGCCCGGCCGGCTTCTCGAGCACGCTGTTCGCGCTGGACCTGGACACCGGTGTGTGGACCTCCATGGCCCTGGCCGTGCCCCAGACCTACGACAACTGCCTCGTGCTGGACTCCGACACCGGCCTGTTGTATTCGTTCGGCGGCGAGATCACCGAAGACGGCGGCGAGACCTCCGCGCTCACGGATGCGTATCATACTATCGACCCCGTCAATGGCGACGTGACCACCGGCACCATGCCCGAGGGCATCGGCGCCCGTCAGGCCATGTCCTGCGCGGCCGGCGGCGTCTTTGATGGCGTCATCCTTCACGGCGGCGCCGTCGTCAATGACTATTACAACGAAGCATTAAACGTGTATTACAATGACATGTGGCGCTACGATCCTGCCACCGACACGTTTTCACAGGTCCTGGCCGGCACCGTTCCGGGCACCCTCGAGGACCCCGACCAGTCCGGCGACCAGTCCTTCGTGGCCGACCCGACCATCCCGAACTTCGGCATGAACCGCGGCTACATGCAGCCCATGGCGCAGTTCTGCGGCGTCGCCGTCATCGGCGCGGTCCCCATCTTCACCCACGAGCAGTTCTACACCATCGGCCTCGACCCCCTCTGCATGGGCAAGTAAGACACCTCCGCCCAATTCCCCTGCCTTCCTCGATTCGACAAAGTGATCGCGCCGCGGGTCCTAAGGAATGAGGCTCATTATTCGCACTGATCCGGTCCCTCGAACCGGAACTGGACCCTGGGATGGGCCTGCTTTGCCTTCTGGTATCCCTGACAGAGCTCGGGCAACATCTCAAAATTGATGGATTTCAGATGCTTCAGCGCGCCGAGGACCGCGGGCAGATCCAGCTCGATCCGCCCCAGTTTCAGGTTCTGGAGATGACTCAGCGCTGCCAGTTTCAACGGATCGAAGGTGTCGGGCCAGACCGAAAAATCCATGGAGAGATCGGTCAGGGCGGTCAGCCCGAACACCGGCGCCAGCTGGCTCTCGGAGATCTCCACAGCAGAGAGGCGAAGGTTGCGCAGATGCTTGATCTTCGACAGCACAGACAGGTCGAAGTCCTTGGGAAACTCCTCTTCGAAGTCGAGCCAGAGGCGCTCCAGGGCCGGCAGGGATACCACCGTGACCAGCAGGCCGGCGGCCGCCTGCCCCAGCCGCAGGTACAGCGCCTTCAGGGACCGGCACCGGGCCAGGACCGCGAGGCCGGAGGCATCCAGCGCCGGCAGGTCCAGGCTCAGTTCCTCCAGGGCCGGCAGGTAGGCCAGCACAGCCAGGGCGCCCGCCGGGAATCCCACCTCCTCCATGGGCAGCCGCTCCACGCTCAGGCTGCGCAACTTCGGCAGGGACTTCAGGAAGGCGAAGTCCCCCGTGTACGATGGAGCCACCACCAGGGTCAGGCGCTCCAGCGACACCAGGGTGCCCAGGGCGGCCGTCCGCGCCTGAACCTCCCCGGTCAGCGGCAGGGAGAGATGGACCAGATTGACCGCGTTCTCCAGACGGGCCAGCATCATCTCTGGGATGCCCGGGTTGTTCATTTCGGAGTCCAGATCGGCGCGGAGACCGGGCCCGAGTTCAGTGAGATCCGGAAAGAAGGGATACTCGATGGACTTCAGCCTGAGATAGATTCCATCCTTGCCCGCTGCGGAGATCCGCACCATCGTGTCCGGCGCGCAGTGGCTGACCTCGTCCCCTTCCGGCGGCCAGCAGAGCTGGCGGGCCGTGAGGACATAGTTGCGTACATTCTTGTCAATCGCCCGCGTCAGGGCCGCCTCCAGCACCGCATCGTCCTCGATCTCCGAGGCGTCCAGCAGCAGCGGCCCTCGTGGCCCTTCGAGGAAATGATTCTCAAATGTATGGGGGCCGGCGAATTCCTCGTCGGTGACCAGGAGGTTTCCTGAGAAATCACCGTAACTGAGATATCGCAGCGTCGGTGCCGACACCTTCGCGGCGCCGGCATGGCCCCCGGCCTCGGCCGGCTTTTCGATGCGCGGCGGCGGATTTGTCGTGGACTTCCTGCCGCAGCCCAAGCCCGCACCACACGAACATGCAGCGACCAACAAACATGCGTATGACAACTTCATGTCCCTGCTCCTGAACTGTTTTCCTTCGTCCATCATTTCCCGTGGCAGCCGCCGCCGGAGCCGCAGCCGCACTTGTGGGCGTCACGCACGTCGCGCTTGAGAAACGGGGTCAACTCCACGTCCTCGGGTCCTTCGACCGGTTCGGCGGGCTCGAGATTCCGACGGGCCAGCTCGGCGAACATCTCTTCCCGGGCCGCCGGGGTCAGGGAATCCGGATCCGCCGAGAGTTCGACGAGCTCCTCGTCGGTGCAGGACGCATAGGAAATGGAAACGGGGGTGGTCTTGAACCAGGAGGAGAAGAACTTGCCGAGGCTCATCGTGGGCGCTCCCTGAACGAGTGGACGATCCAGAGGGCATTATCCCGGAGATTTCGCCGATGTCAACGCGCAACTGTGCGATCGAAGGACGGTCCCCGCGGGGAGGTGCGAAGCCGGGATGGGGACATCAGGAAGTTCAGGGGGCGTAGATCAGGAAGGCGTCGATGCCGCCGGAATACGGGAGGCCGTTGAGGGAGCCCACGGTAAAGCCGACGACGTAGGCGTGACCGGCGTCGTCGGTGGCGACGCCTTGACCGCTTTCATTCGCGGTGGTGCCCCACTGGCGGGTCCACTGCCAGGCACCGTCGCCTGCGGCGAACCGGGAGAGGACGATGTCCCCGACGCCCCGGCAGGGCTGGCCGTCCATGGAACCCATGGTGTGCCCGGTCACGAAAACATGGTTGAAGGCATCCACGGCCACCCCGTAGGCGATGTCCCAGTCGGTGGAGCCGAACTGCGTGATCCACTGCCGCGCGCCCGAGGTGTCATAGCTGGCCACGAACATGTCGCCGATGCCGCCCTGGAACGTCTGTCCAGGCAGGATTCCCCGGGTCTCGCCGGCGATGTACAGGAAATTGTTCGAATCGGCGGCGATCCCGAAGGCACCGTCATACCCGGAGGTCCCCAGCAGGCGCGTCCATTGGTAAACGCCCGTGGAGCTGTACTTGATGATGAAGGCGTCCTGAACGCCGGAAAAGGTGGCGCTGTTGAGCGCGCCGGAGACCACACCCGCGACGTATACGCTGCCGGCGGAGTCCAGCGCAACCCCGTGTCCGTTGTCGAGTCCTGCTGTGCCGAACTGCCGTGTCCATTGATGGACGCCTGCGCTGTCGTATTTGGCGAGGAAGACGTCCTCTCCGCCCAAGGCGGTCTGGCCGCTGAGCGTCCCCGATGTGGTACCTGTGACATAGATATCCCCGGTGGCGGCGTCCACGGCCGCTCCGGTGGCGGAGTCGTCGACCGGCGTACCCCACTGGCGGGTCCACTGCCTGACTCCGTCGGCGTTGAACTTGGTGAGGCTGGCGTCATAGCCGCCGAGGTGCGTCTGGGCGTCCAGCGGACCTGCGACCTTGGCGGTGACATAGATGCTGCCATCGGACGCAAGGGCGAGGCCTCCGGCGGAATCCGGGTTGACGGTCCCCCACTGGCGGGTCCACAATTTCTGTCCGTTGACGTCGTGCTTGGAGAGCCACAGATCCCAGGCGCCGATGTGCACCGTGCCGTCGAGCGTGTCTTCGGTCAAACCCGCGACATAGACGCTGCCGGCGGAATCCACCGCCACGCCGCCGGCCATGTCGGTCGATGAGGTCCCCCACAGGGTGGTGTCGCGGCAGTCGGACGCGTCCTGCACGCAGTCGGCGCTGCAGGCCAGCGTGCCGAAGAACAGGTCCAGGCTCTGGCAGTTGGGGACCGGAACCGTGCCCGGGTCGCAGGTCTCACCGTAGGCGTCCTGAACCACTCCATCGCCGCAGGACAGCGTGCAGCCCGAGTCGTCCAGGGAGCAGACGTTGGTGCACAGCAGCTCGCCCTCGTAGAATCCCATCGTCTGGCAGGTCTCCCCGGCGAAGTTGTCCCCGTCGCAGACCTCCCCGGCAGTGTCATCGATGACGCCGTCGCCGCAGGTGCCCATGCACTGGGAGGTGTCGAAGCGGCAGGCGGCCGTGCAGGCCAGCTGGCCGTCGTAGTAATGCAGGGACTCGCAGGACTCTGTGTCGAGATTGAGCCCGTCGCAGTCCTCGCCGAACTCGGGCTGAACGATGGCGTCGCCGCAGGTGCCCGTGCACTGGGAGGTGTCGAAGCGGCAGTCCTCGCCGCAGCGCAGGTTGCCCTGGTAGAAGCCGGCCGAGAGGCAGGTCGCGCCGTTGGGGAGGATGCCGTCGCAGTCCTCGTCGGGCGTCGCGATGATGCCGTCCCCGCAGGTGCCGCCGCACCCGGAGAAGTCGAACCGGCAGTCGGCGGTGCAGCCGAGGGTGCCGGCCCAGTGACCGTTGGACTCACAGGTCTGGTTGTTCAGGTTTTCGCCGTCGCACTGCTCGCCGTTGGCCGTATCCACGCCGCCGTCGCCGCAGGAACCGCCGCAATCAGCCGTGTCGTAGCCGCATTCGGCGGTGCAGGCCAGCTGCCCGGTGGCGCGGTAGAAGCCCAGGGACAGGCAGGTGGCCCCGTGCAGATCCTGGTCGTCGCAGTCCTCGGCGGGATCGGCGATGCCGTCCCCGCAGGAACTGACCGCCTTGGTGTTGGTTTTACAGCCGAACGCCGTGAACGCAAGCAAGAAAAGAATACGCAAGATCGTTGATTTCATGGGCAATCCTCCAACGGGCATTTTTTTACTTTGATCCCCCTATGGAGTCAATAGCAATGTTGCATTGCAGCATGAATTTTCAAATGAATTCAATCAGGTCCATCAGCGCGCGCGCACCGGGTTGAGCGGCGGCGTAAACGGCGCGGGGGAGGATTTCTGCACCGCCCCCTCATACATGTCGGAGGTGCCGAAGTAGGCGCTCGAGAGAGCCATGTTGAGCTCGGAATCCGCGCTGAACTCCAGCGGGTAGAGCTCGGAGAGGCAGGAGGAATCCACCGCTGCTGTCGGATCCGTGATGAACGCCTCCATCATGGCCAGCACCTGCCGTACAAGCGGCCGGTCGAGGAAGGGGTACTCGCCGTCGCACAGGGTCCCTGCATCCATCTTGGCGAAGACGTTTCCGACGGCGGTCCACGGGTCCGCATCGATCGTCGAAAGCTTGGCTCCGCAGGTGGCATCGGACAGGCACGCGTCCATGACCATCATCCCGTTTTCGTCGAAGTTCCGGTCGTACTCGTCCAGCGTGCAGTGCCCGGGCGCGCAGATGGAATCCAGGATCACGCCGTCGCTGTGCGTCGGATACAGGCGCAAATACCGCAGCGCCCAGTAGGTGCCGTAGGAGACGCCGTAGACGATGACCGGAACGCCGTTTTCACGGGTCCTGTCGATGACCGCAGCCAGATCCCGGGCGGCCTGGGTGGTGTTGAACAATCCCAGAAGGATACAGGGTTTCCGGAGATGACCGGATGATCCGTCGCGAAAATGACGGAAGTCACACTGGATGCAGGGTGGAGAGCGAGAAAAAACTAGAAGTAGATTCCCAGCAGGATCACGCTGCCGTCTTGAAACCCGATCAGTCCGTGAGTTTGTCCTTTTCGACGATCGCGGACCACTATTTGTACAGAATCCAGCCCAGATGCACGACACCGCAGGCGTCCATGTCGGCTTCCTGGTTTCCGCAGGTAACCTCGGCGACACAGGTCGAGTAGCCGGAGATGGCCGCCGGGGTGTAACATTCAAAAGACGCCTGGAAGTCGCCATCGGCCTCATACTGAGCCACGCAGGCGTCGATCTGGGCCTGGTCCGCGGTCAAGCCCAGACACTCGAAGTCCTTCCCGCACATGGTGACCCTCAGGTCGTCAAGATTCGTGTCGCAGCTCTCGGCGGCCAGTCTTCTGCAACTCGGGTTCATGGCTTCGAGTTCGGTGCAGGTGTGGGATTCGTAGCAACTTGCCTGGATGGTGCCGTAGCTCTCGAGCTTCCATGGGAACAGGGCTTCACAACCGACCTTGCAAGAGTCGAGCGCATCCGTCCCGCACGCCACTTTCTTGCGGCAGATGGTGTCACAGATCTCGACGGGGTCGAAGTCGTTCCCATTGTTGGTGGATGCATCGTCATCGCAGGCGACGGCGGGGAGGGACAGGGCGGCCAAGGATAAAAGAATGTAAAGTATTTTCACGATTGTCACTCCTCGAAGGATTCGATTAGGTTGAAAAGAATCCACGACTCGGGCGCAGATCCAATAGGCCAGAAATGATGAATCGTCAAGGGTCGTTGACTTCTCCCGGGTCCTCGGGGATATTCCCGGCGGAGGCGATGAAGATGGACGAGACAACACCCAGTTCACCGGCGCCGGCGATCATTCACACCGTCGGGGATCCCGGCTCCCGCAAGCGCCTCACGCCGCCGGCGGCCGTCCACTATCCCGGCACCGGGCTCTTCGATCACATCGCGCGGGTGGTGTGCCTGGCGGACTGCATGCCCCGCAAGGAACTGTTCGAGGCCTGGGAAACCGCCCGCAGGACCCGTCGCAGGCTCCACGGCGGCCGCGTGGTCGACATGGCTGCCGGTCACGGCCTGCTGGCCTTCATGATGCTGCTCATCGACGACACGTCGCCCTGCGCCATCGCGGTGGACATCCGCAAGCCCGCCATGCACGACAAGCTGGCTGCCGCCTTTGTGGCGGAATGGCCCCACCTGGCCGGGCGCGTGACGTTCATCGAGGGCCGGCTGGAGACGGTCGAACTGTTCCCCACCGACGTGGTGGTGTCGGCCCACGCCTGCGGCCACCTGACGGATCACATCCTCGACATGGCCATCGCCGCGCGGGCCGCGGTCTCCGTGCTGCCCTGCTGCCACGTGACCTACGCCCACCACCCGCTGGTGTCGTGGATGGCGCCGGATCTGTGCGTCGACGTCGATCGCGCCCACCGCCTGATGGCCGCGGGCTACGAGGTCCGGGCCCAGTTGATCCCTGAGGCCGTCACCCCCAAGAACCGCCTGCTCATCGGGTCGCCCACAAAGAAGCCCCCCCAGCACCCACGGCACGCGCGTGGCCGCTGGGCCGCCCCTCCCCCCTTGAAGTGAGAATATGAAAAGAATCCAGGAAGAGTATGACAGCGGTGGTCACGTTCGATGATCCTTCCTCAATTGACCCGGCCCCCATTCCTTGCGCCCGTTCGCGTTCACGCCCCCCGCCCATTCCCTGTGCCTGGTGGCTACTCGACCAGGCCGTCGTCGCGCAGCCGGAACACCCAGATTCCCGTGGGATGGCCGTCCAGCAGGAGCCGTGCGTTTCCGTTGAAGTCGGCCGCCGCCAGGCTGGCGATCACGATGGTGCCCTGGGCCGAGGAGGTGACCCAGGAGAACGGGGTCCTGTCGGTCCGTCCATCGGGCAGGATCCGCTGCCACAGCTTGTCGCCGGCGGGACCGACGCGGATCATCAGAACACCGCGAAGATCGTCGGGGTCATCCTCGGGCCAGTAGAGCTCGGTTTTGACGAATTTTCCCACCGTCAAGGCCCCGTCGTCGGCCGTGACCGCCATGGCCTGGAGTTCGTCCATCCCCCCGCTTCCGAACAGGGACTGCCACACGATCCGGCCGTCTTCGTCCAGCCGGATCAGGTGACGGTCCGGGGTCCAGGTTTCATCGGTCCACCAGACGCCCCCCTCGATGTCGTATGAATTCGAGGTGCCGCCCAGCAGGAAACCCCCGTCGGAGACGGAGCGCACGAAGCCGGGGAACTCATCGAGCCGACCGCCGATCTCCCGCTGCCATCGGACGTTGCACTGCCCATCGCTCCGGAGGGCCAGCCCCTGGTAGGTGTCGAGGTCAGCGCCGTATTCCGGGGAGCTGGTGCTGATATACAACAAATATTCATCGCCGGTCCGGATCAGGTCCGCGCAGGTGTCCACGCCGCTGCCGCCCAACGTGCAGGAGGAGACCGTCGCCCCCGAGCCGTCGACGTTCCAGAGGAGGACCTGCTGATCGCCGGACGCGTCGGGGCGGGTGTTGCCGCAGATCATGAAGCCGCCCTGCCCGTCGGGCACCAGCGACCGGATGAAGATGTCGTCGCGGTTGCGCCTCCACAGAATCTGTCCCTCGGCGGAGAATCTTTCGACACGGACCAGGTCATTGACGCGACCGGCGAGGACATAGCCGCCGTCTTCGGCTTCGGCGATGGACAGGACATCGAAGTCCAGCGGCAGCTGGAACTGCTGCAGGAGCTCCAGATTCGGATTCATGCGCACCAGCACCTCGTGCCGGGCGGTCCCGTCGCAGCAGGCGGAAAAGGCGATGTCCCCGTTGCCAAGGGTCAGGGCCGCCGTCGGCATCAGATCCGGACCCGCTTCGGTGTAAACGAAATATCCCGAGGCGACGTGGAACGTCCGCTCATGGTCGCCCAGGATCCGGCCGAACACGCTTTCGGCCGAGAGGACCAGGGTCTTTCCCTCCCCGTCCGGCCAGGCGTCGGCTGGATGGATCGTCAGCGTGTCGTTGACGAACCGGTCCGAAGCCCAAACTTGCTCTCCCGCGAAGTCGGCCAGCTCCCCCGAGAGCACGACCGAGGCGGGGATCATGGGCGCGTCGAAGACGAACTGCACCGGGAGCCTGTCCAGCAGCTCGACTTCGGGGTCCGACACGAGCACGGACGGATCCTGGTCCCGGTTGAGCCGCCCGTCGCCGTCGCTGTCGACGTAGGCCTCGAACGCGGGCAGCGCGACCTCCTCCATGCCACGGTCTTCCACCAGCCACCACACCAGGTTCTCCCGGACCTCGCGGCAATTGAGGGCCATGGCGCTCTCCCGCAGTTCCTCGAGGAT